>JBAWHK010000205.1:0-33732 GCA_049593795.1 Solirubrobacterales bacterium
AGACGATGCAGGGGCCGAGGATCCGGTCCTTGTCCATGCCGGCCCAGATGATCTTCGAAAGTTCCTCTTCGCCCTTCATCAGCTCATCGAAGGTGCTGTGGACAAGCTTGCGGCTGTCATCGACAACACTGTCCTTGGTCAGGCTTGACTCGGCGATCTCATCCATTTCCGCTTCGAGCGTCGCGGTCATTTCCGAGGTTGCCATCTCCGGCACGTATTCCTTGAAAGCTTCGTACATCGCCATGCCGGTAGCGGTCGGCTCCGGCGGATGGTTGCGCACATACTTGCGCCAGTAAAGCTTCTGGATGATGTCCGGGCGGGTCGCCTTGGTGCCGAGCCCCTGCTCGTCCATCAGCTGGACCAGTTTCGCTTCGGAGAGGCGGGCCGGCGGCTGGGTTTCCTTGTCAACCATCCATGGCTTGCCTTCGAGTTCCAGCTTCTGGCCATCTTCGAGGGCCGGAATCTCATCGTCGGAAGAACGGGCGTAGGTATAGATGCCGGCGTAACCGGGATCGAGCACAACCTTGCCGCGGACGAAATAGGTCTGGCCGCCCGCTTCGATGTCGGCCCGGGTCGACTCGGTGATCATCGGGCTGCCGAAGGTCGCGAGGAAACGGCGCACGATCAGCTCGTAGACACGGGCTTTCGGACCATCAAGGGCGCTCGGGTAAAGGGCGTGGGTCGGGTAGATCGGGGGGTGGGCCGCGTCGAACTTCTTGCCGCGGGTCGGAGTCAGGGGTCCGTCGAGCAGCGGCGCGGCTGCGGCGAAATCCTTGATTTTGACCAGCGAAGCGATTGTCTTCTCGAGCGGCAGCGAATCCGGGTACTGCGTGTTGTCGGTACGCGGGTAGGAGATGAAACCGTCGTCGTACAGGTCCTGGGCGTAGTTCATCGCCATCTTCGGCGTGATGCCAAGACGGCTGGAAGCGTCAACCTGGAAAGAGTTCGTGTTGTACGGCGTCGGCGGCTTGCTCGAATTCTTGCGGCTGGTTACCGACTTGACGATGCCGGGGCTGGCCGTGGCCGAAAGCGCGGACTCGGCCTCCGCCTTGTCCCAGAACTTGTCGGTCTCGTGATGGGTTTCGAAACTGGCACCGCTCGGATGCTCGAACTTGGCGAAAAGCTCCCAATACGGCTTGTAAACATGGGCGCGCCGTTCAAGCTCACGCTCGACGATCAGGCCAAGGGTCGGGCTCTGGACCCGGCCGACCGAAAGGAAGTTGGCGCCATAAGCCTTGGCGGTAAGCGAAACGGCACGGGTGAAAGCCGCGCCCCAGATCAGATCGATGTCCTGACGGGCACCAGCTGCGTTGGCCAGCGGGTAGGAAAGTTCATCGAGGTCGCTGAACGCCCCTTCGATCTCTTCCTTGGTCAGGGCCGAGTACCGGGCACGCTTCATGGTCGGTTCGAGGTCCGGATTGACCTCAAGTGAAACTTCCAGCGCTTCAAGGCCGATCAGTTCGCCCTCGCGGTCGAAGTCGGTTGCGATGATCAGGCTGTCCGCGGCCTTGGCTTCCTTCTGGATTGCCTTGATCGTGTTCTTCTTGCCGTCGGAAGGACGGGTAATGAGTTCAGCGTCAACCAGGCCATGGATCAGGTCGAGCTTCCACTGCTTGTATTCCTTGCCCTCGGGGAAGGCACGCTCGACCATGTGGCCGCCGGTTCCGACAACTGCGTGGTCGCCGTCGCCATCGGTCCATTTAAAGATCGGCACGGTGTAGGACTTGTTCTCCGTGGCGGCACCGCCGGACAGGATGTCGGCGATTTTCTCGGCTGAGTTGTTTTTCTCGGTGATGATCAGTCGCATTAGCCCGGCGAGAGTAGCAGGCCATCAGCAGGAGTCTTGGGAGATGCTGACCGGACTATCAGCCAATCCCAAGGGATTGCTCCTACTATTCGACGTCATGAAGACATTGGTAACCGGCGGTGCCGGATTCATTGGAAGTCATCTTTGCGACGCCCTTCTTGGCCGTGGCGACGAGGTCACGATCCTCGACGATCTCTCTTCCGGCTCACTCGAAAATCTCTCGGCGGCACTGTCGAACGGGGCCGAACTGATCGAGGGTGACATCCGGGACAAGGCCCTCGTGGACGAAACCGTGATAGCCGTGAATCCGTCAACGATCTTCCATCTTGCCGCCCAGGGGGAGGTTCGCCGTTCGATCGACGAGCCCGCTTTCGATGCTTCAGTGAACGTGGTCGGCACGGTCAACCTGATCGATGCCGGGCGCGCAGCAGGACTCGATCGTTTCGTTTTCGCTTCGACCGGCGGTGCTATCTACGGCGAAGGCAGCCGGATCGACCTGCCGGCGGTCGAGGACTCACCGCTCGAACCACTCTGCCCATACGGGCTGAGCAAGATGGCCGGAGAGAAATACCTGGAGCTTTACCGGCGCATGTACATGTTCAACTCGGTCTCGCTGCGGTTCGCCAACGTCTACGGCCCACGCCAGAACCCGAAGGGTGAAGCTGGCGCCGTGGCGATCTTCGGCGAACTACTTAAAGAGGGGCGCCAGCCAACCGTTTTCGGGGATGGTGAGCAGACCCGCGATTTCGTTTACATCACCGATCTGGTCGACGCGATCCTCACCGCATCGAGAACCGATGTGGAAGGTCCGATCAATATCGGCACCGGGATCGAAGTGAGCCTCCTCGAAATGATCGGTGAACTGGCGAAACATGGCGACAACGGTCACTCGTTCGATCCGATATTCGCCGAGAAGAAGACCGGCGAAGTTCGCCGGATCTCGATCGACCCGGCCCGTGCCGGCAAAGAACTGGGCTGGAACGCGACGACCAGTCTGAGCGACGGCCTGAAGCTCACCGTCGACGCGATTTAGCCGGCGGGAACCCCGTCCCGGCGGGCGGGATTGGCTTGCCAGCTAAACTGCTGTCATATGCCCGCCCAAGCCTACGCCGGAAAAGAATGTGTTTGCCAGTACCGGAAACCGCTCTGTGACCAGACCTGTGTCAAGGACATGCTGGACACACCGTTCTACATCGCGTGCCTGAAGCTCACCGGACGCAAGTGCCTGGTGGTTGGCGGCGGTGACGTCGGACTCGAAAAAATCGAAGGGCTGCTCGCCTGCGATGGCGAGATCGTGCTGATCGCCCCGGATGCCTGCGATGCCGTGAAGGAACTCGCTGCCGAAGGTTCAATCGAGTGGCAGCAGCGTGAGTACGCCGGGCCGATCGATCTCGAAGGCAAGTTCATGGTGATCGCCGCCACGAACGATTCCGAGGTCAACATCAAGATTTATTACGACGGTGAGAAGCGGGCGATGCTGGCGAACGTGGTTGACGTTCCGCCCCTCTGCAACTTCATCCTGCCAGCGATAGTCCGTACCGGCCCGCTGGCCATCGCGATCTCCACCGCCGGGGCTTCCCCGGCACTGGCGAAACGCATGAAACGGGAAATCAGCGAGATCTTCGGTGAGGACTACGCCCGTCTGGCGATAATCCTGAACGACGCACGCGGCTGGGCCAAAGGGACCCTGCCGACCTACCAGGATCGAAAGGTTTTCTTCGAAGGAATCGTCAACGGTGACCCCGACCCGATCGAGCTGATCCGGGAAAACCGTGAAGCTGAACTGCTCGACCTGATCGAAGCATCGAAGGTAAGCGCGACCGCAGCACTCGACCTCTGATTCCTGCCCCGACCGCGGCCGGTTCGGCCGCGGACCTTCCGGATCCGCCCGCAGACGAAACGCCGGCCACCCTGGAAGCTCTTGGCTGGAAAACAGGCGATCAGGAAGCCTGGGATTCACTTGATGCTCACGGCTTGATGCCGGCGCGGGTGATTGGCCTGCACCGCAACCACATCGTTGACCTGATGACCCTCGAAGGGCCGAAACTGGGAAAGCCTGCCGGCCGCCTGCTGCAGGGCCCGATCGAGGCTGCTTCGATGCCGGCGGTCGGGGACTGGGTTGCGGCCGATCCCGAAGGAACCGTCCAGGAGATCCTGCCGCGCCGCACCACCCTGGCCCGGCGCGCTGACGCCGAACGCGAACGGATCCAGGTTCTGGCAACCAACGTTGATGTGGTGATCGTGGTCAGCTCACTTAACAAGGACCACGACATCGATCGCCTTGCCCGCATGATCACCTTGGCTGAGGGATCAGGCGCACGGACCGTGATCGCGTTGTCGAAGGCCGATCTGATTGAAGATCCGGCCCCATCGGTCGAAGAAGCAGCCGAACGCTGTCCCCGGTCCGAAGTTGTCGCCTACAGCTCGAAAACCGGGTTGGGGCTTGACCGGCTGAAGGAAAGCCTTCAGCCGACCGAGACGGTGGTGATGCTTGGCGCTTCCGGGGTTGGCAAGTCGACCCTGGCCAACACCCTGCTTGGCCGCGAACGGCAAAAGACCGCCGAGATCCGTGGCAGCGACGATCGTGGCCGTCACGCCACAACCAGTCGCGAACTCTTCACTCTGCCGAATGGTGCCCTGCTGATCGACACCCCAGGGCTGCGGGCCCCCGGGGTGCTAATCGAAGACGTCGCAATCGACAACGATCGCACCGCGAAGATCGAAGAACTCGCTTCCCGATGCAAGTTCCGCGATTGCGGCCACAACACCGAGCCCGGCTGCGCGGTCAAAGCCGCAATCGAAGCCGGCGAGCTTTCAGCCCACTGAGTCCGCTGGCCGTGGCCCGGCGGGCGGTTTTGGTCAGGCCGGATCGACCGAGTCGACGAACAGGTCGACTCCCAGTTCGGCCCCGTCACCGTCGGCGGCGTAGGGCGCGAAATCAGTCACGCCGCTTGCCTTGAGCACGTCTTCGCAGAGCAGCGCCTGGCCGGTGTACTCGCGACTGTCGCGGGTCAGCACTTCATAGGCGGCGTCAGCGTAAATCGCCGGGGTGCGGGCCATCTTCATCGCGGCGTCACCACCGAGCAGGTTCTGAACGGCAGCTGTCGCGACAAGCGTGCGTGGCCAGAGAGCGTTTGAGGCAACTCCTTCTTCTTTCAGTTCCTCGGCGAAACCGAGGGCGGCGAGGGTCATGCCGTACTTGGCGATCGTGTAGCCCGTGTGTGGCGCCAGCCATTTCGGTTCGAGCGTGATCGGCGGTGAAAGGGTGAGGATGTGGCCGTTCTCGCTCTGCTTCAGGTGAGGGATGCAGGCTTTGCTGAGTGCGAACGTCCCGCGCACGTTGATGTCCTGCATCAGGTCGTATGCCTTCATCTTCAGGTCGTCGACGCCAGCCAGATTGATTGCGCTGGCGTTATTCAGGCAGATGTCAATGCCACCGAAACGCTCGACTGTCTGACTGATCGCTGACTCGATGTCATCGTCATTACGCACGTCGCCGACCACGGCCAGCGCCTTGCCACCGGCGTCCTCGATCTCCTGAGCGGCGGTGAAAACGGTGCCCTCAAGCTTCGGATGCGGCTCGGCGGTTTTGGCGAGAAGCGCGACATTGGCGCCATCGGCCGCCGCCTTCAGGGCGATCGCGAGCCCGATCCCCCGGCTGCCGCCGGAAATGATCATCGTCTTGCCGGAAAGGGTGCGGGAGTTCTGCTCGGAAGTCATGACCGGGAATGTTATGGGTGCCCGACCTGACGGTCCTGCCCGGCCGACAATCAGCCTCAGGGGCGGTGATAGGTGAGGGCCATCTCCACGCATTCCCGCAGTTCACCTTCAGGCAAGGAATCCCCCAGCCTGAAGAGCAGCGCCCGGTTGCGCTCATAGGTGAAGGCATCACCGAAGAGGTGCTCAAAGTTTTCGACCAGATCGGTGTGACAGATGAAATACATCGCGTAGTCATGCGCGGATTTCGGGCCGGTGGCGGCAATCCTGATCGTGCTGCCGCTGCCGGTTTCACTGGTCAAGTAACTGGGCTGGCCCCATTTGAGGGTCTCTTCGATCGCACCAACTCCTTCAGTCTCCTCAGCCGTTTCGAGGATCAACCGGCGCAGGTTGAACAAAGCTACCCGAATGTCCTCCGGATATGAGTCAAAGGCGGCCGCGACTTCAGGGATTGTTATTGCCCCGAATCCGGTCAAGGTCAGCTAGCCGTTGCGGCGCAGGAAATCGATGACCAGACGATTGGTCGCGGCGGGATCGTCGATCATCGGCCAATGTCCGCTGCTTGGCAGCACATGGACTTCTGCTGACGGGAAAGCTTCTTTCTGGCGTTCGGCATATTCGACCCCCAGATAAGGATCGCCCGCACCCCAGACCACCAGGCAGGGCAGGTCGGCGTCGGCGAGCGGCATGATCAGGAGTTCGGAATCGCGGCCGATCTTCCGGACGTCACGGTAAAGATGGAGGACCGCGTTTCTGGTCCGGCGGTCGTAGTTGTCGTACATGCCATCGATGAACTCGCGCGGCAGCCCACGCGGTTCGGCGCTGGAAATGCTCCGGCGAAAAATTGCCCGGGTGGTGATCGCCTGGACCAGCTCACCTACACCCGGGGTTTGCCAGGCACGGGCCGCACGATGCCATTTGTAACCGGGCAGGACACCGGTATTAATCAAAGTCACGTTGGTGACCATGTTCAGGTTCTGGATCGCCCAGACCAGACCGATCGGACCGCCGAGGTCATGGAGGACCAGCTGCGTCCTGGTGATGCCCAGGGTTTCGAGGGCGTCCCCGAGAAAATCGGCGTACTCATCGATCGTGTGGCTGAAACCGGGTTCAGCGACCGTCTGCCCGAAATCGGGAAGCTCGATGGCGACGGCGCGACCGAACTCGCCTGCCTTCGTGACCAGACCTGTCCAGTCAGCGGCCGAACCGGGGTTGCCGTGAAGGAAGACAACGGCTTCGCTGGCTTGTTGCGGACCGGCCTGGAAGACCCTGGTCCATGTCCTGCCAACCGCGATCGTGCTCCACTCAGGCGGATCGAACATGCTCATCGTGGTTCAGCTCAGAGTGCGAAAAACGCGATCGCCGCGAAATGGGTTGCGGCAGCGCCGATGACGAAAACATGGAATACCTCGTGGTAACCGAAGTAAGTGGGGCTGGGATCGGGCCGCTGGGTGGCGTAGACAACGGCGCCCAGGGTGTAAAGGATGCCGCCAGTCGCGATCAGCAGGCCGGCACCGATTCCCGCCGAACCGACGATCTGGGGAAAAGCGATCGCGCCGATCCAGCCGACCGCAAGGTAGATCAGCACGCTGACCCATTTCGGGGAACCGGTCCAGATCAGCTCAATGATGATGCCAACGACAGCCCCGCTCCAGACTCCGATCAGAATCGCGGTTGCCCAGGTTCCACTCATGGTCAGAAGGGCGAACGGAGTGACCGTGCCGGCGATCAGAAGGAAGATCATCGAGTGATCCAGCCGCCTCATCAGCATGCGGGCTTTGGTGGTTTTCCAGGTGACCCGGTGGTAGAGGGCGCTGGTGCCGAAAAGGGCGCAGAGGGTGATCGCGTAAATGCCCGCGGCGAGCATCTTGCGCGGCGTGTCGGCGATCATCAGAAGGGCGAGGCCCAGTCCGAGACAGAGGAAAAATGACCATTCGTGGGAGACACCACGGAACTTCGGTTTGACCAGTTTGATTTTCTCTGCGGTGGCATCCTTGAGCGCGGTGGCACGCTCGACGGTGGCATCCCGGGCGATGCCGGCTCTTTCCACCGTGGCTTCTCTGGCAGTGGTAGCCATTTCAACCGCGTTTTCTCGTGCCTGGCTGGCCTTGCCGATCGCGTTGGTCCGGGCGGCGGCAGCTTTCTCGACGGCAGCGTCGCGCCTGCGACCTGTGTCTTCGTTCCGGCCTCGTCCATCTTTTGAATCGCCCTGACTCACCGACCCATCGTACCGTGGGGCAATAATCGTGCGGTCAAGACCCTGTTACGCGAATCCGTTTCGCTCGGACGGGACGCCATATCTGGGACGAATCTTGCAGGTAGATCTCGCAAAACCCGCAATTGCCAGTTTCACCAAACGCTATATGTAGCGTTTGGTGATTGCGTCCGACGCCATTCCTAGTATAATTTCTTATGTGCGTTGCCCTAAATGTGGACATCAAGGAAGTCGAGTTCTCGAGAGTCGCGGCTCCGAGGAAGGTGCGGCGGTGCGGAGAAGGCGCCAATGCTCCAGCTGCGAACACCGTTTCACCACTTACGAGCGCTACGAACTCCAGTCGCTTTTCGTTCGCAAACGGGACGGCTCGCGCCAACCGTTCGACCGCATCAAACTGCGCGGCGGCCTGGAACGGGCCACGCACAAACGTCCGGTGTCAGCAGGAGCCATCGACGACGTCGTCAACCGGATCGAAATGGCGGCGGTCCGCACTGGCGGAGAGATCGAAGCAGCCAGGATCGGCGAGCTCTGCCTCGCTGGACTGCGGCAGATCGATCAGGTCGCGTACCTGCAGTTCGCCACCGTTTACGGACAACTGGACGTCGAAGACGTTCAGGCGGAACTCGATCGACTGAGCCCCACCGCACCCGCATCACAGAACTGAAGCAGCACCCCGAAGCACCAGGCAGCGCCCAGAAATCAGAAGTACACGTAAAAGCATCAGGAGAGAGAGCGAGAGTATGTCCCAGTCCGTTACCGAGTCACCCCGAGTCAACCCCAAGGGCGTAGTCGTCGAAAGGCGTCTCACCCGCGAGGGCGTCCACCCCTTCGACGAAATCGAATGGGAACTGCGCGATGCCATCATTGGCGATCCGGCCAACCCTGCCTTCGAGCAGCGCGGCGTCGAGTTCCCCCGTGCCTGGTCGCAGAACGCAACCAACATCGTCGCCCAGAAATACTTCCGGGGCCAGATCGGCACCGACCGGCGTGAAAACTCCGTCAAGCAGATGATCGGCCGGGTAGCTGGCACGATCGCTGACTGGGGCCGCGAAGGTGGCTACTTCGCTGCCGACGCCGACGCCGACGCCTTCGAAGCCGAACTCACCGCGATCCTGCTTCACCAGGAAGCCGCTTTCAACTCGCCGGTCTGGTTCAACGTCGGTTTCGAAGAAACACCACAGTGCTCGGCCTGCTTCATCCTCAGCGTCGAAGACACCATGGAGTCGATCCTCGACTGGAACACCAAGGAAGGCAACATCTTCCGTGGCGGATCCGGTTCCGGCATCAACCTCTCCAACATCCGGGGATCAATGGAGCACCTGAAGAAGGGCGGAACCGCTTCCGGTCCGGTCAGCTTCATGCGTGGCGCCGATTCCTGGGCCGGCACCATCAAGTCGGGCGGCAAGACCCGTCGGGCCGCGAAGATGGTCGTGCTGGACGTCGATCATCCGGACGTAGAGCACTTCATCCGCTGCAAGGCCGACGAAGAGAAGAAGGCGGGCGCCCTGCGTGACGCCGGCTTCGACATGTCGATCGACGGTGAAGGTTTCACCTCGATCCAGTACCAGAACGCAAACAACTCGGTCCGCGTTTCCGATGCCTTCATGGAAGCCTGCCGCGACGATGCGGACTGGGACCTGCTCGCCCGGACCACCGGCAAGCCGGTCAAGACCTTGCCGGCCCGCGATCTGATGAACCAGATCTCGAAGGCCGCCTGGGACTGCGCCGACCCCGGCATGCAGTACGACACGATCATCAACCGTTGGCACACCTGCCCCGAATCGGGCCGGATCAACGCCTCCAACCCGTGCTCGGAATACATGCACGTCGACAACTCGGCCTGCAACCTGGCGTCGATCAACCTGATGAAGTTCCGTCGTGACGACGGCAGCTTCGACGTTGACGGCTTCACTGCCGTAGTCGACACCATCTTCCTGGCCCAGGAAATCGCGGTCGGCTTCTCCAGCTACCCGACCGAAGAGATCGGCGTCAACGCCAACGCTTTCCGTCAGCTCGGTCTCGGTTACGCCAACCTCGGCGCGTTGCTGATGTCGAAGGGAATGCCCTACAACTCGGATGAAGGCCGCAACGTCGCTGCCGCGATCACCGCGCTGATGACCGGACGTGCCTACACCCGCTCGGCCGAAATCTCGGCCGCGATGGGCCCCTACGAGCATTACGAGCTGAACCGGGAACCGCATAACAACGTGATGCGCATGCACCGTGATGCTTCGTACGAGATCGGCAGTGAAGGACTCGACGATGAGCTGCTGCACGCCGCGCAGAACGAATGGGAAACAGCGGTCGTAACCGGTGAGCAGCACGGATATCGCAACGCCCAGGCGACGGTACTCGCGCCGACCGGCACGATCAGCTTCCTGATGGACTGCGACACGACCGGCATCGAGCCGGACTTCTCGCTGGTCAAGTTCAAGGAGCTCGTCGGTGGTGGCAACATGACCATTGTCAACAAGTCGGTTCCGATGGCCCTGCGCAACCTCGATTACTCCGAGGCGGACATTGCCCAGATCGAAGCCCACATCAACGAGAACAACACGATCGTCGGTGCGCCCGGGTTGAAACTCGAGCATCTTGAGATCTTCGACGTCGCGGTCGGCGAGCGGGCGATTTCACACATGGGTCACATCGACATGATGTCGGCCACGCAGCCGTTCCTTTCCGGGGCGATCTCGAAGACGGTCAACATGCCGAACACGGCCACTGTCGATGACATCGCTGACGCCTACACCCGTGGCTGGGAAGGCGGCCTCAAGGCACTGGCGATCTATCGCGATGGCTCGAAGACAGCCCAGGCGCTTCGCACCGACGCCCAGGACGAGAAGGAAAAGGAAGAAGATACTTCCGGCGCACCGGCCGGTCCGGTCCGTCACCGCATGCCGAAAACCCGCCAGTCCGTGACCCACAAGTTCTCGGTTGGCGGCCATGAGGGTTACATCACCGCCGGCAAGTACACCGACGATTCGGTCGGCGAGATCTTCCTGACCGACATCGGCAAGGAAGGTTCAACCATGCGAGGCATGATGAATGCCTTCGCGACCGCAATCTCCCTTGGCCTGCAGTACGGGGTTCCGCTCGAAGTGTTCGTCAACAAGTTCAGCTACATGCGGTTCGACCCGGAAGGTGTCACCGGTAACCCGGAGATCCCGTTCGCCAAGTCGATGCCGGACTACATCATGCGCTGGCTGGCTTCGCAGTTCATTGATGACCCCGACTTCCTCGAGGAGCAGGGCATCATGACCCAGGAAGTCCGCAACCGCAAAGAAGCCGAACACACCGGGATCAATCTCGGCAACGGCTCCGGAAACGGCGGCGGCAACGGCAATGGAAACGGAAACGGGCATGGAGCCGATCCGGTGGCCGACACCGGTGGCACCGCGGTTCCAGCCGGATCCGCCCTCACCGATGACGTTCCGGTGATCCCGGCGAGGATCAGGGTTTCGAGCGGAGCCGCCGAGCTCGGCCCGGCCTGTGACCAGTGCGGAGGCATGATGCAGCGCACCGGCTCCTGTTACACCTGCTCGTCATGTGGCAATAACACCGGTTGCGGATGACCTGAACCGCACATCGCTTACAAAAAGGCCCCGGCAATTGCCGGGGCCTTTTCTTTGGGCGCGAACGGGTCTTTTGGGCATCAGGTGCCACGGTCGACTGACCGATCGGGGATGATGCGCCCATGAAAACCTTAAGGAGAAGGTGGCGGCTGGTTCTGGCGATCCTGATCGTGGTTGCCGCGATCGTGGCTTCACAGTTCATCTCGAACGGCGGGATCAAGGCTGGTATCTCCCTGCTCGCGTTGTTCAGCGTGATCGTGCTCGCGATCTCCGGCAACAGTGGCCGCGGTGGGATCAACCCGTGGCACCACAAGAGCGGCAGCCACGGCGGTGGTCCGTTCTGACCGGAGCAGTTCACCTTAAGATCGCTCCGTGAGCGATTCCGTGAAGATCTGGATGCGTCTGATTGTGGCGGCGGCCGGGGTGACGGTGCTTGCTTTGCTGTCGCACCAGGGCAATACCGAAACTTCCCCGGCCAGGGTGATCCCTCCGAGAACGATCGCCGGGTGCCAGCCCAGTGTTGTGATGGCTGGTGCGGGCTCGGCAGACTGGCGTGAGGATTCGATTGATGCCGGGCCGGTTGGCATCCGTAAACGTCCCTTGCGGGCGATGTCCAGGCAGCCCGACGGGACCCTGGCTACGAAGATGGGGGTGCTGGTCGAAGGCCAGGACAAGGTCACGCTCGCCGCGACTTCCGGGATGAGGGGCCGGGTGAAGCTCTTCTACGGAAACGAGGCGAGGAGCTTCGAAGAGGACTCCGGGTTTCAGCGGGTCCGGTTCCGCCCCTGCGATGACCGGGAGAGGACCATCTGGCCCGGGGGCATCAAAGTGGAGGGCGACCAGAAGGTCCGCCTCAAAGTCACGGTGGCCGACGGGGAACCTTTCGTGATCGGGCTCGGGATGCCAAGAACCCTGAACCCGAAGGCCACAAAAGAAGCAAAAGAAGCTCCCTGACCCAGCGGAGTCAGCGGTGACCTGCCCAGGACCCAGAACGGTCCGGGTCGACTTTGCCGTGCCCTGTCCGGTGAAATCGACCCGGAATCGGAAGCAGCAACGGGCCCCTCGGCTTCGGGTCGGTTTTGCCGTGCTCCGGACGGTGAAACCGACCCGGTTGACGGGAGTCACACATCTATACAACTAAATAGTGGTACAGTTGATTCATGGACTTGCCACGGCCTCTCCCCGAACCACTCGTAGAAATGATCAGTCAGCGCTTTCGCGTAATCGGTGAACCGATGCGAATTCGCCTGCTCGACACCTTGCGGGACGGCGACAAAACCGTCACCGAACTGGTCGAAGCACTCGACGCCAGCCAGCAGAACGTCTCCCGGCACCTCGGAGTCCTTCACCAGGCCGGAATCGTTGGTCGCAGCAAGGACGGCAACTTCGTCCGTTACAGCATCACCGACGAATCGATTTTCGCGATCTGCGAAATGGTCTGCGGAGGGTTGCGTGACCAGGTCGAAGAGCTCGACCAGATCCTGGCCGGAGGCGAATCATGAGCGCTTCGACCACAACCTGCACGACCAGCCGGCGCAACTGGACCCTTGAACGGGTGCTCTTCGCCATGGCCGGAACCATGATCCTGCTGAGCGTCGCGCTGTCGCTGCTGATCTCCCCCTGGTTCCTCGCCCTGACCGCATTCGTCGGCGTCAGCCAATGGCTCTTCGTGATCTTCGGTGCCTGCCCCGCTTCCTTCGTCATCACCCGCCTTTTCTCCCTGCCTTCATCGACCACCGGAAAGGTGAACTCATGAACCAGTACGGACCAATCGGCCGCATGGGCCGCTACATGGCAACCCATTTCCGAACCGTTCTCTTTTCGTGGCTGGCAATCGCCCTGATCCTCGGGTTCTTCGCCCCCCGGGTTGAACACGCTCTCTCTGGTGCCGGCTGGGAAGCCACCGGCTCAGAGTCGGTAACCACCCGCGAGATGATCGACGAGAACTTCGACGGGCTCTCTTCCAGCGCGCTCATGGTTGTAATCCACTCGCCTGACGCGGTTGTTTCCGACCCTGCCTTCCAGGGGGAAATCGACCAGGCAACCACGACCCTCAAAAAGGACGACCGGGTCAGTTCGGTCGTCGCACCACAACCCGGAACCTCAATTTCACAAGACGGCCATACGGCCATCGTTCAGGCCGGAGCCGCCACCGATCCGAACACCATGGTCCGGGCAGCTGACGACCTCAAAGAAGAGTTGAGTTCAGGCAGCGCCGACGGATTTGAAGTTTCGCTGACCGGCGCCAGTGGCATGTGGTCCGACTTCAACACCGCCAACCGCGAAGCGATGATGAAAAGCGAACTGATTTCGTGGCCAGTGACCCTGATAATTCTCGTCCTGGCCTTCGGATCACTGGTCGCCGCCGGGCTGCCACTGATGCTGACCATCCTTGGACTGGTGGCATCAGCCGGATCGCTCTACCTGGGAACCCAGATCCTCGACATCTCGATCTGGGCAATGAACTTCGCCCTGATGTTCGCCCTCGCGCTCGGCATCGACTACGCCCTGTTCATCGTCTACCGCTTCCGCGGTGCCCTGTTCGGTTCGAACGAACCGGTGGAACAAGCCGTTGCTGAAACCATGGATACCGCCGGTAAAGCGGTGCTGTTCAGCGGGGTCACGGTTCTGATCTCACTCACCGCGGTGATGCTCGTGCCATCCCCCGCCTTCCGTTCGATGGCGCTCGGCATCATGGTCTCGGTTGTTTTCATCCTCGCCGCGACGCTCACTCTCCTGCCGGCAGTTCTCGGCAAGCTGGGGCCACGGGTCGACAAACTGGCCTTGCCCTGGGTCCAGTCGGGCGAACACCGGTCCGCGCGTTTCGCGGCGTGGGCGGAACGACTCTGGCGCAGGCCGGTTGCTTACGGTGCCGTCGCCACGATCCTGCTTGTCGCTCTCGCATTCCCGGTTCTTGGCCTGAAGACAGGCATGCCTTCGATCAAGGTTGTCCCGGAAGAAGACGGCTCACGGGTTGGATACGTCCAGGTCCAGGAATCGTTCGGACCTGGTGCCCCGGGCGCCCTGCAGATCGTCACCAGCCAGGACGAGGCTGCCGGGACGGTCGCGGCAATCGAGCAGGACGAAGGAATCGCAAACGTTACCCCGCCGATGCCCGGCGGCAACGGACAGGTCCTGATCCAGGCAATCCCCGTGTCCGGCCCGTCCGACAAAGCCACTGGCGACACGGTTGACCGACTGCGCGCAAGCCTGCCGGCAGAAGCGCTGGTCGGAGGTGCCGCTGCTGAAAACTACGATCTTGAGCAGCTCCTGTCCGAAAAAACACCGCTGGTGATCGGAGTCGTGATGGTGCTCGGATTCATCCTGCTGCTGGTCGCCCTGCAGGCCCCGATCCTGGCCGCGGTCGGAGTTCTGACCAGCCTGCTCGGGACCGCCGCCGCTTTCGGTGTCGCCAGATTGATCTTCCAGGAGGGACACCTGAGTGGCCTGCTCGGATTCGAATCCCAGGGCTTCCTTGACGCCTGGGGGCCTGTCTTCTTCTTCGCGATGATCTTCGCGATCTCGATGGACTACACCGTGTTCCTGCTTTCCAGCGCCAAGGAACACTGGGACCGCACCGGCGATGCGAAAGAAGCGATGGTCGGTGGCCTTGCCCACAGCGGGCGGGTGATTTTCGCCGCCGCAGCGGTGATGGTCGCTGTCTTCTTCACCTTCGCCCTCTCCGGCCCGCTGCCACCCAAAGAGATGGGAGTGATCCTCGGCGTCGCTGTCCTGCTCGACGCATTCCTGGTCAGGCTGCTCCTGCTGCCAGTGCTGCTTCGTCTGCTTGGCCCCTGGGCCTGGTGGCTGCCGAAACCACTCCGCCGAATCCTCCCCGATGTGCGATTCGGGCACAGCTGAAAACAACGAAACGGACAAAACGATGAGCCTCACAGCAACTGCCACCCAGGTCGGATCTTCCCTGCGACATGACGTTGACGTAAACGGACGTCACCGGATCATCACCGACGAACCCGCGAGCATGGGCGGAACCGACATGGGTGCCGCACCCCACGAGCTGCTGCCAGCCACGCTGGCTTCCTGCATCTCAACGATGATCGCGCTCTATGCACAGCGCAAAGAGTGGGAACTCGAATCCCTGCGAGTCGAGGTCGACTACGACACCGATGCCGAACCCCGCAAATTCGCGATCAAGATTCATCTGCCCGACGGGCTGAGTGATGACCAGATTAAGCGCCTGGAGCGGGTTGCCGAGACCTGCCCGGTACGACGGGCGCTTGAGGCTGGATTCACGTTCGACGAAACGACCGTGTCCGCCGGCGAAGTGACCGTCTGAGAAACCCTCCGCCGAGCCGCCGAGCTCCGCCCGCTCTTCCGGGTCGGGTTTACCGCGAACATCGCGGCGAAACCGACCCGGAACTGTGGGACCGCTGGCTGCTCCCGACTCCGGGTCGGTTTCACCGCCCAGGCCGCGGCAAAACCGACCCGGACCACGGGTTCTTTGCTGGCGGTGGTTCTTTGCTGGCGGTTCCGGTCAGCTGCCCGTTGCCGAGAAATGCTGGTAATCCTTGGTGCCGTACCAGTTGCCTCCCCAGCTCCACCCGGCCCTCGCGAACGCTTTCACCACTTTGCCCCGGGGGCCGATCATTCCTTTCCGCCTGGGGTGGCGTTTGGCGAATGGCCTGCCGGCGGGAGGTGACACGTACCCGCCCGGAACGACGTAAGGGTTCTCGACCGGGTTGACATCAATTGCGCGGCCGTACGCATGCTGGGACCAGACCCCCGGCCGGCCCGAGATCTCCCGACAGTTGAACGCCGAGGTGTTGTCCGCCTTCATTGAACGGCGGTCATTCGACCCGTACGCATCGACCAGTCGCATGCGACGAATCGCGTACCGATTCCTGAAAAGGGTTCTGAACACCCGCAGGATGTCCCGCGACGAATCAGCATTGACAACCAGATATCCACGGCGGACCTTCCGGTTGAACCCCCAGTGGTCCACCTTCAGCAAACGCAGGTTCCGAAGGGGCACCGGACAGCCTTGATGCCATGAGTTACCGGTCATCCGCTTTTTCAGATCAAGATCGAGCTTCTCGATCGAACCACGGAACTTCACAGACGAGCGGGGCTGGATGTCAGCGCTGGAGGACCCACCCGGCGCTACGGTCGCGGCGCCAACGGCCACGAATGAAACGACGGACAACGTCACCAGACCCCGCTTGAGGGAAAGCCTCATGGCGAAAGCCTATTCACGCACCGGGATCGGCCCGCGGATTGCGGCGTTTTGCCGCCAGCCTCAGCGACCGAGACGTTTCGCGATCCAGTTGACCACGTTGTAGTAGCGGACCGGCGCGACCCTCACCAGAACATCCATGAAAACGGCGTCGGCCCCGACCCGGATACGCGGATCGTTGCGTTCGATTCCGTCAAGGATGATCCTCGCGGCTTTCTCCGGCGTGGTCCGTGCCAGCTTTGCGAACTTTTCGGCAGCGTCCGCCTTGTCACGATTGCCGGCATCGTCAACGTGGAAACGTGAATTTTTGACGATGTTCGTCTTTACCCCGCCCGGGTGGACAACCGCAACGTTGACTCCACTTTCGCGAAGTTCCTGACGCAGGGATTCGGAGAATCCACGCACCGCGAATTTCGAGGCGCAATAGGCGCTGTGGCTGGGGAAACCGTAAAGGCCAAAAACGCTGGAAACATTGACCAGGGTGCCTGAGTTCTGCTTCATCAGGATCGGCATGAAGGCATAGCTGCCGTTCATAACGCCGCCAAAGTTGACGTTCATCACCCATTCATCATCCTCGACCGCCGAGCCGGAAAAAGGCTGTGAAGTGGCGACGCCGGCATTGTTCACGACAGCCCCGATCGGGGCCGGTGTCCACTCATCAACAGTGGCTGCGAAGTCCATCATCGAAGCCCGGTCGCTCACGTCAAGGGTTCTGGCGAGCACGCTGCCGCCGATCATCGCTTCGGTTTCGCTGAGGCCGTCGGCATTGAAGTCGGCGATCGCCACCGGGCTGCCCTTCGAGGCCGCCCGGATCGCCAGAGCTCTTCCCATTCCGGACGCAGCCCCGGTAATCACCACAGTTTTGCCGGCCAGAGGATTTTTCCGTTTAGCCATCAGTTCACAACCTTTTCGGGAGATTTTGCGGCCCCTTCGGAACGGGACCGCACGACGTATTCGGAAGGATCGATCCGGGCCAGCCGACGACGGAAAGTCGTGGCGTAGCTCGGCCAAAGGATTGAGTTTTTGCCATTGCGGTCGAGGTACCAGCTGTTGCAGCCACCTGAAGTCCAGACGGTACCTTCGCCCATGCGATCCACTTCGCTGCGCCAGGCCGCCATGGCTTCCGGGGTGGGTTCGATCGTGCTCGAGGTGCCAGGACGCAGTTTCCTGATCGCCTGGGCGATCAGCCCGACCTGCGCTTCGATCATGACTACCACCGAGGTGTGGCCAAGGCCAGTGTTAGGCCCCATCAGAGTGAAGAAGTTCGGAAAGCCGGGCATGGAGGTGCCGAGGTGGCAGTTCGGGCTGCCCTGCCAGATCTCATGGAGGGTACGTCCATCGCGGCCACGAACCTGATGGCCTAACGGCAGGTCGATTACGTTGAATCCGGTACCGAAGATGATCGTGTCCACCGCCACCTCGGTGCCGTCGGCGGTGACGATGCCGGTACTGGTTATCTTCCGGATATCGTCAGTGATTACTTCCACGTTGTCCCTGGCCAGGGACGGGTAGTAGTCATTGGACTGGAGGATCCTTTTGCACCCAATCGCATAGTCGGGGGTCAGTTTGCGTCGGAGTTCCGGATCCTGCACCTGCTGTTTAAGGTGTCGCCTGGCAATCGCCTGGGTGCGAACTGCGATCCACGGATGAAGCATCGGCAGGGCGAACAGCTCACGGCCCCAGTAGATCGCGCTGCGCACTGCCTTCTGGGCAGATGGCACCGCGCTGTACAGCCGTTTCTCCCACTGCTTGACCTCGCGGTCCCGTCGCGGCATCACCCATGGCGGAGTACGTTGAAACAGGTTGACCCGGGCGACTTCCGGCTGGATTTTCGGAACGAACTGGATCGCCGAAGCTCCGGTGCCGATCACTGCCACATTCCTGCCATCGAGATCGACTTCGTGGTCCCATTCGGCGGAGTGAAATACCGGACCGGTGAATTTCTCCAGGCCGGTGATCTCCGGGGTACTTGGAGTGCTGAGCCCGCCGACCCCGCTGATCAGGATTTCGGTTGTGCGGGGGCCCTGGCTGGTCTGCAGGGACCAGACCCCTTTGTCTTCGTCCCAGGCGGCGGTGATCAGTTCATGGTTGAAGCGCACCCGGCGGGTGATGCCGAGACTCTCGGCCACCTGCACCAGGTAGCGCTGGATCTCGGCCTGCCCGGAAAACGACCGGCTCCAGCCGGGGTTGGGGGCAAACGAGAACGAATACAGGTGCGATGGCACGTCACATGCGCAGCCGGGATAGGTGTTGTCGCGCCAGGTCCCTCCGACTTCGCCAGAGCGTTCGTAGAGAACCAGGTCGTCTTCGCCCTGCTCCAGGAGCTTGACCGCGGTAGCGATCCCGGAGAAACCGGTTCCGATTATTGCGATCCGATGGTGAGTCGATGTCCCGGTTTCCGTTTCCCTGCGCAAGCACACAGCTTAATGCGGGACACCAGCTACCGCTGGCCCCATGGTTCCTCAAAGCGGCCGCGGCAACAGCGACGGGTACGCTTGTCCTACTTGTCCGGAATTACTTTTGATCAGGCTCTGGCTGCGATCCTCGGGATGGTTGGCCAGGCGGTGGACGTGCATCTCCTCGACGCCGGCGAAAATCCCCAGCTCGTGGCGGCTTTCGGTGGCCGGCTTGAAGCTGGTTACTCACTTACCGGCGGCGAACCCAATGATGAAGAAGCGATCTTCGTGCGCCTTGTCTCCGGGGATGACGTGGCATCCCTCAACCTGAACCGCGAGCTTTACCGTGGCGGCATGATTCACCCTGACGGCGGAATCACGATGCACTCGGGCAGCGTTGACCTGATGATTTCCCGTCGCGCGGCCTGATCCGCGCCAGGCCACCAGCCAGACCTGTTTTCGAAAGCTCGTCCCAGCGGGTATGTTCACCTTCGTGAACCAAACCGATCCCTCGCTAATCCACCGGAGCAGCAAATGAAGAAGAAGGTCGCCCTCGGAATCGCCACAGCCTCAGCCGCAATGATCGGAGGCTGGAAGATCGTGCGCCAGATGGCAGATCGCGGCAACGACACAACTGACGCGGTGGCAGTCGCCCCGGGAATGCCCGCCGAAGCTTTCACCGAACCTGACTTCGAGATCCCCGGAACCGACGCCCCGGCCCCCCGGCCCGAAGCGAGCGAAGCGGAAGCTGCTTCAACCCCACCGGTTTCGAAGAAGTCAACTAAAGCCGAGCTCTACGAGATCGCGACCGGTCTCGACATTGAGGGTCGTTCGAAAATGACCAAGGAACAGCTGATCGAAGCGATCGAAGCAGCCAGCTGAGACGTGGAGCCAGCCTTCCGGGCTGGCTCAGCCGTGACGCAACAGCCGTTTGACCGCAGCCATCAGCTCGTCGGTCTTCTCTTCCCGCTGATCGGATTCAGCGCCAACCACGCAATGTGAGGCGTGGTCCTCAAGCAGTCCCAGCGCAACCTTGTCGAGCGCTGACTGGATTGCCGTGATCTGGGTGACGACATCAATGCAGTAACGATCTTCTTCGACCATGGTCTCAACTCCGCGAACCTGACCTTCAATTCGTCGCAAACGTTTCAGCAATGGATCTTTGTCCGCGGTGTATCCGTGGGGTGTTTCAGTTGTTTCAACCATTAGTCAAGCCTACGCGAGCAGCAACGCGGGCGGTCTGACTGCCTAGCCGTCGTCCTGGCCGAAAGCCCAGCGGATCTCGGAAATGTTGAGTCCCGCAGCAAGACAGGCCAGCAGCTTCATCCTGGCTGCCTGGGGCGAAAGGAACCCGGCGGGAATGACGCCGGTTTCGCGAAGGTCCGCTTCAGAAGCCTTGTAACCGTAGGTGGCGTTGAGGATGACCCCCCTTTCCGGCCGGGAATACACGATCACCGGCATCCGTTCGGCCGCCTCCGCCCAGAGGGACAGGATCATCGGCGAGACGTGCCCGGCCCCAAGGGTGCCGATCACGACTCCGTCCGGTTCGGTACTGAGGGCGGCATGCGCGAGAGCGCCGTCATCCCCGGCCATCGTTGGCACGACCAGTACCCGCCCGTCGAGCTGCAGAGGGTCGAGTGCGGGGTTACGCGGAATCTGGGACCAGATGGTCGGATGGCCCTCGGTGACCCGGCCCAGCGGGCCGGTCTGGGGTGAAGAGAAAGCGACCAGCGAAGTCGTATCTGTCTTGCGGGCCCCGCGCGCGTGGTGGATTTCGCCACCGAAACAGACCAGGACACCCATGCCCGATGCCGCCTCGGATGCGGCGACGCTGATTGCGTCAAGCAGGTTTGCCGGGCCGTCAGCGCCCGGACTGGACGCCGGGCGGATTGCCCCAGTGAAAACGATCGGTGCTTCGGCGTCATGAAGCACGTCACAGAGCATCGCTGTCTCTTCCAGGGTGTCGGTGCCATGGGTGACAACCACCCCGTTACCCCTGCGGGCGGCATCACGGGCGCGTCGGCAGATATTGAGCTGATCGGCCAGCGTCAGGTGGGCGCTAGGGACGTTGATCACCGTTTCGGCGTTCAGACCGTCCAGATCCACGGTATCCGGCACCGATTTGAGCAGGGCGTCAGCATCCAGGTCGGGGGAAGCACCGGACTCGCCGGTCATCGAAATCGTGCCGCCGGCCACAAGAACGGTGACCGGTCGGGGGCGCGATGTACTCCGCGCATCGTTGAGCATCCCTGGAACTCTACCCAGCCAGCATGAGTAGCCTTGTCCGCATGGCGATTGCTGATTCTTACGACGCGTTCCTTTGCGACCTTGATGGCGTCATCTGGCTCGGTCACGAATTCCTTCCAGGGGCTGTCGAAACGGTCACGGAACTCGCCTCCCGGGGCAAAGGAATCTGTTTTGTCACCAACAATCCCCGACTCGCGCCCGGCAAGCAGGCCGATCTTCTGCGTGGCGGAGGAATTGACATCAATGATGACCAGGTGGTCACCGCGGCCTCATCGCTGATCAGACTGGCGATCGAACGTCACGGAGAAGGCGCCCCGGTGTTCGGAATCGGCACCCCCGCTTTCCTCGAACAGCTCGCCGAGGCCGGCTTCGAGATGCTGCCCCCCGGCAAATCCGGATCGGCGAAAGCGGTTCTGGTTTCCGGCCACCGCGGTTTCGACTACGAAGAACTGCGGATCACTTCGATGCTGGTCCGGGACGGTGCCGACCTGATCGCCACCAGCGCTGACCCGACCATGCCGATGCCGGACGGGCTCTGGCCGGGGTCAGGGGCGATCCTTGCGGCGATCGAGACCGCTTCCGGGGCCAAGGCCACGACCACCGGCAAACCTCAGCCAGCCCTCTTCGAGACGGGTCTCGAGGTGCTGGGCCGCCCGGCCCGGGCCGCGATGATCGGCGACCGGGTCGACACTGACATCGCCGGCGCCCAGGCCTGTGGTCTCGACGGCATCATCGTCACTTCGAGCCCGAACTACGAGAACGACCTCAAAGCATCAGCCACGGTCCCGGACCACACGATCCGCGACCTGACCGAACTGCTGGACTAGGCGCCCGCCTTGACGCAGGGCCGGAACGGCTTCGCGTAAAGGTCGTATTCCTTGCCGATCGCATTGAAGTTCAGCTTTTTCGCGCGGCCGCAGAACTTTGCGTTCGGAGATTCGTATTCGACCGAGAAAACCGCCTTACCGGCCCTGATGAAGGGCTTGTAAGCGCCACATTCGTTGTACTGAAAGCACTGTTCGACCACGGCGAAGTCGTAGTTCTTCACCAGCTTCCTGGATTGGCGACCATCATTCTTGAGACCGACCGACAGTCCCTTCCGGTGTGCCTGTTTCGCGATCCAGCGATTGAACTTCAACTGATCTTTCGCAGTCAGCGGAAATCCCGTCGGGTTCTCATAGCCGTTGATGTTGTCCGGTTCCAGCCCGTCGAAACCTTTCTTTGCGCACATCGCGATCCTTGCTTTCAGAGGCTTCGCGAACTTCCGGTACTTGCGGATATCGAGCCAGCGTTCATCGGGGTAACCGTCATATTTCTTGCCGCGGACGGATTTGGGGAACTGGTTCCTGTCGGCACGGTAGTTCTCCCAGCTGCCGACATCGATGTAACAGATCACTTTGCGACCCTGCTCATGCAGTTCCTTCACGGTCCCGGCCGAAACGTCAAATCCGTCGAGTTCGTAGACGTCAGCTTCGATCGAAGTGTCGATCTTGCCCTGAAGCTGGAACTGCCAGGCACCAGTTGAGGGTTTCGGCATCCAGCGGGCGGCGTTCGCTTCCGGTGTTGTCGAACTGGCTCCGCAGGCGGTTAGGACGATTGCCAGGAGGCCAGCCAGGATTGCGGCTGCGGGGAACCTGAAAGATGGGTGTCTGGTTTTCATGCCGGCCGGAACACTACTGGCGTCCGGCCGTGGCCTAACCGAGTTCGGAGAAACCGGGTGGGGCTGTGGTGGTTCCGGACGCAGCCAGCTTCTTCTTGTGGGTCCGGATCTCCGAGAGCATGCGTTCCAGGCGGGGCTCTGCGGACGTATCGATATGGACCATGGCGTTGGCCACGGCAGGGTGTACCGCTTCGATCGATTCGTACATCGCCTGGGCAACTGCCCTGTAGGTCGGGTGGCCTTCACGGCCCGAACGCAACTCGATCAGCTGCATGGCTTCCCGCGCGTTCAGATCGAGGACGTAACGGATCCGGAATCCAAGGCAGAGAGCGTACGGCGCCAAAGCGACATGGCCTTCTCCCCGCAGACGTTCGTACTCGTTGCGGGAGATGTCAAGCGCGCGTTCGTATTCGGCCCCCACCCCGGCTTCTTTGACTTCATCCGGCACCCCGGCTCCGAGGTCCGGAGTCAATGTCTGCCACTGACAGGTCAGCATGCGGTGTCGCTGAAGGTCGCGGAAGGCCCCGTAATCAGAGACGATCTCGAAACGGTAGCTGACCGACTCGAAGCCGCGCCCGGGGCGGTGACGACGGTTTTTGCGTTCACCGACCATCGCTCCCATCAGCTCGGCCCGCTGCTCGCTGTCCATCGTTTCCAGCCGGGCCCGGATCTCGGCCTCGGATACATCAGATGATTCGAAAAGGCAGCTGGCAAGCAGGTCTTCTTCGTTGCCACGAACCTGAAGCAGGTCAACCGTTGGGCCATCCGCTCTGCTTTCGCGACGGTCGAGGCCGAGACGGGCCACCCAGTTTTCGGTGGTCGAGCGGCGTTCCTCGAGAAACGAAATCCATTCGCCACCACGATCGGGACGGCCAACACGGGAAACGAAGCTCGGCATCACCTGGTTGAGCTCATCGAGGATCATGCCACCGAACTGGCGGGCTTCCGGCAGGGGCGATGCCATAAGACGGAAAAGCAGTTGTTCGTAGGCCTGGCCCGAAGCGAAAATACCGACGTGGCTGAGGGTTGCGGCAGGCAGAAGGCCCCGCAGCAGATCCAGGGCTTTCGCTTTGATCGAACGTCGCCAAGGACCTTCCGGTTCATCTTTGCCCCGTGGCCACTGGTCGGCGGCCCAGGCTTCGACCTTGACCAGAGCCTCCGAGTAAATCTTGAAGAGCTGGTCCATCGATTCCGGGAACTGCCTACCCAGGGCTTCATCGCGGTAGTAACGGTAACCACCACCGGGAATTTCCTGGTCATAGGCGATGTAACGGGTGGACTGCTCGAGGTATGCGGCGAGGCGGCCGCGCTGGAGCTGCTTCGTGAGGATGTTCGAAACCCATTCACAGGCGATGTGGGCGCCACCGACCTGAGCGATGGAATCGTCGCCGTAACCCACGAAGATCCGTTCGTAGAGGTCCGCGGCACGTTCACCTTCGGCTCCGTCGAACGGACGGTTGCCTTCCGGCATCTCGGAAGCGAATTCCTCCAGATAGAGGCGGCGTAGCGTTCCGGGATAGCGTGAATAGCGGGCAAAAAGAGCGCCCTTTACCGTCTCCGGCAGGTTGGTCAGCGCGAAAACCGGCCGATCGACATTGGTGAAATGCGGGGCAAGCAGCTCTTGCTCAGCGGGGGTGAAAGTCTCGACTGGGTATCGCACCTCCCGAACCTAACAGTTGAATCGGTTGCGAGTTATGTCGACCCATCGGGCAAAGCCCCGGTCGGCGAATCGAAGTCGAATCCCGAAGGCAGCGAGGCCCTGGCAGCACCCTCGGCTTTCAGGCCGACTTGGCGCTCCTTGATGGCGCCCCGGCCATCATTTCGACCTTGTGTCCGCTCGGACAGGTCACTTTGATCCGTCGTTTGCCCCAGAGTTCACGACGTTCATCGGTTTCGAAGCCGCCATCGTTCAGGCGAACAATCGTTTCTTCGAAATCGCGGGCGACGACGGCCACATGTCCCGTTCCGGGGATCGCGGGCTGCTCGGTTGCCATCAGGTGAATCTGGGTTCCGCCCTTTTCGAACCAGACGAAACCTTCCCCGAGCGCCTCGGGAACCTCAACTTCTTCGAAACCGGCAAGGGTCCAGAACCGGCTGTCGCCATCGAGATGTTCCGGGCTGACTTCGAGAGCGATGTGATGGAGCATGCCCCCATAGTAGATGCGGCCCTGACCTCACCCCTCCGGCGGCCACCGGCCCGGCTCCTGAATAGTCAGGCGAGGATCGCCCAGCCGGCCGCAACGATCACGACGATCGTGGTCGTATAGACAATGGATTCGGCCATGATCCTCAACTCCAGCCCGTAGGTGTGCCCGACGATCATCGAGTTGAGCCCGGTCGGCATCGCTGCCAGCAGAAAATAGGAGGGCGGCACCCCGGTCAGCGGCAGGGTCAACACGAAGAGAAGCGAAGGGGCAACCAGCAGCCGCAGGGCAATGACCGCAGCGACTGGCGAGTGCAGCCTCGGGGGCAGTTTGATTACACCTGCCTTTGATTCTTCGGTCAGGATCGCCCCGACCGCGAAGAAACCGACCACCAGGGGGATCAGGACCAGGAGCCGCGAAATATCGACGGCTATTTCCGGAGCCAGGGCATCCG
Source organism: Solirubrobacterales bacterium (assembly GCA_049593795.1). Classification (GTDB taxonomy): domain Bacteria; phylum Actinomycetota; class Thermoleophilia; order Solirubrobacterales; family 70-9; genus 67-14. The sequence goes on from JBAWHK010000205.1 coordinate 25,407, forward strand.
GCGCGAGCAGAGCCAGCGCCGCGGCCCAGAGCAGCGGGTTCCTGAAAAGGAAAGACCTGAACCTCTCCCTGAAACCCTCCCCGGCCTTGGTGCCGAAGGCGGCGCCGACCGCGAAGGCGCCCAGCACCAAGGTCAGATAGCTCACCACGACATCGAAGAGAACCGCTTCGGTCAGGGCGTCGCCACCCATCAGGGCATAGACCATCGGATAGCCGAGGTAGGAGGTGTTGGCGAGGATCGCGCAGCAGATGACCGCCCCGGCAGTTGGCCTTGGCAGCTTCATTACCGGCACGGCGATCACCCAGGCGAGGGTTCCCAGCAGCACTGCCGCGACCAGTCCGAGGCCGATCCCGGCACCGGCTGCGAAATCAACCTCGAGGTGCACGAGGTTGAAGAAGACGATCGGCGGCAGGACGAAATAGAGAATCAGCAGCAGTCCGCGTCGGGACCCGGTTCCTGCCCGTTCCGGCCAGTGCCTTTCGGCATAGATCCCGGCTGCAGTCGCAACCACGATCGTGAGAAGAATCCAGATCACGGGATCACCTTGACAGTTCCGGATCGGTTTTGGCCCCGATGCGGGGCCTTCTCCGACCCGGAACGGCTAGATCCCAGGCCGGCTCAGGTGAGGTAAGTGGCGAGTGCATCGCCGGCGTGTTGCGCGAATTCGACCAGCGGCTGCGGAATCACGCCAAAGAAGATCGTGGCAGCCGCGCCGAGAATGGCCGGTCCGATCAGGTACCAGCGACGGTCGGCCTTGGCATCGTCGAATTCCCTGCCAGCCGGAACCCCGGTCACCGCACTTGGCAGATCGGAGGTGTCGAACTGTTCAGCCGGTGCGCTGTCCGCGGTGGGTTTCATCCAGACCGCAGCAACAACACGCAGGTAGTAGGCGAGGGAAATCATCGTGCCGACCGCGATCATCACACCCAGCCAGGTCCAGTCGGCTTCGACCAGTGCCTGGATCAGGTAGAGCTTTCCGATGAAACCGGCGGTCGGCGGAAGTCCGGCCAGGGCCAGCATCGCGATCGTCAAAGGCCAGGCCAGCAGCGGCTTCCGGCGACCGAGGCCACGCAGGGAATCGATGCTGTCACTGAAACCGCTCTGACGTTCGTGGACAACGATCACGGCGAAAGCAGCGAGGTTCATCGCAACGTATGCGGCGAGGTAGAAGACGAGAGCATCCACCCCTTCCTGGGTCGCTACGACAATGCCGGCCAGCATGTAGCCGGCCTGGGCAACGCCGGAATACCCGAGCATGCGCTTGATCGAGGTCTGGGTCAACGCACCAACGTTGCCGACCACGATCGAGAAGGCGGCCAGAGCAGCCAGGATGATGTCCCAGTCGTCGACCATCGGGATGAGGGCAACCAGGAAGAAACGGATGAAGATCGCAAACGCAGCGGCCTTGGTCGCCACGGCCATGAAGGCGGTGATCGGGGTTGGTGCTCCCTGGTAGACGTCCGGGGTCCACTGGTGGAACGGAGCTATCGAAATCTTGAAGGAAAGCCCGACCGCGACCAGGCCGACACCAACCAGGGTCAGTGAGTCGCTGAGGACACCACCTTCGGTGAGTCCCTGGGCGATCTCGGTGAAGCCGGTGGCACCGGATGCGCCGTAAAGGAGGGCCAGGCCATAAAGCAGGGTCGCTGAACCGACCGATCCTACAATCAGATATTTGAGGCCCGATTCAAGTGATTCACGGCGACGGAGGTTGGTGCCACAAAGTGCGTAAAGGGGGATTGAAAGCAGTTCCAGCGCGACGAAGAACGTGAGGATGTTGTTCGCCATGGTCAGCATGACCATGCCGAGTACCGAACCCATCAGCAGAGCCAGATAGTCACTTCGGCCCGCCTGGGCTTCGGCCGGATCGCCGATCGAAAGCAGGACCGCGATCGCCGCCGAAATCACCACCAGTAACGAGAGCGTGATCGACAAGCCGTCGATCTGGAGGGAACCGGCGACAAGTTCAGTGTTGGTATTCCACTGCCAGATCAGCAGGCCCGCGGTAACAACCAGGCTGAGGATGGCCAGTGCCGACCCGAAACGTTTGACGGAATCGAAAACGGCGACCAGAACAAGCACGACCAGGCCGGCGGTGAGCGCGAAAATCGGCGAAAGGGCCGCGTAATCGATTTGCGGTGCGTCAAAAATCACTGGTTGGCCTCCACGCTCACGGCGACAGTTGCGTCAACCGCGGGTTCTGATCCGTGGATCACGAGTTGCGGACAGAAAGCGAGGACAACGATGATCAGGACCATCGGCACGACGATCAACGAATCACGTACCGAGATCTCCTTCGAATCGGCGTCCTTCGGCAGCGGGTTATGCATTGTGCGCTGGTACATGCGAAGTGCGTAAAACGCCGACAGCGCGATGCCGGTAGAGGCGATGATCGCGAGGGCGACGTCTTGTTCGAAAAGTCCATTCAGGATGAAGAACTCACCGATGAAGTTCGGCGAACCGGGGATCGCCAGGGTGCTCATGGTGACGATCAGGAAGATCACGGCGAATATGGGTGCCCGTTTGGCGAGACCGCCCATCGCACCGATGTCCTCCGAGCCGGTCCGTTCGGCAATCAAAGCGACGATCAGGAAAGCGGGCACCACAACGAGGCCGTGGTTCACCATCTGGAGAAGCGCACCTTCCGCACCTGACGTGTTCAGGGCGAAGATTCCGGCGGTGATGAAGCCAAGCTGGGCGATCGACGAGAAACCGAGGATCAGACGCAGGTCAAGCTTGGTGAATGCCATCACCGAGCCGTAGATGATGGCCGCGATCGCGAGGATCAGCATGGTCGTCTGGAAAAGCTCGGTGGCGTCCGGCATTACCGGCAGCACTACCCGCAGGAAACCGTAGGCGCCCACCTTTGAGAGCACGGCCGAGAAAACAGCGAGGGCCGGAAGCGGGGCCGAACGGTATGCGTCCGGCATCCAGCCGTGGATCGGGAAGAGCGGCATCTTGACCAGGAACGCGGCAGCAAAGCACCAGAAGATCCAGTTCTGTGAGCCACTCGGCAGACCCTTGGCGGTAAGTTCGGCGATCGAGAAGGTGATCTTGCCACCGTCGGCCGCGATCACGGCCGTGGCAATCGCCCCGACCAGCATCAGCAACGAGCCGATCAACGTGAAGACGATCATCTTCATCGTTGCCGCCGAAACGGTGACACCATCGCGATCCTTGCCCCAGATCCCGAAGAGGAAATAGAACGGCACGATCATCAGGTCGAAGAACAGGACGAAAAGCAGCAGGTCCTGGGCGAGGAAAGCGCCAAGGGTGGCGGTCTCTCCGGCCAGCAGCATCATGTAATAGAGGCCGGGTCGATCCCCACCTTCGCTCCGGCTCGCCGAGAATGCGATGGCCGGAACCCAGGCGATCGCGGTCAGCAGGACCAGGAAGATCGATATTCCGTCAACGCCGAGGCTGTAATTGACACCGAGGCCGGGAATCCATTCGACATCGGTGACGTACTGCATGCCGCCGTCCGGATCGAAGCCGACCAGGATGGCGACGACCAGCACGAGGGTGAACACGGCACCGGTACCGGCGATCCGTGCGGCGAACTGCTTCGGCGCGATGGCGCTGAGCAGGCCGAACAGAAGCGGAACCCAGATGATCAGACTGAGCATCAGACGCTCCGAATCAGGAAGTAGAGGCCGATGGCAACAATGCCGAAGAGCATCGTGACCGCGTATCCGCGCATCAGGCCGGACTGGAGGTCACGAACCGCGCCGCCGGTGAGCCGGACGATGCCGACAGTGCCGTTGGTCAGGCCGTTGATTGCGTAACGCTCGAAGATCGAGTTGCAGAAGCGACCGAATGCCTGAACCGGCCTGACGATCAGGAAATCGATGATCTCATCCCCGTACCATTTGTTGACGAAGAGGGTGTGAAGCGGCCTGAACCAGCCGAGCAGCTTGCCGGGCAGGTCGGGACGCTTGATGTAGAGGAACCAGGTGAGGGCGATACCGAGCACCGAGATCAATGCTCCTTCGCCAAGACCGATCCAGGACTGGGCGACGCTCGGATGTGAATGAGCGAAAGCGGAATCCTCGAAAGTCGGTTCCAGGAAACTGGTGACGACATCGTCGACCCCGGGAATCTGGATCAGGCCGCCGAACAGCGCGAGGAAACCAAGCACGGCCATGCCGATCTTCATGCCCGGTGCCTGTTCAGCGATGTGATGATGCTCGCCGGGGTAACCGACGTCGGTGTCTTCTTTCTCCAGGGTCTGCGGGTTCAGCGGCTCGCCGTGAACAACATGGCCTGTGTCGATCAGGTGCTGCGCTTCGTCGCAGGGCTTCCCGGGAAGGATGCGGAAAATTATGCGGAAGGAATAGATCGCGGTCATGAACGCGCCGATCAGCATGCCGACCGCCATGACTTCGTACATGCCGCCACGGAAGCTCGCGAAATCGATGATTTCGTCTTTCGAGAACCAGCCTGACGTGCCCGGGAACCCGGAAAGGGCAAGGGCGCCGATTATCAGCATCGCCGCGGTGAAAGGCATCGCTTTCCGGAAGCCCTTCATCTTGTCGATGTCCTGCATGTTGGCCATTGCCGAAATGATCGAACCGGCCGCCATGAAGAGCAGCGCCTTGAAGAAGGCGTGGGTCATCATGTGGAACATGCCGGCCGAATAGGCACCGATGCCTACCGCGACGAACATGTAACCGATCTGACTCATTGTTGAGTAGGCGATTATCCGTTTGAGGTCGGTGACGACGATCGCAATCGTGCCGGCGATCAGGAGGGTGGCCAAACCGACCCAGGCCGCGACGTCGGCGGCGGTCGGGGCAAGCTCGAAGAGGCTGTGGGTGCGGGCGATCAGATACACGCCGGCGGTGACCATGGTTGCGGCGTGGATCAGGGAGGAGACCGGGGTCGGGCCTTCCATCGCGTCGGCCAGCCAGGTATGGAACGGCATCTGGGCTGACTTGGCGAAAGCTCCGACCAGCAGAAGCAGGCAGATCGCGACGACTTCCCACTGGTTCGTGCTGAAAACTTCCGGTGCTTTCTCGAAAACGGAGCCGTAGTCGATCACGCCGAGTTCGCGGAAGATCAGGATCGCGGCCAGAACCAGGCCGATGTCGCCGATCACGTTGATGACGAAGGCTTTCATTCCGGCCTTGGTCGCGGTTTCGCGCCGGTACCAGTAGCTGATCAATGCGTAGGAAGCGAAGCCGACAAAGGCCCAGCCGACGATCAACAGGATGAAGTTGCCGGCCAGGACCAGCAGCAGCATCGAGAACACGAAGAAGTTCAGGTAGCTGAAGAAGCGGTGATAACCCTGATCCGACTGCATGTACGAGAACGAATAAATGTGAATCAGGGACGAAACGCCGGTCACGACCAGCACCATGAAGACCGAAAGCGGATCGACGTAGATGCCGAGGTCGATCTTGAAGTCACCAACAGCGGCGTATTCCCACAGGCTGGAAGCAACGTGACGCGACTCGGAGGGTTCGCCCTGAAGGGCGACCAGGGCACCGATACCGCAGATGAACGCGGCAGCGACAGCACCGATTCCGATGAAACCGGCAGCCTTCGCCGGGATCATCTTGAAGGTCTTGCCGATGAAAATCGAACCCAGCAGGGGAAAGAGCAGGACAAGCCAGCCCCAGGTAGCGGCGCTCATCCTTTGAGTTCCTTCATGTCGTCGACGTCAAGGGCGAGGCGACGGCGGAACATCGCAACCACGAGGCCAAGGCCGACAACGACTTCGCAGGCGGCCACAACAAGCACGATCAGGACCATTACCTGGCCGTCACCGTCACCGGTCATGCGACTGAAAGCGAGCATCGCGAGGGCACCGGCGCTGAGCATCAGTTCGAGGCAGAGCAGGATCACGACCGGATTCCGGCGGACAAGCACGCCGACGAAACCGATGGTGAAGAGCAGCGCGGAAAGGATGATGTACCACTCGATCGTCATCAGCTGACCTTGCTTCCCAGGGCAGCGGCTTCCTTGGCCGTTGCACCCTTCTTCTTCTCGGCACGTTTTCGTCCCGCGAGAACTATCGCTGCAACGGCAGCGACCAGCAGCAGCAGGGATGCCGCCTCAAATGCGATCAGGAAATCCTCGAGCATCAGCTGGCCGACCGCTTCGGGTGTGCCGAACCCGGCCTTGATGTTCTCGACGCCTTCGGTTCCGAGCCCGGTCAGGGACGAACCGATCACGGCAATCGAGATCTCGACGAATAACGCAACCGCCAGGATCGGACCGATTATGCGCAGCTGTGGCGAAGAATCAAACATTGGTTCTTCTATGCCGCCGACATAGGCCGCAACGAATACGTAGATGACCATCACCGCGCCGGCGTAAACGACGATCTGGGCAGCAGCAATGAACTGTGCCCGGAGCAGCAGGAAGATCCCCGCCAGGAAAACGAGGTGAACCACCAGCGCAAGCACGCTGTAAAACGGGTTGCGCAGAGCAACCACGGCGATTGCTCCACCGATGGCCCCGATCGCGCCGACGAAGAAAGCGATTTCTTCCACTACTCGTCCTCTCCCCGGAGCGGCGTGCGGGTAAGTGACTCGGCCAGCAGCATTTCCTTGGTGAAGATCAGGTCGCCACGGTTGTAATCGGCCATCTCGTAGTCGTGACCCATCGTGATCGCGTCGAACGGGCAGGCCATTTCGCAGTAACCACAGAAGATGCAGCGCGAAAGGTTGATTTCGTAGACGGCGGCGTAACGTTCACCGGCAGACACACGGTTTTCCGGATCGTTCTCGGCGGCGACCACACGAATGCACTCGGCCGGGCAGGCTGCGGCGCAGAGCGAGCAGCCAACGCACTTCTCGAGATCGGAATCCTCAAACTTGTGAAGTTTGTGCCGGCCACGGAAACGCGGGTAGACCGGTGTCTTTTCTTCCGGGTACTGAATCGTCACCGGGGTGTCGAAAAGCCGGCCCATGGTGGTCCGCAGGCCGCGCAGGGTTTCACCGAATGCCCGGTAGGCCCCGCCCATGCCGCCCGGTTCGGGGCCGCGAGGGACAACTTTGATTTCTTCAGGACGGATACTCAAAAGACCACCACCAGGGTTGCCGTGACAAGCACGTTAAGAGTTGCCAGGGGAAGGAGGATCTTCCAGCCGAAGCTCATCAGCTGGTCGTAACGGAAACGTGGGAGCGTCGCCCTGATCCAGATGAAGAATCCGGTGAGCAGCAGCATCTTGGTCAGCATCCAGATCGGATCGAGCCAGGACGGCCCGGGGCCCATCCAGCCTCCGAGGAACATGGTTGAAGCGATGCCCGCAACGATCAGGATCTCGATGTACTCAGCGAACATGTAGGAACCGAAACGCATTCCGCCGTATTCGGTCTGGTATCCCGCCACCAGTTCGGCGTCCGCTTCGGGAAGGTCGAAAGGCACACGGTTCGTTTCGGCGAAGCCGGCGACCATGAAAATCAGGAAACCGACGATCTGCGGCACGATGAACCAGATGTCACCCTGAGCCTTGACGATGTCGACCAGCGAAAGTGAACCGGCCATCATGACTACGCCGAGCAACGAGAGTCCCATCGCGATTTCGTAGGAAATCAGCTGCGCAGCCGATCGCATCGCTCCGAGGAAACTGTATTTCGAGCCGGATGCCCAGCCGCCGAGCAGCAGTCCGTAGAAAGCGATCGAGCTGAAAGCGAAGAAGTAAAGGACACCGATCGGCACGTCGATGCCGTAGAGGCCCCAGCCGCCCTGGACATCACCGAACGGCAGGATCGCCAGGGTGATCACGGCGGAGAAAATTGTCAGCGCGGGCGCGATCTCGTACAGGAACGGCACCGCGTTCTTCGGCCGGAAAGACTGCTTCGAAAGCAGTTTGCCGACGTCAGCCAGCGGCTGGATCGACCCGTAGGGGCCAACCCGGTTCGGTCCGTAGCGCTGCTGGAAACGACCGAGCAGCTTGCGTTCAACCAGCAGCACGATCGGCACGATCTGCAGGATCACGAGGAAGATCACGATCGATTTCACAATCATGATCCACGTCGCGTCGACGAAGTTGGTGTCCCCCAGGAGTGGTGCTGGCACTACTGCTCCGTGGCCGTTTCGGTTGATTCAGATCCGGCCATGACCAGATCCAGTTTCGCGCTCGGGGCGCCAATTTCGACCTGGGCGGGCTTGCCGTTGGCGAAAACGTTGGCGTTGCCCTGGATCGTGCCTTCGATCAGGAAGCAGGTGCCTTCCGGCATTGCCCCGCGAATCGCAACCCTGGCAACAACTTCCTTGTCACCGGACTTGACTGCGACTTCGTCGCCGCGGGAAAGTCCGAGCCGCTTGGCGTCAGGAACGGAGACTTCCAGGCGTTGCGCCGGGATCAGGTAGTTCA
>JBAWHK010000206.1:0-2916 GCA_049593795.1 Solirubrobacterales bacterium
TCGGCGAAGAGGCTTTCGATGGTCCGTAACCAGTCCAGCGGAATGATCCTGCGGATCCAGGGCAGGAAAGGAAAACGGCCTGTGGTGACGCTAGTCAAGCGATTCCCGCACCGTCCCGAACCGATAGTTGCCGGATCTCAGGGCAGTGCCCAGGTGCTCCCGGACGGCAACATGTTCGTTGGCTGGGGTTCCCGTTCCCAGATCACGGAATTCACACCCGATGGGAACGTTGCTTTCGACGCCACTTTCGCTGATGCCCCTGTCAACTCATACCGGGCACGCAAGGAGCAATGGACCGGCTTCCCGAAGGACAGGCCGGCGATCGCCAGTCGCAGATCGAAAAAGGACGCGGTGGTCTGGGCATCCTGGAACGGAGCGGACCGGGTTTACACCTGGCAGGTTTTCACCGGACCGAACGCCAAATCATTGAAACCGGTGAAGTCCGCCCTGTGGACGGGCCTCGAAACGAAGATCCCGTTCCGGCAACTCGGGTCCTGGGTGATGGTCCGGGCCTTTGACCGCGAAGGCAAACTGCTTGGCCGATCTGCGGTCGCCCGGGCCGGCACCAGAGCCAGTTGAAGAAGCAGCCCTGCCCCGGTGAGGACCTCAGCCAGCCGGGCCGGGCCGGGGTTCCGGCCGGGCCCCGTCTTCCGGGGAGCGGCTCGGCGACAGCGTTTCGAAGACCACAACACCAATCAGGATCGCGACCAGCAGGAGCCCGACTGACACTGCCGGGATATGGGTGATCGAAGCGAAGATCCCGACCGCAATACACCCCGCTGCCCCGGTCACCCTTTTGACGGGAAGCCCGCCGGTTGCTTTCAACCGGCTGGGAACGTAGGCAAGCAGATAGACAACCGGGCCGGCCACCACCGCCAGCAGATACGGGGTCTTCAGATATTCAGTCGGGTGGGTGATCATGATCTCGTCACCGACCGCACAGAGGATGATTCCGGCGATTATCGGGATGTGGCCGTAGGTATAAAGATTGCGTGCTACCACGCTGCGATTTGTGGCCGATACAAGCATGTGCTCGAACACCGTGGCGACATAGTTGAAATACAGCCACCAGAGACAGACCGTGCTGAGGAACGCAATCGAAAACGCGGAGACCGTCGCCAAGTCCAGTTCCAGGCCGGAGGTTGTTGCGCCGGTAAGGACGATCGTTTCGCCGAGCGCGATTATCGTGAACAGCTGAAACCTTTCGGCGAAGTGGGATCCCCCGATTTGCCAGGCGTCAAGGCCGATTCGCTCCATGAACGGCACCCGGTAGGCCAGTGACGCCCCGCCATAGTCGATCGCGAGGGCAACCAGCCACAGCAGGATGCGACTGTCGCCATCCACCAGGGCCCCCCAGATCCAGAAGATCGCCCCGAAACAGAACCAGATCAGGATGTGAAGCGCGCGGTTGCGCTCGGTGGTGCCACGATCGGCCGCGGCGAAAGTCATGAAGGAATGGCGTCCGACCTGAATGAAGACGTAGGCCGCAGCGAAAAGCAGACCCCTGTCCCCGAAGGCGTCCGGGATGGCGACCGACATCAGCAGGCTGGCCAGCATTATCACGATCAGCAACAGCCGAATCGGAATCGCTTCAGGGTCGAACTCGTTGGTGGCCCAGGTCGTGAACTGCCAGGCCCACCAGACCGTAAGCAAAATGATCGTTGACTGGAGCACGCCAAGCCAGGTGAGATGGTCGATCAGGAGGTGGGTGACCTGCGTGATCGCAAAAACGAACACCAGGTCGTAGAACAGCTCCAGCATGCTGGCGCCGTACTCTTTGTCAGGGTTCCGTCTGTACGCGAAGCGGCTCAAAGAGAGCTGAATCTACAGGCCCATGCCCCAGGGCGGCACGTTCTGCTCCATCGCCGGTCGCGGATCATCCTTGATCCCCTGGTCATCGCCGGACTGTGTCGTAATCGTGTCGGTTTTCTTCGGCGAAGGGACGGCGAGCTTCACTATTGACCAGGTGCCGTCAGCACCCTCCCGCGGTATCCAGCTGTGGGTTTCACGATCGGGACTCTCCGCCTCCAGGGTGGCGCAGCGTTCTTTTGCCTGCTGTTCGTCCATGCACCAATCCTAGTCCCGCCGTTCCTCCGGCTTCGATCAGGACACCGGAAGCATCACTTCTTGATCTTGATTACGACCCGAACCGTTTTCGACTTGTTGCCGAGCTTGTCGCGGGTCTTGATCTTCAGAACGGTCTTGCCCTTTTTCTTAATTACCTTCTTCTTCGGGACTGACTTGTTCTTGAGCCCGACACCGGCGCTTCCGTCTGGCAGTTTCACATCCGGCTTGCCAATTACCTTCACCCGGACTTTGCCGCGGTAGGTGTTCTTCACCTTTTTGCCGTTCTTCTTGAACCGCTTGCCCTTGATCTTGACTTTCGGCTTCTTCGGACCGGAACGGTCAACCTTGACTCCCGTGACCGCTTCTGAGTACGGAGTCACGACCGTGCGTGGTTCGGAGATGTTCGTGCCCGGCAGGATCGTCGTATTGCGGACCCGGTAGCTGAACGTGCCCTGTGTTTCCTTGCTGAAGGAAGCGGTTCTGTCGGCCACGTTCGGGCTGACATCGGTCCAGTCGGAACCTGAGCTGTCACCCCGCTGGACTTCGAACGTCGTGTCGGGCGCTTCGGTGCCAACCCAGGTCAGATCGAAGTTGCCTTTGTTCCTGGCGTTGCCGACCAGCAGTGGTGCTGTGGGACGGATTTCCGCAAACTGTCGGGCGGATTCCTTCAGCCGTTCGACATCTTCCGGCAGGATGAACCCGTCCGGAAGCATCGCGTCGGCCGCGGCGTCGTACTTGCCGAGGTAATCCGCGAAGTCCGTGTAGAGACCACTCAGCTGCTCCTGGGTGAACGGGGTGCTCGATCCGAGCAGCCCACAGAAGGCTGAGAACAGTGAGCCGCCCGGTGCC
>JBAWHK010000207.1:0-5381 GCA_049593795.1 Solirubrobacterales bacterium
CACCCCCTGATCTCCGTTCCCGCGAATGGCGAGGGCTCCGTCACGGGCCTCCCAGCCGTGGCAGAACGGGCAGTGGAAGACCGAGTTGCCCCAGAGTTCATCCAGGCCGGGCAGGTCATCGACCCTGTATTCCATGCCAGTGGCGAGGATCAACCGGCGTGCCGTGTGGACCGAGCCGTCATCGATTGCGATTTCGAATTCGCCGCTTTCAAGACGTTTCGCCTTTACCGCTTCGCCGTCAATGATTTCGACCGACGGGTAGGCACCGAGTTCGGTCCGTCCGATTTCGTACAGCTCGGAAGGGTCACGGCCGTCATGGCCGAGCAGTCCTCCGACTCCGTGTGAAGCACGGTTGCTTTGCTGGCCGGCATCGACGACCAGGGTGCGGCGTCGGGCCCGCCCAAGCACGAGGGCGGCGCTGAGCCCGGCGGCCCCACCGCCGATTACTGCGCAATCAAGGGTTTCGTTCATGGACTCAACTTGACATGAGTCAGGCATATCTGTCAAGTTAGTTTGCTGATATGGCAAAAGAACCGGATTCCTGCGAAGGCGAAAAAGTTGAAGACCGCGTGCGCCGCCGTTTGCGCCAGATTCGAACGGAAGGAGGGCTAACCCTCGAAGATGTGGCCGGACGCGCTTCGATTGACGTCTCTACCCTGAGCCGGCTCGAGTCAGGCAAACGGAGGATCTCGCTCGATCATCTGCCGGCACTGGCGGCGGCCCTGGGGGTGACCACCAACGACCTGATTGATGAGCCCGGGCATCCCGACCCCCGGGTTCGCGGGGCAGCCCGCAAGTTCGACGGATTGACGATGTGGCCCCTGACCAGACGTGGCCCAGCCGGCGGACTGCACGCCTTCAAGATTCACATCGAAACGGCCCGCAACCAGCCCCCCGCGGAGTTGCCGGTCCACGACGGCAACGACTGGTTCTACGTACTCAGCGGCCGGATGAGACTCTGCCTGGGAGAAGATGAAATCGTCGTGATCCCGGGCGAAGCAGTCGAGTTCTCAACTCTCACTCCGCACTGGTTCGGGGTGGTCGAAGAACCGGTCGAGCTGATCGCCCTGATGGGGCCACACGGAGAAAGCATGCACCTTCACCCTTAGGGCGAAACGGTCAGCTGTACCTGTCCCAGCGCTTCAGCGGGGTAGTCGGATCGATCGGACTGCCACCCTGATACCAGCCGGGACGGGACCAGATTTCGAAATGAAGATGGCAGGCGGTGCTGCGCCCGGTAGTGCCGAGAGTGCCGACCCGTTGCCCGGTCTTCACGCTGGATCCGACCTTCAGGGGTGACCGGGACGAGAGGTGCATGTAGACATGGCTCTGGCCTGAGCCCTTGACGTTGATGACCACGTAATTGCCCGCTCCGCCAGCCTGGTAATCGTTGTAATACACGGTGCCAGCCCGGGCGGCAATCAGGGGCAGGCCGCACTTGGCCATGACATCCTGTCCCTGGTGTCCGCGCCCGGCGCCGAGACCGTCACCGTAATAGTGGGAGCCTCGGGATACGGGGAATACAAAGCCGTAAAACCTGAACCCGAAAGGATCGGTCGCCTTGCCACGTTTGGCTTTGCGCTGGACCTTTGCGATGTTCTTTGACACCTTGGCTGCGGTGCCGTCACCGCTACGAACCGCAAACTGGTAGCTGCCGTTTCGGGCGAGCTTGCCGGAAGACGTCTTGCCGTTCCAGCGAACGGTCTGGGTTGAGCCGCTGGCAACACCTTTGACGAACCGGCTGAAAACGATTTCACCGGAACTGCTGACAATGTCGATTCGCAAGTCGTTCGTTGTCTTGCCACCAGCAAGGACGAAACTCAGTTTCGGCTTCTTCTGCCCGTACTGGTAAGCGACCCTCGGGGTGGTGGAAGCGTCGGTGACCTTGAGAGCGGCCCCCGTCGAAAGTGTCTGGGCGGGACCGATGTTCAGCTTCTTGGGTGAGAAGTCCGACTTCGTTCCGTCACTGCTGACCACCTTGACTTTGCCGGAGCGGGCACCGTCCGGCACTACCGCTTCAACCCGGTTGCCGGAAACCAGTGATGGTTCGACTTCGATGCGCTTGCCGTTGCCGGCGAAACTCACCTTCGCCGCGGAGTTGAGGTTTACGCCGGTCACCTGAACGCTGCCGCCGGGCGATGAAGTCCTCATCTGGGTGCATCCGGAAAGACAGATCACGTCGGTGATCGCAGGAGGCTCGGGCAATACGAAACCGCCGCCGCCGCTGGACACCGCCGCACTCGAGTTTGCGGGTGCAGCAAAGGCCACCAGGGCCAGGATGGCGATGAGGCCTGAAAACTTTGGGCGAATTCCGGTCAAATGCTCTTTCGGTCATGCCTGCGGAGTTAGCTGTCGGGCTCGCGCTGAAAGAGTTGCGCTACAAGGCAGGATTTGCCCTTGATTCGCCCCAGGGAATGATGCTTCCCAATTGGTTCCTCCGCCCGGTCGCGTATGGCGCGGCCGGTTCGGCAGTTATGCACTCGGGCGAGTATAGGGAAAGTACCGGTGGAATATGAGTGAACCATCACACTCGTCAATGTCGGACGCCGGGTGCGCGCCGGGCGAAGAACGATCAGAACTGCCTGGCGGCCGATCGAGTCGGGCGGGGAGGCGTGCCGGACGCCGCCAGAGGCCGCTAAATACCTGCGCGGGAACCCGACTTGGATCCCTTTCCGGCCACTGGGAAGCCTTATTGCTTCCAATTCCGTATTATCCCCAAGCCGCGTTCCCCAGCACCTTGCTGGCGTGCGCCCCTAAACCATGAAGACTTACGTAGCCACTCCCACTAAACGCCAGAGAGACTGGTATGTCGTAGACGCCGAGGGTCAGACCCTGGGCCGTCTCGCAACCCAGCTCGCCGATGCCTTGCGCGGCAAGCGCAAGCCGGACTACACCCCCCACATTGACACCGGTGACTTCGTCGTCGTGGTCAACGCGGAGAAGATCAAGGTGACTGGAGACAAGATGAACTCCAAGATCTATTGGCGTCACAGTGGCTACCCGGGCGGAATCAAGTCCCGGACCCTGGGCGAAATGCTGGAAAAGCAGCCGGAGGAAGTAATCCGCAAGGCCGTCAAGGGAATGATGCCGCGCAACAAGCTTGGCCGGGCTCAGCTGCTCAAGTTGAAGGTTTACGCCGGACCTGAGCACAACAATCACGCCCAGCAGCCGAAGCCGATGGAGATCAAGAAGTGAGCGAAGAGGAAAAGGAAGTAGAAGTCGACGTCGAGCTCGAAGTGACCGAAGAGGTTGCCGAGGACGGCTCCGTCGAAATTGAAGCCGTGGAAACCGAAACCGTCACTGAAGACGGTGAAGTGGTTGAAGAGATAGTCGTCGTTGAAGAAGCAGTTGTAGAAGACGGCGAAGTCACCGAAGTGGTCGAAGAGGTAGTGGTAGCCGAAGGAGCCAAGTCAGACTTGCCGCCCGGTGCCGACCTCGAACCGATTTCAGTTGAGCCGGTAGCCGAGCTCAGCATCGAAGAGCGGGCCCGTCTCGAAGCCGAAGAGGAAGAGCGCGCCGCGCTCGAAGCCGCTGAAGGCAACGAAGAAGAAGATGCCCCGGTAGCCCCGCCGGAACCCGCCAAGATCGCCAAGGACGCACGTTTCATCGCGACCGGCAAGCGCAAGCGCTCCGTCGCCCGTGTGATCGTCCTCGGTGGCGAAGGCAAGATCACGGTCAACGACCGCGATCTCGAAGAATATTTCCCGCGTGCCCGTCACCGCACGATCATCAACTCGCCGCTCGTAGCCACAGGCTATGAATCGGTAATCGACATCCGCGTCCGTGTTCACGGCGGCGGCATCAGCGGCCAGGCTGGCGCGGTCCGTCACGGAATCGCCCGGGCGCTGCTCGAAGTCGATCCTGAGCTGCGCGGTGAATTGAAGCGCCGCGGCTTCCTGACTCGTGACGCACGAGCCAAGGAACGTCGCAAGGCCGGCTTCAAGAAGGCTCGTAAGAAGCCACAGTTCTCCAAGCGCTAGGGCCCTGGCTACCTCGGCTCGAACCCTCTTCGGCACCGACGGCGTCCGGGGGCGGGTCGGCGAAAATCTGACTGCGGAACTCGCCCTGTCAATCGGCCGGGCGGGTACCGCTGCGCTCGGCAAAGAGCGTCCGCAGGTTCTGATCATCCGCGATACGCGGGAATCCGGACCGATGCTGGAAGCGGCTTTGGCGGCCGGAATCACCGAAGCCGGCGGCGACGTGCTGCTGGGCGGTGTGCTGCCAACCCCGGCCGCAGCTTTGATCTGCCGCAAATACGGTCTCGACATGGCCGCAGTCGTTTCGGCGTCGCACAACCCTTACTGGGACAACGGCATCAAGCTATTCGGGGGCGATGGCGGCAAGCTCGATGACGAAACCGAAGCCGGGCTGGAAGCGCTGATCGCCAACCCGCTGCCGCCGGCCGAACATCAGGGACGAATCACTGAACTGCGGGCCGCCGAGCAGGATTATCTGCGTGGCCTTCGGGAAGCCTTCCGGCTTGACCTGAGCGGGCTCAAAGTGGTGCTTGACTGCGCCCACGGCGCGACCTACCGGGTGGCAAAAGAGATTTACACGCAGCTCGGAGCGGAAGTAGACCTGATGGCCAATCAGCCCGACGGCCGCAACATCAACCGCGATTGCGGATCGACCGATCTTGGCCCGCTGGGCCGCCGCGTAGCGGAAACGGATGCCACCATCGGTTTTGCCTTCGACGGGGACGGCGATCGCATGCTGGCAGTCGATGGTCAGGGAGTGATGCACGACGGGGACGAACTGATCAGTCTGATCGCTGCCCATCGCAAATCGATTGGCACTCTCAACGGTGGCGTGGCCGTGACGGTGATGACCAATTACGGGTTTCACAACGCGATGAAAGATGCCGGGGTTGAGGTAGAGGTGACCAACGTTGGTGACCGCTATGTGCTCGAGGCGCTGCGCAACACTGGCTGGACCCTTGGTGGTGAACAGTCGGGACACATCATCTCGACCGATTACGCCCCCACCGGAGACGGCATCGCCGCTTCGCTGATGGTGCTCGAAGCCCTCGCTGGTCGCGACCTCGCTGAGGCCTCGGTGATGAGAAAGCTGCCCCAGACCCTGGTTAACGTGACCGTGGCCGACCGGGGAGCCATCGCTGGCGCTACCGCCGTCTGGGAAGCGGTCGACCGCGTCAATCAGGAAATGGAAGGAAAGGGCAGGGTTCTGGTGCGGGCGTCGGGAACCGAACCACTGGTCCGGGTGATGGTCGAAGCACCAACCCAGGACGAAGCTGAAAGCATCTGCTCGGAACTCGTCGATCTGGTCAAAGCCGACCTCGGCTGAGTAACCAACTAGCCTTACGGGTCAGTCATGTGCGGAATCATCGGATACGTAGGCGAACGGCCCTGCGAAGAAATTCT
>JBAWHK010000208.1:0-11559 GCA_049593795.1 Solirubrobacterales bacterium
ATCTTGTTGTAATCGGCGATGTTGCGGGCCCTGACGCTTTTCATCAGGCCGTAACGGGTTTCCATTTCGGCAATCAGGTTCTGCAGTACGTTTGCCGCCAGCTTGGGTGCGGTCACCACCGGGGTCAGGAGGTGCGGTACCGCTTCGTAGTGGTTGAGCTCAACCTGTTTCGGATCGACCAGCACGAGGCGCACGTCATTCGGCGACGAGTGCATCAGGATCGAAGAAAGAATCGCGTTGACGCAGCCCGACTTGCCTGAACCGGTGGTGCCGGCAACAAGGACATGAGGCATCGTTGCGAGATCGGTACAGACCGATTTGCCATCGATGCCTTTGCCCAGCCAGGCGACCAGTGGCGAAGCCTTCTCGGAAGGCTTCGAGTAGATGTCGCCCAGCTTGACCATGTTCCGGCTCGAATTTGGCACTTCTACCCCCACCGCCTGCTTGCCGGGAATCGGGGCCAGGATGCGGATATCGGTCGATGCCAGTGCGTAAGCCAGATCGTTCGAAAGCTCCGAAACCTTCTTCACTTTGGTGCCAGGTGCGAGCTGGAGTTCGAAACGGGACACGTGCGGACCGGAAACAACACCGACGATTTTTGCTTCGACACCGAAATGACCGAGTGTCTCGACCAGCTTCCGTGCGAGTTCTTTCTGTTCGACCGGGTCAGGACCGGTGTCCTTGGATCCACGGTCAAGAATCTTCATGGTTGGAGGCCGGTACCTGACCTGCTTGGCGGTGGTGGCCCCACGCTTCTCGCCCATCGGGGTCAGTTCGAGCTGCTCGACCTTTTTGCCCTGGATCTCGGCCGCCCGGATCGCAGCGGGGTCAACCACCCGCTCCTCGGTCTCTTCCAGCTCAACTTCCGGCACATCAAACTCTTCTTCGAGATCGGCCAGTTCCTGGTCGAAGTCGTCGGTGAATACGTCAGGCTCACCGGAATCATCTCCGGAATCACCGCCCCAGTCCCCGCCGAAGCCGCCATCGGCGGTTTCCGGCTCGGCCACAGGCGTGCCGGCCGAATTCGCTCCGGCAAATATCTCGATCGGCTCGAGTTTCTCGGTTTTGCCGGAGATCGTCGGCTCATCGCCTTCATCCGCCCAGATGTCAACTTCGACCGGGGAACGCTCCTGCTGCGGAAGTTCGATCTCTGCGGTCGCGTCCTCGAATGGCGGGCTGGCCGGTGAGTCCGCGGCAATTTCACCGGTCACCGGATCAAAGATGTGCTGCGTCTGATCTTCATCGGCGGTCTGGCTGACCACCGTCTCTTCATCCGACATCACGTTGGCCCGCGAGAAAACCCTGGTTGCTTCGGCCGAAGTTGCGCCGGCCTTCTTGATCGCGGTGCCGCTGCGGGTCAGGAATGCCGCGACCGTAGTTCCGGTGAGCAGCAGGACGCCGGCTATCAGGGCAAAGGTCGCCACCAGGTGGGCGCCGAACGGCTGAAGAAGGGTGGCGAGGAGCCAGTACATCGATTCGCCGATCACTCCACCATGTTCAGGGAACCAGCCGGGATCGAAGTAGCTGAGGTTGTCCGCCCTGCCCCCGCCCAACCCGAAGGTTCCCGCGGCAAACGCGAGCAGCAGGCCGGCGAGCAGGCAGGCCGCACCGGTACGAAGCGGCCGGGTACTTGGCATGGAAGGTTTGAAAATGAGGACAGCACCGACTGCAAACAGGGCGACCGGAATCGCGTATGCGGCAAGCCCGATCATGTACTGCAGTCCGTCCCGGATGCCGGAACCGAGACGTCCGCCGTCCCAGCCGAAATAGAGAACGAAAACGAGGTAGATGCCGAGCGCCACGCAACCGAGACCGATCAGGTCAAGGTGTCGCTGGTCGAGAGGTTCCTTGACCTTCAGGACTTCCTGTTTCGACTTCGGCTTCCGGGCACTCTTTGACGGGCGCTTCTTGTCATTGCGCCGGGATGAACGTACGAACATGCTGATCCCCTTCTACAGCGAGTCAAAGTCCCCTTCCCCTAAAGGCTTCCTCAAGGCTGACCAAGGAGCCGATCCGGTCTTTAGTATTGCCCCATGGTGAATGACGCCGACTCAACCGGAGGCCGCATCCTGATCATCGAAGATGATGTCGAGATCGTGGATGTGCTCAGAAGGACCCTCCGCGCGGAGGGTTATGAAGTGCGGGCCAGCGGCGACGGGCCCGATGGCCTCGAGGTGAGCAAGGAGTTCCTGCCGGACATGGTGGTGCTCGACCTGGGATTGCCAGGGATGGACGGCATTGAGGTCTGCGCCCGGATTCGCGAAACCTCCGAAGTCCCGATCCTGATGCTTACCGCCCGGGCCGAAACCGATGACCGGGTTACCGGGCTGGACAGCGGCGCTGATGACTACCTGGTCAAACCGTTCGAACGCACTGAACTGCTTGCCCGTATCCGCGCCCTGCTGCGCCGCCACCCCCCTCGCGGCTCGGCCATGATCACGGTCGGTGACCTGAAGCTGAACCCGGATTCCCAGGAAGCCCTGCGTGGGGATCGCGAAGTCGAACTGACAAAACGTGAGTTCGAACTCCTTGAATATCTGATGAGAAACCAGCGTCTGGTGATTTCCAGGGAACGCCTGCTGGAAGAGGTCTGGGGATACGACCCGCTCGATGAGACGAACACGATCGACGTCTTCATCTCCAACCTCCGCCGGAAGCTCGAGGAAGGTGGGGAACCCCGCATCCTCCACACCAAGCGCGGAGCCGGCTACGTGATCAAGGCCTGAGCATGGCCCTGCTGTCACGTCTGCGTGGATCCAGGGCATGGCCTTCACGCTGGCCTATCCGCTGGAAACTCGCGGCGGTTTCATCCGGGCTCACTTTCGTGATCCTGGTCGCTTTCGGTTTCGTGGTGGGGCAGCTCACCACGCAGCAACTGCGCGAGAACTTCGCGGCTGACACCGAATCGGCCGCGAACGAACTGGTAAATGACGTCCGGGAAGTTGGCTTCGTGACCCCGGGCTACGCGCTGCAGGACGCGATTCAGCCATATGTGGACAATGCCGGCGGTCCCGCCGACGTTCAGCTGCTGGTGAGCGCCACCCCGATTTCGATCAGCTCGAAGAACTCTTCGGTGCTCGGAGCCCCCGTTTACAACAACAGCGTGCTTGAAGTCGGCCAGTATCAGGTCGCTTCGGTGCCTTACGAACTGTCGCCCGGCAGCGGCAGCGTGATCGGATTCGTCCGGGTTGGACGGCCAATTGACCGGCTCCAGAACTCGGTAAACCGAATCTGGGTCTCTGTCCTGGCCGGCACGCTCGGCGCCACCCTTCTCGCTGCGCTGGCTGGCGTTGTGCTTTCGCGAAGGGCAATGAGGCCGATCTCCCGACTGACTTCGGCCGCTGGCGAAATAGCCCGTACCAGGGACACATCGGTGACCCTTGACGATCCAGTGCCGGACGACGAAGTCTCGGAACTGACCCGGACTTTCAACGAAATGCTCCACGAACTTTCCCTCGCCCGGTCGGAGAGGGAGCGGTCCCTCGACCGTCAGCGGGAGTTCGTTGCCGATGCGTCACACGAATTGCGCACCCCCCTCACAAGCGTGCTCGCCAATCTCGAACTGCTGGAGCATTCGCTCAAGGACAAGGACCGCGAACTGGAACTCGAAAGCGTCGAATCCGCCCTTCGTTCTTCCAACCGGATGAAACGGCTGGTGGCCGACCTTCAGATCCTCGCCCGGGCGGATTCGGGCATGACCCAGGCGAAAACCGACTTCAGCCTTTCCGAGATCGCCGCGAATGCCGTGGATGAAGTCACCCCGCTGTCGGAAGACCATCGCATCGAACTTGAGGCTCCCGGCGATGTGCTGGTGAACGGCTCGGCTGACGATCTCCATCGGGTGGTGCTCAACCTGGTTGACAATGCGGTCCGGCACACCCCGAAGGGCTCAACCATCGTCGTTGCCGTCGAGGCGAGCGATGACGGCCGGCGGGCGGTGCTCACGGTGTCCGATGACGGCCCGGGAATTCCGGCTGATGTGCGGCCGCAGATCTTTGACCGTTTCGTGCGCAACACCGGTCCCGGAGACCGCGCCTCCTCAAACGGCACTGGTCTCGGCCTGGCCATAGTTTCGACGATCTCCCAGAGCCATGGAGGAACCGCCACAGTTGGTGATTCTCCCAGTGGTGGAGCCAGATTCACCGTTGACATCCCTGCCGTTCGGCCCAGCTCTGATGAACCTCAAGGAAACCGTTAGGAGAGCTTTAGAGGCTTTTTATGGCCCCGACCTATCTTTCTAAGCGGACGAGACACATGGACCCGCCGGGAATCTCCCCCAGACAACCCGGCGGGTTCACTTTTTCAAAACAACAACAACCGTCAGGCCACCCCTCCCCCTTGGTCTGGCGGTTTTGTTGTTAACAGGCCGGCTCGCAGAAAAGGTCGACCCGCACTCCCACGCAGCTTTCAGCACCCGGGTCGGCTTTTGCCCCTTGTGGGGCCTCAACCGACCCAGTTGCCCGGGGGCAGGTGGAAAATCCTGCCGCTGCTCAGACTTCGATGATCACCGGCACGACCATCGGGCGGCGCTTCAACCTCTTGTGGATGAACTTGGCCAGTTCGTCATGGAGGTCGGCCTGGATCAGATCCACGTTGCGGATCCCGGACTTGGCCTTCTTCTCCAGGGAGTCCTCAACCATGTCCTTGATCTCATCGGTGAACTCAACTTCGTTGTCGAGCGCCCCGACACCCCTGAGAATCACCTCAGGATCAGCGACCACGTCACCGTTGTCGCTCGCGATCGTCGAAATGACGATGAAGATGCCGTCGGCGGAAATCGTCTTGCGGTCACGCAGGGAAGCGTCTTCCGGATCGGCGAGTTCGATTCCGTCGACGTAAATGACACCGGACTTCTCTTCCTCCGCGAAACCGGCTCCATCGGGCCCGATCTCCAGCGGCAGACCATTACGGCCCTTGAAGATGTTCTCCGGCGGCACGCCGACCGATTCGGCCAGTGCGGCATGAAGGCGGATCCGCTGATAATCACCGTGGACCGGCAGAACGTACTTCGGCTGGGTCAGGTTGAGCATCATCTTGATCTCTTCCCGGAATCCGTGGCCGGAAGCGTGGATCGGTGCGGTTTTGGCAGTAATCACCGAAGCGCCGATTTCGTAAATGCGGTCGATTGTCTCGTTGACCGCACGCTCATTGCCAGGCACCGGTGAAGCCGAGAAAACGACGGTGTCGCCGGAATGGAGTTCCATGTCGCGATGGTCGTTGTTAGCCATGCGGCGCAGCGCCGAGAACGGTTCGCCCTGGGATCCGGTCGACATGACCACCACCCTTTCGTCAGGGAAATCCTCGATGTCGCGCGGCTGGATCAGCACCCCGGCGGGCGCGTTAGCGATCCCCAGGTTGGAAGCGATGTTGAAGTTCTTGCGCATCGAACGGCCAACCAGGGCAACCTTGCGGTCGAGAGCCACGGCGGCATCGATCACCTGCTGGACACGGTGGATGTTCGAAGCGAAGGAAGTGACGACGATGCGTCCCTTGCAGCGGGAGAAAGTTTCGAGCAGGGCCGGGCCGACACTTGACTCCGACGGTGAAACCCCGGGGCGATCAGCGTTGGTTGAATCGCCAGCGAGCAGCAGCAACCCGTCGCGGCCCAGTTCGGCGAGACGCGAAACGTCCGCCGGACGGCCATCAACCGGGGTCTGGTCGAACTTGTAATCACCGGTGAAGAACACCTTGCCCAGATCCGTATCGAGGATCACGCCGCGCATGTCAGGGATCGAATGCGAAAGGTGGACCAGTTCGATGCCGAACGGACCCGCCGTGACCTTCTGACCGGCTGGCAGTTCAGTCAGGGGGGCACTGCCGAGCTTGTGCTCGTCGAGCTTGGACCTGACCATGCCGACAGTCAGCATGCCGCCGTAAATCACCTTGGGAAAACCGACCTCCCGCAGGAAATAGGGCAAGGCGCCAACGTGATCTTCGTGACCGTGGGTGAGCACGACTGCTTCGATGTCATCGGCCCGGCCGCGCAGATATGAAAAGTCGGGCAGGACGAGATCGATACCGAGCATCTCCGGCGTCGGGAACATCAGACCGGTGTCGATCACCACGATCTTGCCGCGGTACTCGACCACGGTCATGTTCTTGCCGATTTCCCCCAGGCCGCCCAGGGGCAGGATCCTGATCTTGTCGTGCTTACTCACAGGGAAACGCTTTCATTGAAATTAACTCCGGATTGCTGCAGCAAAGTTCTGATTTCTTCTTTCTCATCATTGGTCGCTTCGACCATCGGCAGGCGCATGGTCGCCGGAACGATGCCGGCGATCTCGAGTGCGGCCTTGACCGGAATCGGATTGGTGGTGACGCCCATCGCGGCGTAAGCCGGCCTGAGCGCATCGTCGAGTGCCTGGGCACCCGCTACGTCTCCTGCCTGAAAAAGGTCCCAGATCTGCCGCATGCCGTTGCCCACCATGTGTGAAGCAACGAGAATGCCGCCCGTTCCGCCGTGTGAAAGCGCCGACATGAAACCGCCGTCGTTGCCAGCCAGCAGGTCGAGCCCGGGAATCGGCCCGAGATCGTCGTCGTTGGCCTGTTTGACCGCAACCACGTTCGGAATTTCGCCCAGTTCGGCCAGAAGTTCAACCGGCATGTTCAGGGCGGTCCGGGTAGGCACGTTGTAGAGAACCATCGGAAGGTCCGGGTCGGCCGCCGCGACCGTTTCGAAGTGACCGATTATTCCGGCCCGGTTCGGCAGGTTGTAATACGGGGTGGCGATCAGGCTGGCGTGGGCGCCGGCCTGGGCTCCGGCCTTGGTCAGTTCGACCGAATGACGCGTGTCATTCGACCCGCTGCCGAAGATCACTGTGGATTCGTCGCCGACCTCCGCCAGGACCTCGGTCAGCAGCGCCAGCTTCTCGTCGTCTTCGAGGGTTGGCGACTCGCCGGTGGTGCCGGACACCACCAGGCCATGAGAGCCATGCTCGACCAGATATCGCGCCAGCTTTCGTGTTCTGACCAGATCGACCTCGCCATCGGGGTCGAAAACGGTGGCCATTGCCGTGATTACTCCTTGAATCTCACTCACCAGATCACCTTATTCCATTACTGAACGGTGAAAGCGGGTGCTCGGCGTTCCGCCCACGGATGGGCCCGCTCAAGCTGGGCACCAACCCGGATCAACAGATCCTCCCGCCAGATCGGCGCGATCAACTGAATTCCGATCGGCATCCCCTCTTCACTCACCTCGAGCGGAACCGAAATCGCCGGCTGGCCAGTCGCGTTGAATGCGCCGGTGAAGTTGGCGAAATCTCGCGCCCTCAGCATTGCGTCCATCGGGTCAGCCCCGGAGTCGTCGAAAAAGCCGAGCTTGGGCGGCACCGTGGCCAGGGTCGGGGTCATCAGCAGGTCAAAACCGCCGGGGTTGAGCTCGCTGCGGTAAAGGCTCGCGATCATGCGGGCCATCACCTGATGCTGCTGGATCGCCCCGAGGTATTTCGCGCCGCTTTCTTCGCGGCCACGCTGGGTCAACGCCCAGGTCAGTGGCTCGACGTCGTCGGCGGTCAGGTCGCGGCCGGCAATCGCGCCGAGCACTGACACTGTCTGGCTCATGCCCGCGGCCCAGCGGGTGATGAAAGTTTCGTAGAGCTCATCGCCGTTGTCGGCGGTTGGCATTTCCGGTTCGGACACCTCGTGCCCGAGGGCTTCCAGCTTCAGGCCGGCATTGCGTGCCGCAGCAACGATCTCCGGGTCCAGCGCACCACCGGTCATCGGCTGGGTCAGCAGGCCGATGCGCAGATCGCCCGGTTCGATTTTCAGGTCTTCCGTATAGGGATGCTCAGGCTCCGGGCAGCCGTACGGGTCGCCGGCGACCGGGCCATGAACCCAGTCGAGCATGGTCGCCGTGTCGCGAACCGATTTGCTCACTACGAGTTCGGTTGTGAGCCCGGACATCGTGTCCCCGTTCAACGGGGCCTGCGATATCCGTGCCCGGCTGGCCTTCAGGCCGAACAGGCCGTTGGCACTCGCCGGAATGCGAATCGAGCCGCCCCCGTCTGACGCGTGGGCCATCGGCACGATGCCGGCCGCGACCGCAGCCGCGGATCCACCACTTGAACCTCCGGTCGACCGGGTGGTGTCCCAGGGGTTCTTCGATGCGCCGTAAGCAACCGGTTCGGTTGTCGGCAGGATGCCGAACTCGGGCGTATTTGCGCGGCCCATCGTGACCAGCCCGGCATCACGGAAACGGGCACCCAGATGGGTATCGAACGGAACCCGGAAATCGATCTCCTTGAGCAGACGATTACCCATGTGGAAAGGCTGCCCGGCGAGGCCGGCCCCGAGGTCCTTGAAGATGAACGGCACGCCCGTGAACGGCCCTGTCGGCAGGTCCGACCCGGCAACCGCTCGCGCATTTTCGTAGTCCGGATGAATGATCGCGTTGATCTCCGGATTGACCGCGTTGGCCTGGGCTACCGCGATCTCAAGCAGTTCGGCCGGGCTCATTTCGCCGCTGGCGATCAGACCTGCCTGCGCGGTCGCATCCAGTCCCCTGATTTCTTCATCCATTGAGGAGCTTCTCCAATCCGACCGTGAAACGGTCTTCGAGCTGGCCGACGTTACGGACTGACAGGACAACACCGGGCATGAACGATGAGCGGTCGATGCTGTCGTGACGGATCGAGAGGGTCTGCCCCTCCCCTCCGAACAGCACTTCCTGATGCGCAACCAGGCCGGGCAGCCGGACCGAGTGGATCGGCTGGTGGACGTTGCCACCGGCTGCGTCAATCAGCTCTTCCGTCCGCTTTGCGGTGCCCGAGGGCGCATCCAGCTTGCGATCGTGGTGAAGTTCGATGATCTCGCACTCCGGCATGTGTTTCGCTACCTGCTGCGAGAGGGTCATCAGCAATACGGCCCCGATGGCGAAGTTCGGTGCGACGAAACAGTTGGCGCCGGTTCCGCTGCTTTCGGCGGCATCTTTCAGCCGGTCGAGATCGAAACCGGTTGCCCCCACCACCACGTGAACCCCCGCCTTGAGGCAGGTGATCGCATTCTGCAGCGAGGTATCCGGGGTGCTGAACTCAACGACGACATCAACGTCTCCGAGGATTTCCTCGAGGGTGACGCCCAGTGACGGATCGGCCCGACCGGCCAGTTCCATCCCGTCGGCCTCCTCTACAGCTCCGCAGACGGTCGAACCCATCCGACCGGCAGCACCGGCTACACCAACCCGGATCACGCTGCCACGGCCCCGGTTACGGGTGCGACGGCTGCGCGGAACCTGTCTTCGTCCCGGCCGACGCATGCGGTCGAAAGACTCTCCCGGTCGTAAAGTTCGCTGGCCAGCCCGGAAAGGTCATCGACCGTAACCGCATCAACTTCGGCCAGCATCTCGTCGATTGACAGCAACGGCAGGTCATGAAGTGCCGAACGGGCGATCCTTGACATGCGGGCGGCACTGGACTCGCCGGAAAGGACGAGGCGTCCTTTGACGTGTTCCTTGGCCCGGCTGAGCTCGTCAGCGCTGACCGGCTCGGTCCGGATCGTCTCAAGCTCATTGCCGATGACTTCGCAGGCTTCCTCGATGTTGTCTTCACGGGTACCGACGTAAATGGCGGCGACCCCGGTATCGGTGAACTGCTCGGAGTAGCTGCCGACCGAGTAAGCCAGCCCGCGGTTCTCGCGGACTTCACGGAACAGCCGGGATGAACTGGAACCGCCAAAAATGGAGTCGAGCACCGCCATTGCGTAACGGCGGTCATCGGCGCGGTTGATCCCCGGTGCCCCAAAACAGACGTGGTACTGCTCGGTGTCCTTTACCGCGAATTCGCAGCTGCCGGTGGACGACGGAACCTGGGTCTCGATGTCAGCGACGTTGCCGGTGGTTGCCGGGTTCAGCTGCTCGGCCAGGGCAACCATCGCTTCATGGTCGACGTTTCCTGCCGCAGCAACAACGATGTTGCCGGCGGCATAACGCTGCCGGTGGTACTCGGCGATGTCCGGAACCGGAATGTTGGCAATCACGTCGGCGCTGCCAAGAATGCGGCGGCCCAGCGGCGTGTCGCCGAAAATCGCGTCCGACAGGTAGTCGTGAACCCGATCTGAAGGTTCGTCTTCATACATCGCGATTTCCTCGAGCACCACATCACGCTCGGAATCAATGTCCGGAAAGGTCGATTCGAACATCATCTCGCCGAGCAGACTGAAGACATCATCGGTGTGCTCGTCGAGGAAACGGGCATGGAGATGGGTCGTTTCTTTGCCGGTGGCGGCGTTGAACGATGCCCCCAGGCCGTCGAAACGCTCCGAGATCTCGATCGCGGAGTAGTTCGGGGTTCCCTTGAACAGGAGGTGTTCAAGAAAGTGAGAGACCCCCGCCTGCGCGGGGGTCTCGTCACGTGATCCGGTTCGGGTCCAAAGCCCGAGGGCAACCGAGCGCACCGAGGGAACTACCTCGGTGATTACCCGGATGCCGGAAGCGGTCTCTGTGATCCGAGCCGTATCGGTCATTTAGTTGCGTGAATCCCGGTCGCCACGGTCGCGACGACGGCGTCCACCTTCGCGGTCGCCTCCACGGCCACCGCCTCCGCCGCCCTTGTTGGCGGAGAGTGCTGCGATTTCTTCCTTGGACTTCCCGGCAATCTGCGGGTCGTCGGTCATGCGCAGGCCAATCCGGCCACGTTCCTTGTCGACTTCGCCGACGGTTACATCGATTACCTGTCCGGCCTCGAGTACCTCTTCGACTGTCTCGACACGGCCACCGGGCTTGACGTTGGAGATGTGAAGCAATCCGTCGGTGCCCTTGGTCAGTTCGACGAATGCGCCGAAGGTGGTTGTCTTGACGACCTTGGCGGCCGGGTAACGGTCACCGATCTCGGCTTCGCGGGTCATGCCCTCAATGCGGGCGACACATTCCTGAACCTGGGTTCCGGTCGGTGCGTAGATCCGGATCGTGCCGTCGTCTTCGACGTCGATGTCGGCTTCGAACTCTTCGCAGAGGGAGCGAATGGTTTCGCCACCCTTGCCGATGACAGCACCGATCTTCTCCTGATCGATCTTGATCGATTCGATCCGGGGTGCGTGAGGAGACATTTCCTCGCGCGGTCCGCTGATCGCTTCGGCCATCTTGTCGAGGATGAAGAGCCGACCCTTGCGGGCCTGTTCCAGGGCGTCGGTCAGGATCTCGAAGGTGACTCCGGTGATCTTGATGTCCATCTGGAGGGCGTTGATGCCGTCCGCGGAGCCAGCGACCTTGAAGTCCATGTCACCGAGGTGATCTTCGACTCCGGCGATGTCGGTCAGGACGATGTAATCGTCACCTTCCTTGATCAGGCCCATGGCAACACCAGCGACCGGTGCGGTTACCGGGACACCGGCAGCCTGCATGGCCATTGATGAGGCGCAGACCGAACCCATCGAAGAGGAACCGTTCGATTCGAGCGTCTCGGAGACCGCGCGGATCACGTACGGGAATTCTTCCTGGTCCGGGACACTCGGTGCGAGGGCACGCTCGGCGAGCGCTCCGTGGCCGATGTCGCGGCGCTTCGGGCCGCGCATGAAGCCGGCCTCGCCCACCGAGAACGGCGGGAAGTTGTAGTGATGCCAGAA
>JBAWHK010000209.1:0-3347 GCA_049593795.1 Solirubrobacterales bacterium
GGCAGTGGTCGAGGCCAACCTCCGTTATTTCAAACCGCTTCGTTTCGACGATGAGGTCGACCTGGTTTCGACGGTCACCCACATCGGCAACAAATCGATGGTCACCGAAGTAGCGATGAAGCTCGGCGATGACGAAATCGCCACCGCCAGCCTCACCCATGTCTGCGTGACCTCGGACTCGACCGAGTCCCGACCCGTTCCCGAGTCCGTCCGGCAGGCACTAACCGCCTGATCGAACTGGTCGCTCAGGCGATTGCGGGTGCTTCCGGCAGCCGGTCGATCGCAGCGTCAAGTTCGTCCTGGGAAAGCTCGAGGTCTTCCAGATCCCCGGCCAGGAACGCACTGTATGCCGCCATATCGAGATGGCCGTGTCCGGAAACACCGATCAAGATCACCCGTTCTTCACCCGCCTGTTTCGCATCAAGGGCCTCCTCGATTCCGGCGCGGATCGCGTGGGCCGGTTCGGGCCCGGGAATGATTCCTTCGGCCCGGGCAAACTGGACCGCTGCTTCGAAGGCGGCCTGCTGCGGAACAGCGGTTGCCTCAACCATGTCTGATTTGACAAAGGCACAGAGGCTGGGAGCCATGCCGTGGTAGCGCAGGCCTCCCGAATGGACCGGTGGCGGCACGAAATCGTGACCGAGCGTGTACATCGGCATCAACGGGGTCATGCCGACGGTGTCTCCATAGTCGTATGCGTAGACGCCCTTGGTCAGGGTCGGGCAGGCAGTCGGCTCGGCTCCGACGAAACGGGTATCCCGTCCGTTCTCCAGGTTCTCGCGGATGAACGGATAAATCAGCCCGGCGAAGTTCGATCCGCCACCGACACAACCGACCACGACATCCGGGTATTCGCCAGCCATGTCCATCGCCGCGATTGCCTCCTGGCCGATCACGGTCTGGTGCAGGCATACGTGGTTCAGGACGGAGCCCAGCGCGTAATTGGCGTCGTCGGAAGACGCGGCAATTTCCACCGCCTCCGAGATCGCAATCCCGAGGCTGCCGGAAGGATGATCAGCCTGTGACCGTCCCGCTTCGGTCAGGTCGGACGGGCTGCGGTGGACCGTGCCGCCCCAAGTCTCGATCATCGCCCGGCGGTAGGGCTTCTGGTCGTAGGAAACCCCGACCATGAACACTTCGCATTCGATCCCGAACATCTGGCAGGCCATTGACAGGGCCGAACCCCACTGGCCGGCGCCGGTCTCGGTGATCAGCTTTCTGGTTCCGGCCTCCCGGTTGTAATACGCCTGTGGGACGGCTGAGTTCAACTTGTGCGACCCGGCCGGAGAAGTCCCTTCGTACTTGAAATAGATGTGGGCCGGAGTGTCAAGGGCCTTCTCGAGGCGGCGGGCACGAATCATCGGAGTCGGGCGCCACATCTTGTAGGCCTCACGAACTTCTTCCGGGATCTCGATGTCACGCTCACCCGACATTTCCTGGCCAATCAGGTCCATCGGAAAGATCGCTGAAAGATCATCGGGGCCCGCGGGCTGACCGGTGGCGGGACTGAGCGGCGGCAGTGGCGGTCCTGGCAGATCAGGAAGGATGTTCACCCAGCTGGTGGGGATCGCTGATTCCGGAAGGATGAACTTGGTCTGCTGCTCGCTCATGTGTCTCCTCAACCTCGATTGACCGTATGGCCGGATGCTAACGCGGCCGGGTCATCCAGGCGGGAGTGGCGCGTCGCGTGATTCTCTGCCGGGAGCTTTCAACGTCGGTGGTGCCGTTTGTTCCGAACCACCTTGAACTTCACGACCTTCACCTTGCCTGGCCGTCCACTTGGATAGAGCGAACGCAGCCTGAAGGTATGACCGCCCGGCTTTACCCGGAAGGAATGTGGGGAACTGCACCGCGAGAATTTCGCCCGGTCAAGCCGGCACTGGATTCCGGCCGCGACGCCGCGGGCGGTGAACTTGAAAACAACCTTGCGTTTCTTTGCCCGGCTACCGATTCTGACCTTCTTGGCTGGTCGTTTCCTGATGGCGATAGCCGGGTTGATCCTCCCGGCACGCCGGTCGGCGATGAATCCCATGACTGCGGCGGTTTCCCCGGTCGTGTCGACGGGGTCGCCCAGCACCGTATTGATCCCCTCGTGATCGAGGGGTGATTCGAATACACCAAGCGGATCCTGACCCAGAGCCCCAGCCATCAAACGGTTGTCATGTACTCGGAGAAGACGATCCGCCTGGGTGACCAGCAGGTGCCGTGGATCGCTTGAATCAGCCCAGTTGACGGGCGACGCATCCACCCAGTCGCCGCGCAGCGCGTTCTCGGCAGGAGTCCCGAAAGCGTTCCAGATGAGCAGATTGTTGACGGTCGGCTGTGCCCCCGCCTGAATTGCGGACTCGGCGACGTTCAAGGCCCCCGCATCCAGCGAAACGACACCCAGCACCTGCTCCGCAGACGCACCACGGTTGTCCAGATAGACCGGGTTGGTGGCAACGAGCGAAACCAGATGGGCGCCAGCCGAATGACCGAGCAGCATGATTGCGTCAGGGTCGCCGCCACGTGCCCCGATGTTCCGGCTTACCCAGGCAATGGATTCAGCGACATCCCCTGGATGTTCCGGAAAGCGCAGACGGCCAGGATCGAACTGATCCGGATCGGTGGACGTGACCTCAGGGGAGAGCCGGTAGTTGACGCTGACGAAAACGTAGCCGGCACTGGTGAACAGATCCGGCTTGTATTCCATCCGGTTCGATTTGTCGCCGTTCATCCAGGCACCGCCATGGACATAGACAACTACTGGCCGCAGGTCGCCCCGCCGGGCATCATCCGGGCGGTAGACGTCGAGCTTCTTCAAGTCCGGGCTGCCTTCTGCCCCAGAGTGGTAGACGATGTCCTTCTCGACTACGAATGCGTCCGCTGACACGGCAAACAGGGCACCGAACGTGAGCAGCGCAGCAAGGACGGCAATGAACGTCCGACTCCTTGGCTGCGCCCCCGGTTCCATACCCAATCAACCAGCTCTCGCGCCAGAAGTAGCGGTACGGGCGAACCGCATCGCTCTGACGGTCATGCCGCGCCCCGCTGGAACCCCGAAATGCCGGTTGACCTGACGGTGGGTCTTCGACACTTCACGGATCGTCGCGCCGTGATCCTGCCCGAGACGGCGGGCCATGCGGCGGGCGCCAAGAACCCTTTCCCGGGCCCGGTCAGGGACCACGAAAAAGAAGCGCGGATCTCCCCTGCCTGCGTAAACGAGCGGTGACGCGAGCCTCCACCGATCAAGCACCCTGTTTTCATTCGGGGTGCCAAAGGCATTCCAAAAGGAAACCTTTTGGTCTTCGGTCCAATAGGGGCTGGCCGGTTTGGTCAGATTGGCGACATTGAAGTCCGCCGTGTCG
>JBAWHK010000210.1:0-2521 GCA_049593795.1 Solirubrobacterales bacterium
CTCCCAAGCTGATCTCCAAATGGATTCGAACCAAACTCTTCTGGCTGAACTAAGCTTGATCTTGTCGCCAGGTTGGTCCACTATTCAAGGATAATCGCGGGGAAGGCAGTTCGAACAGAGGGTCTGCCCCGGGTTCGGTTGACCCCCAAAGTGTGAGGGTGGGTCTTGACGGAAAGATCGTAAATCGGTCGGCGGCCCGACGCTCATCTCCTTCAGGAATGAATGCTGACTGCTGAAGGCGCTAGACGTAGAGCATCGACTCGGCTAGATTCAGTTCGACTTAGATCGCTGCGAAGTGTGTCGCCAGCGAGAAAACCCGTATCGCCTTCGACGAGACCCCTGCGGGTAGTGCGAACTGTAGTGCGAACGAAATAGTTTAAAGTAAGGAGTAGAGCCACATGAGCCCCAATTTGAACCAATCGCCCCGATAGAAGGGGGACCGTTAGGAATGTGGCACTGGGGGTTCTCCGTCAGCGCTTCTCTGGCTCCTCGAGCGGGACGTTGCCGACTCGTCCTCAACCTTGGCCATGAATTCTTCCGGATCCGTCCAGGCCACCGGCAATTCTTGTTCGATTGCAGCGCGGACTTCTTCGAGCTGATCGGGAGTCATCAACGGCCACTTGAATTCGATCCAGTCGTGGCTTGTGTCCGTGAGCCTGCCACGGCGGATCTCGTCGAGCTTGATCAGAAAGCGTGCCCCGCCTGCCGCGATCGAACTGTCGACCGTCGTCCCGCCAGCGTAGGTAGCCGACCCGATCTCCATCATCTGGGTCGTGAACCGCTGGACCTGCCGGATCGGCACCCGCTGCCTGACGTTGTCGAGAACCAGCTCTCCGTCGATCACCCGCAGGGTGCGAAACCGTCTCCGGTTCAGGTTGCGGAGCTCGATCCAGGTTCCGACCAGAAGCCCCGCAAGGAGCGCCACGATCAGCACGCCGAGCATCGCCCATATCCCACCGAAAACCAAAGCGATCAGCAGCGCGAGTAAGGCCGGCCCGACAAAGAACCGGACGAACTGTCGACGCCGCTTCGCCTGGAGGCCCCAGTCGATCGTCCGCTCCCAGATCACCCGACCCTGGCTGAATTCCTTCGACACGCTTCGAGCATACCGCGAGCTACGCGGACGATAGGTCCTTTTGGATTTTGAGGTGACGCGTCAGAAAGGCCCGCTCGTCAAGACGCTTGCGTCGCATCCATGTTGTGACCTCATGGTTGCATTTGCTTGCGTTGCAGGAGCGACATGCGGGAATGACATTGTCAACGGTGTAACGGCCACCACGCGAAATTGGCAACATGCAATCACGCTGCAACTCGTCTTTTTCACTGCCACAGTATGCGCAGCCGCCCCAAGCCTCTTTGAGTTCTGTCCACTGGGCGTCGCTCAGGTCATGTTCGACTCGATCCATTCGCCGCTTTCGCCGGCGGGCGTATCGCTGCTTTCGGCTCGGCCTCTTGCTCACAACATCAGGCTATGACACGACGGCCACCTCAACCATTCGCCTGACGCGTCTGTGCGACGGGATCAGTGGGGCGTTTGCCCGAATATTCGCGCGATGTTCCGGGAGCAGATATTCACAACATTCTCGCTCCCTGCCGGTATGGTGATCCCTCAAACATTCGAGCGAGGCACCGGCAGAACGGAGTCCGGGTCAAGAAAAAGGAGATTCATGCTGAGCACCTCTGATCACACACGATCTGCCGATCACCGGAAATACCGGATTGTCACAGGGCTCCTGTTTGTTTCACTTTTCGCCATCTGCGCGCTTGCATTCACCCAGGGTCTCAGCCACGCCGCGCCTCAGGGTTCCTGGGCCCTGCCGGCGACTGACCTCTCAGCGACCAGTTTCGAGGGTCGCAATCCCCAAGTCGCGACCGGCCCCGACGGAACGACTATCGCTGTCTGGCAAGGAAGCAACGGTTCCGAATCCATCATCCAGGCCGCAGTGCGTCCGCCCGGCGGGTCCTTCGGCACTACGGCCGACCTTTCGGCAACTGGTGAGGATGCCGAACGCCCACAGGTCGCGATTGGCCCCGACGGAACCGCGACCGTCGTCTGGCGCGGCTCCGACGGCTCCAACTACATCATCCAGGCTGCAACCCGCCCGCCGGGCGGGTCTTTCGGTGCCCCGGTCGATCTTTCGGCTGCCGGTCAGGACGCCGAAGGCCAACAGATCGCGATCGGCCCTGACGGAACCGCGACCGTCATCTGGTACCGCAGCAATGGCACCTACTCGATCATCCAGTCCGCGACCCGTCCCCCCGGTGGCACCTTCAGTGCCCCGGCCGACCTCTCGGTGACGGGCGGGGATGCTCTCTACCCCCGGGTCGCGATCGGCCCCGACGGAACTGCGACCGCTGTCTGGCACCGCTTCAACGGCACCTTCAACATCGTCCAGGCAGCAACCCGGCCACCTGGCGGGTCGTTCGGTGGAAGGATCAACATCTCAGGGTCCGGCCAGGATGCTTTCGACCCCCAACTGGCTATCGGTCCCGACGGAACGGCGGTCGCAGTCTGGACTTA
>JBAWHK010000211.1:0-5417 GCA_049593795.1 Solirubrobacterales bacterium
GGCCTTCCGGTTCGACTTCGGTCACGACGTCACCGGGCCATAGACCCGAGGCGTTGACGTCGGCGATCGTATCTTCGGCGATCTGTTTTTGCCCGTCGTCGGTGTAATAGATGGCCGAGCGGTAGCTCAATCCACGATCGTTGCCCTGGCGATTTTTCGTCGTCGGGTCGTGGACCTGGAAGAAAAACTCGAGCAGATCCCGAAAGGACTCCTGGTCGGGGTCATAGATGACTTCAATGGCTTCAGCGTGGGTTCCGTGGTTGCCGTAGGTAGCGTTGGGCACATCACCGCCGGTATAACCAACCCGGGTTGAAATCACGCCGGGGCGCCTGCGGATCAGGTCCTGCATTCCCCAGAAACAGCCGCCGGCCAGGATTGCTTTTTCAGTAGTTCCACTCATTGATCCACTCCTTCTCAAGTTGGTGATCAATTAGACAGACAAGGTGTTAACCAAGTGTGACAGGGCGGTCAACCCGGATATCTCATCGCTCGACTACTTCGGAGGGAAAGATTCGGCGAAAGTCGCGCCGCTGTCGATCCATTCGGCCAGGGCTTCATCGTCCGCGGTGATTTCCGCGTCGACAACGACGAAGCCGTTCATCCGCCGGCCTTTCATTTCCATCGGTCGGACACCAGGTTCGGTGAGCGCCGCATCCACGTCTTCGCGGGCCATCCGGACCAGCAGGCCGTCCTCATCAAAGATGCCAACCGCCATGTTCCCTTCGATCATCCAGGCGATGCCGCCAAACATCTTCTTTTCGGTGACTCCGCTGCGTTCGAAGATCACGTCGCGGATCCGGTCGGCGAACTCTTCGGTCCAGGCCATGGTCAGGCGCTGGTTTCCCGCCAGCGAATGCCGGTCAGATCGGGTACCACGAGGTCAGCTCCGAGGCCGATGGCTTCTTCACCGACGCCGACAACCAGATGCACGTTCGCGGCGAGACCCGCCTTGATTCCGGCTTCGCTGTCTTCAAGCACTATCGCTTCGCCGGGATCAATCCCGAGCGCGGCGGCACCGGCCAGATACGGGTCGGGGGAGGGCTTGCCGTTTTCGATGTCGGCACTCGTGATCAGGGTCTTGGGCAATGGCAGACCGGCTCCACGAAGGCGTGCCCTGACCAGGTCGGGGGAAGCGGAGGTGACAACGGCCCAGCTGCTGTCCGGGATGCTCGCAACCAGCTCGGCGGCCCCGGCGATTGCCGTTACTTCACCGGCAGCTTCGATTTCCATCCGGTCGATTCTCGCCTGGGCTGCTGCGGCTTCGGCTGGCGGAATGAAAGAAGCGACCGTGTCAGCAGCACGTCGGCCGTGCATCACGGCAATCACTTCATCGGGATCTATCCCGTGGTCAACCGCCCATGCGGCCCACGCAGTCTCGGCACTTGCCCGTGAGTCAACCAGGACTCCGTCGCAATCGAAAAGGATGGCCCGGTCAAGGGTGATCGCGCCGTCATCGGAAATGTTCTGTGGTGACCGGTTCAAGTACAGCGACGATAACGCCCTGAAGCCGGGGCGCGGCTTACCGCAGGTGCAGACGACGTTTCACGGTCGAGCGATTGCCAACCCGGTCGGAGGCCACGACCTTGACGGTGAGTTTTTTCGCGGCGGCCGGAACCTTCCTGACGGTGATCGTCAGCTTCCGGGTTTTGCCTGCGGGAACACGGAACTTCTTGCGACCAGCCGCCTTCTTCCTGCTGCCGACGGTCAGGGCTACCTTGCCGGAACAGGGCCCGTTGATTTCCTTGATCGGGCACGACAGCTGCAAAGTGATTCTGCGGGAACGTTTCCGGTCCAGACGTTTGCCGAGTTGCATCTTCGGGGCCGTGGTCTCTTCCGAAAGAAGGATCGTCCTGGGGCCACGTTTCTTCCGGGAAACGTTCGCTGAAGCAGCAGAAGTGCCGGCGGTGAAATCCGGGGTCCGGAGGAAAAAGTCGGTTTCGGCGTTGTCAAGGTCGGTTTCGACCATCCGCTCCCGGGTCAGGTAAGCGACCGAAGCGCCGTCTCCGGAAAGCCCGACCAGTCTGGCTTTCTTATTGCCATTACCGGCAAAAGCGGTGATTGAGTTGAGGCTGGTGGTGCCATTCGATCTCACGTAGACGTCGACCGAGCCGTCGGTGTCGTTGCCGGTCAGTTGCTGATCGGATTCGAAGGCGACCGAGCGGGCGTCGTCGGATACGTCAACCTGCAGCTGCGAGACCGCTTCACGCGAAGGAATCTGCACTTCCGCGTGACTGTCCGCTGGCCCGGTCGAAACCAGTTCGGGCTGACCGCCAATTTCACTCGCATAGACATCAAGCGCCTGATCCCGATCGGCGAGGCTCAGCGGGCTGTGGGTAACGAAAACAGCCCGGGTGCCATCAGACGAAAGTGCCAGCGGGGTATCGCGCTCATAGGGAGGCATGGCTTCGAGCGGCAGCTTGGGGCCGGCCGAAACCAGGTGAGGAGTGCCAGCCGGGTCACGGATGTACATGTCCTCGCGCAGGTCGGTGTCTTCATTCGAAAGTGGAGCATTGGTCGAGAAGAGCACCGACTTGCCGTCGCTTGAAGAATCACCGTAGATGTAGCTGAAACACCTGTTCTCGGGTGGAGTCGGGGTGTAGTCGGTTACGACGCTGTCACCGGCATCGGTGACCTGATGGATCCGCTGGCAGCCCGGGTTTTCTCCGAAAGGCTCGGGCCACCAGTCGACGTAAAGCTTTTTGATTTCGGAAACCATGTAGAAAAAGTGCGACCCATCCTTGGAAACGCCACCATAGGTGGGGTTTTCGCAGTTCTGATAATCGGCAAAGGCCGGTGTCCACCGGGTTGCTTCGGCTAGCTGGCGGGTGCCATCCGGCCCGTATTCGTAGAAGGCTGCGCAATGGTTCGGGTCGCTAAACGGGCTCGAACGCACGAAGATCCGATCACCGGCTGACGGGTTGTCCAGATATGAGTTGCTCGAATTGAAGGTCGGTTCGGGCGTTTCGTCCGTCGGCGTGCCGGAGGTCAGCAGGTTCGTTTGGCCTCCATGCAGCTCATAGATGTCGTGTTCCTTGTTGACATCGTCGGGAGTCAGTTTGTAAGCGGTCGAGACAAAGACAGTTTTGCCGTCCCGGGAGAGACCTTTCAGTTCAACCTGCCGGTTGTAGTTCGAGCTGTTTGCCGGAAAGCCGACCAGGGGGGCGATCTTTCCATTTGCCCAGGAATAGATCTGGAATGGATCATCCGTCGGAACGTCCCGGATCACATCCTGAAATGGGAACACCACCCGCAAGCCATCATCGGAAAGCTGGCCACACTGGGTAAAAAAACAGTTCGGCCGATACTGCGGGGCAGCATTCGCCGAAGCGCTGCCGAACAGGAGTGCGGCAACCAATACTGAAATAGCTATTCCCGCGCGCCCGATCACGCTGGCGATCCTAGCGCTGGTCGGGAATTACAAGGCAAGCTGAAGTGATTTTCCGGACGAGAGATCATCACGAAAGGAAACCCGGCTGGTTGGCGATAGGTGCGGCGAGCTTGAGCAG
Source organism: Solirubrobacterales bacterium (assembly GCA_049593795.1). Lineage (GTDB taxonomy): Bacteria > Actinomycetota > Thermoleophilia > Solirubrobacterales > 70-9 > 67-14. The sequence goes on from JBAWHK010000211.1 coordinate 3,507, forward strand.
GCAGCTCACAGCATGGTGATCGGACATCTTTTCGGGTGGAAAGATCAACGAATCCGATGCCTCAAGCTCCGGGCCGACAGCGATCTTGTCGATCATCGTTTCATCGGTGACTTTTTCGAGGCCAATTTCGTCCAGGGCATCCGCCCATGCCTGTCGGACCTTGCGGTTGCCATAAGGCTTTGGCTGGTCCCGCTGGTTGATGTCCCCGGCCACGATCACGGGCAGCCCTTTCGTCCTTTGCTCAGATGACTCCCGGCTCAGGATTTCACGAAGCTGGACGAGGAAAGCGAGATGGTCCTGCCACGCTTTTCGGTTCTTGTTGCCGCCGCTCACATGGGCCATTGACCAGGGGACACAGATCCCGTGGACCCGCAGTGCTCCGAGCGGCGAGTCGACCGTGGCAGCGACATGACGTCCACCCGGTTCCGTGATGTCGTTGGTTACATCGCTGATCGGCCAGCGGGACCAGAGGAACACCTTGCGGCGCCCAGGCTTTCGTTCGTAACCCCAGTCCGGTCCGCCCTTGGCGACATATCCGTCTTTCGGGACCAGGTCATCGGTCGTTTCAGTGAGAACAAGGATGTCAGCGCCCAGTTCGGCGATTCTTCTTTGTGACTCTTCAAAGTGACCGGATCGGCTCGATGTCCAGCGGACGTTCCAGGTGGCGGTACGAATCGAATCCATCGATCGAGCCTAGAGGACAACTCTGGTTGCGATCTTCGTTCAAGTCCCTTACGGTTGATTGAACAAGGGAAACCGGGGCGAGTCCCGGGCAACGAAGTGGGGTTTGTAAGCATGGGAAGAAGTACTGGCTCGAAACTGTCGACTGGAATCGCTGCGGCCTTCGTGCTGCTGATCGCTTTGCTGCTGCCACAGGCGGCAACGGCGGACGACTATCGGCACACCGGGACCTTCGATGACCCGGACGGTGCCGGACCGCTTGGTGTCACGCAGCCGCAATGGATCGATGCCGGCCCGAGCGACCGGGTGTACGTCCCGAACACTGCGAATAACACCGTCGAGCAGTACCAGCCGACCGGATCGGGTGCGAGTTCGTGGTCCGTTACTGCCGACCCGGCTGACATCGCGGTGGCCGACAACGGCGACACCTATCTTGCGGACGCCGTGCTTGACCTGGTCACGATCCGCACCGCCGACGGCCAGGCCACGACGACTTTCGGCAGCACCGGCACCGGCAACGGCCAGTTCGATACTCCCAGGGGCGTAGCGATCGATCCTCGGGACGGCACAGTTTTCGTAGTCGACCAGGTCAACGACCGGGTGCAGGCTTTCACCCCTGCCGGGGTCTACAAGTACCAGTTCGGGACGACCGGAACGGGCTCTGGACAATTCGATGTTCCCAACGGAATTGACGTCTCCTCGTCCGGGCTGATTTACGTCACCGATACCGGCACCGATCGGGTTCAGGCCTTTCAGGCCGGTCCCGCTTCAGCTCCGTTCGTCCAGACGATCGGCAGCCCCGGTAGCGCCCCCGGTGAGTTCAATTCACCAGCCGATGTTGCGGTTGGCCGCGACGGTGAATTTATTGTCTCCGATTCGGGCAATGACCGGGTTCAGATCTTCGACCGTGATGGCATCCTGCTGCAGGTCCTGGGATCCAGCGGCACCAGCGACGGTCAGTTCCTTCAGCCTTTTGGAGTTACCGCGAACGATCGTGGCGATCTCTGGGTGACGGATGTCCAGAGGGACGACGTCCAGCACTTCTTCTTCTCACCGGTCCTGCTCGGCGGACCGAACCGGTCGTTCGGCGATGTTGTGATCGGACAGTCGGGCTCCGACAAGCAGATCATCTTCCAGAACCGCAGTTTCCTGTTCCCGACGTACGTGTTTTCGACCTCGATCACCGGGAGTTCCGATTTCTCCATATCTGCGGCCGGACAGGACACCTGT
>JBAWHK010000212.1:0-2109 GCA_049593795.1 Solirubrobacterales bacterium
GGTCCGGGACACTCGGTGCGAGGGCACGCTCGGCGAGCGCTCCGTGGCCGATGTCGCGGCGCTTCGGGCCGCGCATGAAGCCGGCCTCGCCCACCGAGAACGGCGGGAAGTTGTAGTGATGCCAGAACGTCTTGGTCGTTTCGAGTCCGAGTCCGTCGATCCGCATGTCCATCCGGGTCGTGCCCAGAGTGACGTTGCCGAGAACCTGGGTCTCACCACGGGTGAACAGGGCGGAACCATGGACCCGCGGCGAAATGTCAACTTCACATTCGATCGTGCGGATCTCGTCCTGGGCGCGGCCGTCGGGACGCTTCTTCTCAACGGCGATCGCGTGACGGATGGTTTCCTTCTCGATCTTCGAGAAAGCCTTCTTCGCTTCTTCGGAACGGTCCGAGTCGGCATCTTCCGACGCGTACTGAGCGGCGATCTCGTCCTTGACGGCACCGAGGGCGTCCTGACGTTCCATCTTGGTCTGGACTGCGGCTGCTTCCTTGATCTTGGCGCCAAAGGCGGATTCGATCTCGGAGACGAGGCCGGCGTCGAGGGTCGGCTCTTCGATTACGAGCTTCTCCTTGCCGATCTTCTGGCGCAGTTCTTCGATTCCGGCAACGAGCTTCTTGATTTCGCCGTGGGCGATATCAAGGGCGTCGAGGATCTCGGCTTCGGTGACGCCGTTGGCGCCAGCCTCCACCATGAGGATCGCTTCGTCGGTACCGGCGACGATCAGGTCGAGGTCGAGGTTCGGATGATCCTCTTCGTTCGGGTTGACCACGAAGTCACCGTCGAGCTTGCCTACGCGCACAGCGCCGACGTGCTTGGCAACGGGAATTTCGGAGATGGCGAGTGCGGCGGACGCACCGTTCATCGCGAGGATGTCGTATGGACGGACGTGGTCGACCGACATCGGGATGGTGACCAGCTGCGTCTCGTAGTTCCAGCCCTTGGGGAAGAGCGGACGGATCGGACGGTCGATCATGCGGGCGGTCAGGGTTGCTTTCTCGCCTGCGCGACCTTCGCGACGGAAGAAAGATCCGGGGATCTTGCCTGCGGCGTAAGTGCGTTCTTCGACGTCAACGGTCAGGGGCAGGAAGTCCACGTCGCGCGGACGGCCCATGGTGGCGGTTGACAGGACCATCGTGTCACCTGAGGTGACGATTACGGCTCCGGATGCCTGCTTGGCGATCTTGCCGGTTTCAAAGGCGATGTCGTCATCGCCAACACGCACGGAAACGCGCGTTGTTTCAAAAATACTCATTCGGATTATTTCCTCCAGCTGCCCGGATGGCAGCTCTCTGTTTCACAGAACTCACGTTCTCTTATCGCCCGTAAGGGTATAGGGCTGGGGCCCGGGACGGGCAGAGGTTGCGAATAGCAGGGAATTCCCGGTATTTCCGGGCCGGTTTCTGCCCCAGAGCGGGGCCATAACCGACCCGGAACTTTCGCTCTCGCAGGCAACCGGCAGGCAACCCGCCCCACGCCGGGTTCCGCGGGCTGCCTCAAACCGGCATCGGTCCTCCTTGAATGCGTCCAGTGAAGTCAAGGAGGAGCATCACCCCTTGCGGGGTTGGCTAGATCGCCTGGAGGATCGCCGAGGGTGGCGGGATATCGAGCGGGGTGTCGGTCTCGTAAACCCACTCCACCCTGCCATCGCCATCAATCAGAACCAGGGACCGGTTCGAATGGCCGGCATCAGCCAGATAGGCACCGTATGCGTCCGCCACGGCTCCTTTCGGCTCGAAATCGGCAAGCAGGGTCGTGTCGATGCCCAACCGGTCACGAAACGCCTTGTGGGCGAAAGCCGAATCGACGCTGATTGCAACCAGGGTCACGCCGGCAGCTTCGAGCTGCGGCGTGATCTCCCCGTATGAAGCAAGCTGGTCGGTACACACCGGACTGAAGTCCAGCGGGTAAAACGCGATCAGCAAGCGGCGGCCAGCGAAATCCGCCAGTGACACCTCACGCCCGGAATGATCGGGCAGGGTGAAATCCGGAGCGTCAGCCCCGACTTCGATCAATGGCGCAGACCGAGCTCAGCCACGAGCGAGCGGTAACGCTCGACATCGTTGCGCTCGAGATAGCGGAGCAGACGGCGACGCTTGCCGACCATCA
>JBAWHK010000213.1:0-5572 GCA_049593795.1 Solirubrobacterales bacterium
GGAAACCGTTCACCTGGTCAGTTCGGGCACGACCCCCGACGCCGTCCGATGCTTCATGGATCCGGACATCGATGCCGCGATCCTGAAGTTCAAGGGCACACTTCAGCCCGGCGAATCCGGCACCGACAACGAGGACCGGGCCGGAAGGGCCTGCTGCGGCTTCAGGGCTCATTTTGCGTCGAGCTCGCGGCGCAGTCCTTTCACGGCTTTGTCACCAACCCGCTTGAAGATGAGGGAAAAAACCGGATCGAGGACTTTGGCGAACCCGTTCGGGGAGACATTGGCTTCATATGTGACTTCCGTCCCACCGTCCGGGGTCGATTTGAAGGTCATCGTGTCGCGGATGCCAGCCATGCCTGTGCCGCTCTCCAGGACGACCCTGGCCGGGCGTTCAATTTCCACGGTTTCGTAAGTGAGGGTCAGTTCCCGTCCGCCGAACTCCGTAACGACCTCGTATTTGGCGCCGGCGACGAAAGGGTCACCTGAAGTCAGTTCCGATGAAACGGTGTTCTCGTCCCATTCAGGAGCTGTGCTGAAATCGGCGAGGTAGCCGAATACGTCGTCGATCGGCCTCGGGCTGACCACGGTCGCGGTGTAACTGGCCATCCGGGCCTAACCGTCCGAATCTTTACGTTCGCTGGAACGCTCGTGGTCGGCCTCACCATAGGTCGAATCGGGGTTCTCGGCTTCGACCTTTCCAGCATCGTACTTGGGGTTGCGCCCCTCGTCGAAGTTTTCGGCCTGCCTGATCAATGCGGCCTCCGATCCTTCGAATCCTTCGGACTCGCCGCCGCCAGCCTCGTCAACGGCGCGTTCGGCTTCTTTCCGGTCTTGATCTCTGTCGTGCTTGAAAGGCATGCACCAAAGCTACCCGAACGGCCTAAGGCGAAAACCGCGAACTGGCGGTCAGGTTCGTGCGGAAGGCCAGGGGGTCAGGATCAGCCGTTGCGGGCTGTATTGATCCCGGACCGTGTCGAGCCGCTGAACTACGTCCTCTGGCAGGCAGTCGGAAAGCTCAAATCCGCGTTCGACGAAGTTCAGGTACTTGCTTCCCGTGCCCCAGGGGGACATCGAAGCGGTGAGCTGGTCGAGGTCCGCGATTCCCTTAGCCGCCAGGTCGGGTCCGGCTGCCAGGCCGATCCCGTTGAGGATGTATTCACCATCGAGGTGATCGAGGGCACCGCCATCTTCGGCAGGCTCACCAAGGACGCCCCCGTTGTGACGGATTTCCGCGATGATCAGGGTCGACGGCGATTCCGGTCCGGCGGCATCAAGAAATGCCCTGGCCGCGACATCGTCAAGGGATCCCAGCAGCATCGAGTCACCGACAGCGGGGGTTGGCATCTCCGGGTCGCCATGGAGCCTCACCAGGTCCTGTACGGGCTGTGTTCCCCAGCCACCCATGATCGGGTTCGCGACACTTTCGGTGAGGGCTGCGAGCTCGTCGCCGACCGAGTGATCGAGTGAGACACCATCAATGCAGACGACGGTCTGGCCACGGAGTGGCTCCGGGATTTCCTCAGAGGGTGGCAGCCGCATGATGCGGAAGATCGAAGTGACCGAATCCGGCGCGTTGCGGGTCCACCCGAGCCAGGCATTCAGCATCTCGGGCGCGGCATCTGCGGGCAGGAAAGTGATGCCGGCAAAGACTTCCGACATCGAAAGCAGGTCGACTTCGACCGCGGTGACCACGCCAAGGCCGGCTCCGCCGCCACGCAGAGCCCAGAAAAGATCGGGGTTGATCACCGGATCGGCTTTGACCAGCTCGCCGTCCTCGGTCACCATTTCGATTGAGGCGACGTGGTTGCAGGCGAGGCCGTAGGTGCGCCCGTAAAGGCTCAGGCCACCGCCGAGCAGGTATCCGATGGCGCCGATCGTCGGCGATGAACCGTGCAGGAAAGCGAAACCGTGCTCCGCCGCCGAGTTGACCACGTCGCCGACGCTGGCCCCGGCAGGAATGCGGGCGGTGACCGTAGTCGAGTCGATGTTGATGTTGCTGTCGTGAAGATTCACTTTGAGCAGCAGGCAGCCGGAAAGGTCGCCCAGGGCACCGGCCCCATGGCCAGTCGTTTGCGGTGCCACTTTCAGCCCCTGTTCACTGGCCCAGCCGATTGCGTCCTGGATTTCCTCGATTGTCGTGGCGACGACTATGGCGGCCGGTTTCTGGTCAGCGGCGAGGTTCCAGGCGAGCCTCACGGAGTCAAATTCAGGGCTGTCAGGCAGGATCAGGTCGGGCATCTGGAACCTCCATGTCGGCGGATCTTGAACCTCGGGACGCGGACATTGTAGCCGCCGACGGCGAATGGGCTTCCGACCGGTCAAGTCCGTACTCTCAACATTCCTTGAGCAGCAACCCCGCCTACTCGAACACCGGATTTACTGCCGGAACTTCCCTGCCTGACTGGCCAGCCGACCGCCCTTTGAGGGAGTGGCAGAAAGACGCCATGCTCCAGCTGGAACGGCATGACGGGAGGAGTTTCCTGGCATCGGCAACACCGGCCGCAGGCAAGACAACCTTCGGGCTGCGGGTAGCGCACCACATGCTCAGTACCGGCAGGGTCAGCCGGGTGGTGGTAATCGGCCCGACCACCCATATCTGTCGCCAGTGGGCGCTCGACGCGGCCCGCTACGGAATCGACCTCGAGCCCAACCGTCCGAACTCGGATGGTCCCGAAACTTCGGATTTTCATGGGGTGGCAGTCACCTACCAGACGGTCGCTGCCGGTCCCGCCGTGCATGCGGTTGCTTCCCGGCGTCCGACCCTGGTGATCGCTGACGAGCCGCATCACATGGGCGACCAGGCCAGCTGGGGAATCAGCGCCCAGCAAGCTTTCGGCCAGGCGACCTTCCGGCTTCTGCTTTCAGGTACACCGTTCCGATCCGACAACGAAGCGATTCCGTGGATCACCTACGACAGTGATGGCATCAGCCGCGCGGATTACGTATACGGCTATCCGGAAGCCCTCGTCGACCGGGTCTGCCGGCCAATCACCTTCCTGCCCTACGACGGTGAAATGGAATGGTCGAGCGACGGCAAAGTCTGGAACGCCGACTTCGACCTGGTTCTCCCCGCGAATGAATCGGCCCGGCGGCTACGCACCGCGCTCGACGCGGAAGGCGACTGGATGGGTGAGGTTCTGCGGGATGCCGACCGCAAACTGGAAGAGGTCCGAACCAGCGGCCATCCTGACGCGGGCGGGCTGGTAGTGGCTTCCGACCAGGAACATGCCCGCTCGATCGCCAGACGGATCTACTTCATCTCCGGAGAGCAGCCCGAGATCGTGATGAGCGACGAACCGGATGCCAGCAACCGGATCGCCGATTTTTCCGCTGGCGACCGCCGCTGGCTGGTTTCGGTCCTGATGGTCTCGGAAGGCGTCGATATCCCGCGCCTCAGAGTTGGTGTTTATGCGACCGCGGCCCGGACTGAACTGTTTTTCCGACAGGTCGTCGGACGTTTCATCCGGACCACCCCGAGTCCACGCCGCCAGATGAGCTACCTGTTGCTGCCCGCCGATGGACGCCTGAAAAAGCTCGCGTTCGAAATCGAAAAGGAACGCAACCACGCGCTCGACCTGGCACCCGCCCTGGCCGATGAGCTGGAAGAACTGGACGAGGAACTGCCGGAACGGCTGCCGGCTGGTGAGGCGTTCCAGGTTTTGAGTTCAACCGGCGCCGAACTTGACGATGCGATCCAGGCGCAGACCACAATGCAGCTATTCGCAACTGAAGAAGTCGGTGAAGAGGTCGAATCGGTTTCGGCGATCACCGGTTCGGTGACCCGCACGATCAAGAAGCCGGCCCGCCGCGAACCACCTGCCGCCAAAGCCCCGCCGTCCGACGAAAAGCGGGCGGCCGAACCGGCTGAACCCAAGCGGGAGTCAGCCTTTGCGGCCCGGGAGCGTCTGCGTGAAGAACGACGCACAATGGTCGCCGATGTTTCCCGACGTACCGGCGAAAGCCATCGCGAGGTTCACGCCCGGATCAACCGTCAGACCGGCGTGCAGGCGGTCGGCAAAGCAACCCGTGAACAGTTGGAAAAGGGAAACCGGCTGCTGCTGCGCGACCTTTCCTAGGCGCAACTCAACCTGACCTCCGGGGTTACAGGGTCTACGCAGTCAATCGTCCTATAGCGCACGGAGGGATCCTGAACATGAATCTTGAATGGAGTCAGAGTCGTGGATATTCACTTGCGGGGATCGTTGCCGTTGTCGCTTTTCTGACCGCATCGTTTGCGGCCGGGCCCGCGATGGCCGGCGGGCTGCTTGACACCAGTTTCGGGCAAAAAGGCAAGGTCACCTCGAATGTCGCCCTGAACGAACTGACGAGGGGCGGGAACATCTCCGAGGTCAAGGTTTTTGATGACGGCCGCTTCGGTGTCTTCATCGATCTGGAATCCAGGCTTGACCGTCCGACCGTGATGCGTTTCCTCCCCGATGGTTCGCCGGATCTCTCTTTCAGTGGTGACGGGATGATGAAGCTGGCGCCCTACAGCTCGGTTGCTTCCCTAGATGACGGCAGGATGCTCGTTTCCGGAAGGGTCGGCAACGGCGATCCGGGCCAGGATGTTGCGGTTCGACGCTACCTCGAAGACGGATCTCCGGATTCAAGTTTCGGCAAACGCGGCCTCTTTCGGCTCGACCTTGGCTTGTCGGATTCCGGGCGCAACATCGTTCCGACCGCGGACGGGAGAATCGCCGTTCAGGCAGGGAGTTCATGTTCCGCTACAAAATGCGGTTACAGCCTTTACGCCCAGTGGCAATTGCTGGTGAGTGATTCCGGCAAGCTCATCCGCAAGTCCAGACTGTCGGGAGAATACGCTCCTTACGAGGATCTCACCGCCGCCCCAGACGGAACTCTTCTGGCCCTCGAAGGGCATGGCGAATATGGCGACGAAGGCTCAAGCCTGATCAGTCTCGATCGGAAGCTGAACAAGACAACCATTCGTGATCTGGGGAATCCAGCCGAGTGGTTCGGCATTTATTCACCTTTTGCGGAGAACGGCTTCTATTCGTTTGCCGGAGGCCAGGCAAGTGGACTGGAAAAGGTTCTGAGGATCCTTCCTGACGGGACGATCGACCCGACTTTCGGTCAGGGCGGATCCGCAACCTGTACCGGGGATCCGCTGGATCACGCAAGCGGCAGTCGCTCGATCGAAGTGGACTCCGAAGGCCGGCTTCTGGTCAGCCTGCCACGACTCGAGTGTCAACTCATGCGCCTGCTGCCCGACGGCAGCTTTGACAGTTCCTTCGCTGGCGATGGCAAGCTTTCGTTGCCTTCCGACGGAGGTTATCTGCGGCCGTGGAAAGCCACTCCGGCGCCTGACGGAAAGGTGCTGCTGGCCTTGTGGGATACCTCCCGGGGCCACCTGGTGTTTAGCCGGTTGAAAGAAAATGGTGAAATCGACCTCGGGTTCGGGGCAGGTGGAGAAGTCGACCTGCCGATCATGCAGCCGAGCCTCGACAGAGCCACGGCGATCGTTGCAACCGGTCACGGCAGGACGGTCACCGCTGGCCTGTCCCAGTGCGACGGGTCCCCGCCCGAGGTTTTCAAATGCCGGAACTACATTCTC
>JBAWHK010000214.1:0-1657 GCA_049593795.1 Solirubrobacterales bacterium
CAACCGGCTTCAGCCTCAGAAGATCGTAGAAACTCGCGACCGATTCGAGATAGGCCGGGGTGACCCGCATGACGGCCGCCGCCTGGCGGATCCCGTCGGGGGTGCACCAGCCGTAGTGGCGCTGGACAGCCCAGAGGGCAGGAATCGAAGCCGACTTGTGAAGGCTGTCCTTGACGTCCTTGTCCGGATAGCGATCCATGATCGTTTCGATCCGTTCGCGCAGATCATCGGGACAGTTGACTTCGGAAAGTTCGGGGATTTCTTCCGGTTCACCCTGCGGGGTGCGGCCGGTTGTGTTGGCGATGTCCTCGGGAATGCCGAGTCCAACGAAATCTTCGAGTGGGGTGAACTTGTCCATGGTTACCTGTCGATCCCGCCGAGGATCGGATCGAGCATGGCCAGGGTCTGGATCAGATCGGCCACGTACTCGCCGATGGTCATGTCCCTGAGGGCCTGCAGATTTACGAAAGAAGGTTCACGGAAATGTACCCGGGCCGGCTTGGATGATCCGTCAGCCAGGATAAAACAGCCGATTTCGCCACGCGGCGACTCAACCGGGTTGTACACCTCGCCGGGAGCGACGCGGAAACCCTCGGTGACCAGCTTGAAATGGTGGATCAGGGATTCCATCGAGGTCGCCAGTTCTGCCCGCGGTGGCAGCACGTATTTGCGGTCATCGGAAATCCATGGGCCTTCCGGCAAACCGTCGAGGCACTGTTCGATGATCTTCAATGACTCGCGCATCTCGGTGAGTCGAACCCGGTAGCGGTCGTAACCATCACCGACGGTTCCCACCGGAACGTCGAAATCCATCTCCGGGTAAGTGAGGTAGCCGGATTCCTTGCGCAGGTCCCAGGCGTCGCCCGAAGCACGAAGCAGAGGGCCAGTGACACCGAGGTCAAGCAGCCGCTCGCGTTCAACGATGCCGATGCCCTTGGTCCGGTGCAGGAAGATCTCGTTGCGGTCCAGCAGCGATTCGTACTGGCCGATGCCTTTGTTCATGGTGACGATCAGCTCGCGGACCTTTTTCTCGAAACCGGCGGGAATGTCTTCGGCGACGCCGCCAATCTGGAAATAACGCGTATGCATGCGCTGGCCGGTTGACATCTCGAAGATGTCAAGCACCTTGTCGCGGTCGCGGAAACAGTAGAAGTAGACACCCATTGCGCCGAGATCAAGGGCGCTGGTGCCGAGCCAGACGAGATGCGAATGGAGGCGGTTCAGCTCGAGGTGAAGCACCCGCAGGTACTGGGCGCGACGCGGGAGTTCCAGGCCGATCAGCGTCTCGACCGCTCCGCAATAGGACTCCATGTTGGAGAAGTAACCGAGGTAATCCATGCGTTCGACGAACGGGATTACCTTCCAGTAATTCATCGTTTCGCACGACTTCTCGATGCCGGTGTGGACGTAGCCGACAACCGGCTTCAGATCCTTTACGACTTCGCCTTCGAGATCGACGATCAGGCGCAGCACACCGTGGGTTGCGGGATGGTGCGGCCCCATGTTGACCGTCATCATTTCCCGCTCGGTCGCGAGCTCGACCGTGGCGCCAGGCAGACGGTCCTGGATCTCTGCCTGGAGGTCGCTGACCGTTACTTCTTCGTCACGCAGGGCGCTTTCGAGGCTGCCCGGGTTCTGGGTCGCACTCATTACTGCC
>JBAWHK010000215.1:0-2474 GCA_049593795.1 Solirubrobacterales bacterium
ACGAACCCGCCCCGCGAGCCCGGATACCCGGGGGTCGTCGAGAAGAAGATCGAGGATTGGACGAAGGGACAGTTCTGGGTTCCTGGTGAAATGCCCTGGGACCAGGGCGGCTGTCCAGCTTACAAAAGCAACGAAACCAGGTTCCGGGTCGGCTTTGGCCCGTATATGGGTTTTAGCCGACCCGGGAACCTGAGGGCGAGGCAGGCAGGGGTCTCCTACGCCATCGGATGTGGCTGAACCAGCACTCCTTCCGGATCAAGCCGCCTGTACAGCTCGCCGAGGCGAGCCAGGGTTGCGGCATCGAACGCCGTCTTCCGGTCGATCGGTTCGAGACCGAAGTTGAGGCATGAACGGCCGCGGCCATAGTCAGAGATGACATCCGCCGCGTACTTCACCTGGGCGTCCCCGTCGGGCAGCGCCATTGCCATGAACATGTACTCACCGTCCATCCGGGGAAGGGCACCAACCTTCCCGGTGGGTTCGGCCAATTCCCCTCCGAGGAAGCGGAACTCGGTCATCAGCAGCGGCGACCCTCCGGCTGGGTCAGCGAACTCGATCGCCGTTTCGATCGCGTCATTCGGCAGCGAGTCGATCAGAGTGTGTTCAATCGCCACCGGTGGGCCGTCATCCGGGTCACCATTCTCCGCCAGGAACCTGACCGGATCGGTCGCGCCGACGGTGTTCACCACCGGTACCAGTGAAACCAGATCGTCGAGCTGGCCCAGGACATCAATCTCGGGTCGGGGTGACGCAACCATGACCATCACCACCACCTGACCGGGTTCGACCTGGACGAACCGCAGAGAGGTGGTCAGGTCATCGGGAATGGTCCGGGTCCAGGCAGACCAGCGCTTGGCGACTTCATCCGCCCGGCGGAACGGATAGATCAGCATGCCAGCGGTCATGTCGGGCAGCGGGGTCAGCTCGATTTCCATACCGGTAATCACGCCAAACCCACCGCCACCGCCTTTCAGTCCCCAGAACAGCTCGGGGTCGGACGTTTCGTCGATCCGGAGACCTTCTCCCTCGACCGTGACCATCTCAACCGAACGGATGGCCGACGCGCCGAGCCCGAGGTACCGTCCCAGCGGACCGACACCGCCACCAAGCGAGTATCCGGTGACCCCGACCGACCCGGCTGTTCCGAATGGCGCCACCAGCCCGAACCGGTTTGCTTCTTCGATCAGGCGTTGCCAGGTCACGCCCCCACCGATACGGGCGATGCGCCGGGCGGGATCGATCTCAACCGAGTCAAGACGCGAAGCGTCGATGACAAAAGCATCGTCCAGTCCGCCCAGCGGTTTCATTCCGTGACCGGTCGCAACTATTGCGATCCGGAGGTTCTGTGCGCGGGCCTGGTTTACCGCCCGAATCACGTCGAGGGCTGTTTCCGGCGTCGCCGTTGCGGCCGGCGTGGTTTGTGATGTTCCAATGATTGTCGTCATGGCCAACAGAAAACAGAGGCCACATTGCCTTGATGTTGCGGCTACATGACCGGTAACTTGCGGCAATTGATTCGTCGCGATTCTCGCTTTGTGGCCGACTGTCGGTCATCTGGGGCGGGGATGAGCTGGAAGGCTCGATGTCCGGGCAGCAGCTCTACTTGAATCGGGCATGGAGACAGCGACTAAACTTGAGATGAAACCCTGGTTGGAACGGTTCGCCCCACCCCGTTCCTGATTGCCATGAAGCCTCATGACGAGTCCTGCCGATACTGGTAATTCTGCCCTGAAAGCCAATCCCGAAATAACCCTCTGTGGTCGTCTTTCAGTCAGCTGGGACGGCAAACAGCTGGAAGGCGACCTGCCAGGCCGGCAGGGACGCATGCTCTTCGCTTATCTGGTCCTGAACCGGAAACACCCGGTACGCCGCGACCAGCTGGTCGAGGCACTATGGGCAGACGAAGGCCTGCCGAGCGGCGGCGACGGGCTGCTGTCACCACCACTTTCCCGCCTTCGGAAAGCGCTGGGTCCGGGCCGGCTCAACGGACGCAGTGAACTTTCCCTGGAGCTTGGTGATCGGGTCTGGATCGACTGGGAGTCCGCCCAGGAAGCCCTGGGTGAAGCCCAGACACTTCTGGCCGAGGGCGACGCGCGGGGCGCATGGGAAAAGGGATTACAGGCCGAGGCGACTTTCGGTGGCGGCCTCCTGCCGGGCCTCGAAGCCAGCTGGATCGATGAGCTCAGGGTCCTGCTTGAGGAATACCGCCTGAAATCGCTGGAAGCAATCGCCCGGGCCGGCGCCCGGCTAGGGCCAGCCGAATTCCCCCGGGCGGAGCGAGCGGCCCGCGACGCGGTGGAAGCCTCTCCTTTCAGGGAATCGGCCCGGGCCGCCCAGATCGAAGTGATGCGGGCCCAGGGCAACATCGCCGAAGCCCTGCGAACTTTCGATGACCTCAGAGTGCTGCTGCGGGAAGATCTCGGCACTTTTCCGTCCGCCGAGCTGAACGAGCTCCACGACCAGTTGCTGAACGC
>JBAWHK010000216.1:0-6220 GCA_049593795.1 Solirubrobacterales bacterium
CGTGTTTCTTCGCGCCATAAAAATCGGCAATCCGGAACTGGATCGCCCGGTTGATCAGGTTGACGAACTCACCCATGTGTCCGCCCTCGAACTTGGCTTCGATTGCGTTGGTCATCACCTGCATCGCGATGTCCTCGATGTCGCTGTCATCCCCGACTTTGAGGGCAATTTTGGCTCTGACCATGTCGAGCCGCCGGTAGGCGAGAACTCCCAGCGCTGATCGCATGAACGCGGTCTCTCCCGCGTCACGTGCGTTGCTGATGTATTCGATGATTTCATCGTCGGTGAGTCTGTCGAGAGCGAATTCGCCCTTGGGTTGGAAAGCCAAAAACTGGTTCCTTGTCCGGTCGTGTCCCCGCTGACGCCTCATTGCTGACAGCGATATCCGATGGTACCGGGGGCCTCGGTCAAACCGGGAGTCATTGGCCGACCTCACGATGTCCGCTCAAACTTGCGCGAATGACCCCGGACCGACCCGCCCGTCCTGCCGAATCGACCGGAAATATCTCGTGTTAATGGGCACATATGCCTATCCTTCGCAGCATGCCCAAACTGAAGCTTTCCCTACTCGCCACGGTGATCGCTGCTTTCTTCTTCCTGCCATCGCTGGCAGCAGCCTGCACCCTGCCGACCACCCCGGTCGGCGGCAGCCAGGACATCAGCCAGTACGTGAACGAAGCCAACCCGGACAAAACCGTGAAGTCCGGCAACTTCGGCCCCGAACTGAACGGCAAGTTCATCCAGGTTCCTTTCGTTGTTCCGGCCGGTACCACCGGCCTGCGTATCCGGTACTGCTACGAAGAGGTGAATCTGGCTGCCGAAAACTCGACACTGGACCTCGGGGTTTACGAACCGAACGCGGCCGACCCGGGCAACTTCACCGTCGCCCAGAGCCGTGGTTGGACCGGCAGCGCGGTCAAGATGATCGGTATCGCCGAGAACGGCTTCACTGATGCCGTCACCTACAAGTCCGGGGACACCAATGGTGCCTCCGGCCAGTCCCGCAAGGCATACGTGCCCGGAAAGACCAATCGCGGCTACGCGCCCGGTCCGATCCCGGAAGGCGAGTGGGCGATCGAACTCGGTGCCGGCTTCATTGACCCTAATGACAGTGGAGGGGTCGACTGGGAGATCGAAGTCATTCCGAGCAGCGACCCGGGATGGAGCAACACCCCGTTCACTCCCGACCCGTACGTCCCGAACGTCGATGTGTTCAACCCCGGGTGGTATCAGGGCGATCTGCATGTGCATGGCGAATCCGAACCGGGCAACGCCTTGATGAGCGACACGCTCGACCTGGCCTTCGATACGCCCCCGGGCGGAACCGGACTCGACTTCGTGACCCTGGTCGACCACAACAACAACATTTCCCGCAGCTACCTCGGCGGACTCCAGGCGGCACATCCGGGCAAGGTTGTGATCCCCGGCACCGAGATGACCACTTACGACGGGCATTTCAACGCCCAGGGAAACAGCCCGCTGGTCGACTTCCGGCTCGGTGAAATCAAGAAACTGGTCGGAGGGGTCCTCCAGAACGTGCGTGGCGCTGAAGATCCTTCAAGCCGTTTTGCTTCGATCCAGGCCGGCGGTGGCTGGGCCCAGATCAACCACCCGAAAATCTTCGAGACCGCCCCGTCGGTCTGCCGTGGCTGCTTCTGGAACTACGACGACGCCCGCACCGATTTCAGCAAGGTCAACGCAATCGAGATCCAGACCGGACCGGCCGGGATCCCGGCAGGCGCGCCGACCGGGATGAACCCGTTCACACAGCCAGCCATCGATTACTACGAGCACGCACTTTCAACCGGGGCACACATCGCTGCGGTCGGATCAAGTGACGATCACAAAGCTGGTGGAGCCACAGGACCCTTCGACTCATCGGTTGGCCATGGGGCAACCGTGGTGCACGCCGACTCGCTCACCCAGACCGCGATCATCGACGCAGTGAAGGCCGGACACACTTACGTGAAACCTTTTGGACCTGACGCGCCGGACGTCGAAATGACCGCGAACACCCCTGACGGCACCAGCGTGATCCCCGGTGATTCGGTAACCGGCAGCTCGCTCGCGATCGCGGTCCGGGTGACCGGTGCCGATTCCGGGGTCCGCCCGGGCTCGTACACGCTGGCGATCCTCCGCGACGGTGTCCAGGTCGATTCGACCCCGGTCAGCGGTGCTGATTTCACCTATGCGTTCAACACCACGGAAACCG
Organism: Solirubrobacterales bacterium; assembly: GCA_049593795.1. GTDB lineage: Bacteria > Actinomycetota > Thermoleophilia > Solirubrobacterales > 70-9 > 67-14. Next base: position 2,213 of record JBAWHK010000216.1, read on the forward strand.
GGCGTTACTCGTTTGAGCTGACCCGGGCCCAGGACAATGGTGGGGCTGGCATCGTGAAGATGATCGAGGGTTACTCAACCCCGGTCTGGTTCACCTTCGAACCGGAAGCGGTGGTTGCTCCGTCCAACAAGTTCTCGTTCAAGGGCGTCAAATTGAACAAGAAGAAGGGCACCGCCAAGCTCAAAGTGAAGGTCGCCGGCCCGGGCAGGATCAAGCTTTCCGGCAAGAACCTCGTCAAGAAATCGACCAAAGCCAAGAAAGCCAATCAGGTGGTTTCGCTCACGGTCAAAGCCAAAGGCAAGCTGAAGAAGAAACTGAACAAGAAGGGCAAAACGAAAGTAAAGGCCATCGTCAAGTTCACCCCGACCGGCGGCAAGACGGCCACCAAGTCGAAAAGCTTCAAGCTGATCAAGAAGAAAGCGAAGAAGAACAAGAAGCGGCGTTAGAGCCGGGCCGAAGTCAGGGCGCTGCCGGGGCCGGGCGCCCGGCAGCGAAGACCTCGCCCTTCCGCGTACTCTGTACAGCGATGGCTCTCTCAATAGGAATCGTGGGTCTTCCCAATGCCGGGAAGTCAACCCTCTTCAACGCCCTGACCAAAAACGACGTGCTGGCAGCGAATTATCCGTTCGCCACGATCGAACCCAACGTCGGTGTGGTCGGTGTGCCCGATCCACGGCTGGCAAAGCTGGCCGAGATCTACGGTTCGGAGAAGATCCTGCCGGCGACCGTCCAGTTCGTTGATATCGCCGGGATCGTCCGGGGAGCATCTGAAGGTGAAGGGATGGGCAACAAGTTCCTTTCGAACATCCGTGAGTCGGATGCGATCTGTCAGGTGACCCGGGTTTTTCGCGACGACGACATCACCCACGTCGATGGTGAGGTCTCGCCGAAGAACGACATCGAGACGATCTCGACCGAGTTGATCCTGGCCGACCTGCAGACGATCGAGAACGCCCTGCCACGCCTCGAAAAGGAATCGAAACGCGACAAGGACCTGGTCCCCCAGCTGGCCGCAGCGAAAGAAGCGCAGGCTGTGCTCGAGGGCGGCAAGGGTGTGTTCCAGGCCGGGCTTGATCCCGAACCGCTCCATGACCTTCATCTGATGACCGCGAAACGGCTGCTTTATGTCTTCAATTGCGATGCGGACGAGCTCGGCGATGAAGCCCTGAAGGCCGAACTGCGCGAAATCGTCGCCCCGGCCGAAGCGATCTTCCTCGACGCCAAGTTCGAAGCCGAACTGGTTGAACTCGATGACGAAGAAGAAGCCCGTGAAATGCTGGCCGACATCGGTGTTGAAGAACCCGGACTTGACGTCCTGGCCCGGGTCGGATTCGAAACCCTTGGCCTCCAGACCTACCTGACCGCCGGCCCGAAAGAGACCCGGGCCTGGACGATCGACAAGGGCGCCACCGCCCCTGAAGCCGCCGGAGTGATCCATACGGACTTCCAGCGCGGATTCATCAAGGCGGAGACGATCTCGTTCGATGAACTCCTCGAATACGGATCGATGAACGAAGCCAAAGCAGCCGGAAAAGTCCGGATGGAAGGCAAGGATTACGTGATGGTCGACGGGGACGTGGTCGACTTCCGCTTCAACGTCTGAGCACCACTTCGCGGGAAACCGGGGAATCACCCGGTTGGGATGAAACCGTTTCGGTCGACTGGGGCTAGCTTGGGTTCCAGAGACAGCATTGAAACGGTGTCGCTTCGACGGCTCCAGACCAAGGAGGAATGACCCATGAGCGCAAAAGGTCGCGGTTCGAAGCCGGAATTCAACGGCAAGATCGCTCTCGACGTCCGGGATTCCGAACCCGACTGGGCACCCTTCCTCGCGCCGAAGGCCTCAAAGGACGCACCCAATGTCCTGATGATCGCCTGGGACGACCTCGGTTTCGCCACGATGGATTCTTACGGCGGACCGATCAAAGCCCCCGCGATGAAACGCATCGCCGATGCGGGCGTTCGTTTCTCCAACTTCCACACCACTGCACTCTGCTCGCCCACCCGGGCCTCGCTCCTGACCGGGCGCAATGCCACCACGAATGGCATGGCGACCATCGCCGAATTCGCATCGGGATTCCCCGGCATCTCCACCCGGATTCCGTTCGAAAGCGGATTCGTTTCCGAGGTACTCGGTGAGGAGGGTTACAACACCTACTGTGTAGGTAAATGGCACCTCACCCCCGGTGAGGAATGCAATCAGGCGGCCTACAAAGGTCGCTGGCCGCTGGGACGCGGATTCGAGCGGTTCTACGGCTGGCTGGGCGGCGAAACGAACTCGTATTTCCCTGATCTGGTTCATGACAACCACCCGATCGAGCCTCCAGCCAGGCCCGAGGATGGATACCACCTCGCGGATGACCTATCCGACAAGGCGATCGAGTTCATCCGCGACGCCAAAGTGATCGACCCAGAAAAACCGTTCTTCATGTATTTCGCCCCGCAGGCCGGACATGCGCCGCACCTTGTCCCGACCGAGTGGGCCGATCGCTACAAAGGGGTCTTCGACGATGGTTACGAAGCGATGCGGGAACAGATCCTGGAGCGCCAGAAAGCCATGGGACTGCTGCCCGAAGACACTGAGCTTTCGCCGATCAACCCGCACGGGGAACCGGAAGCCACCGGGCCGGACGGCCAGCCCTGGCCACAACTGGACACGGTCCGCCCCTGGGATTCACTGGATGACGATGAAAAGCGGATGTTCATCCGCATGGCTGAGGTGTTCGCCGGTTACATTTCGTACTACGACGATCGCCTCGGGCGGATCCTCGATTACCTGGAAGAGTCGGGCCAGCTCGACAACACGATCATCGTTGCGATTTCAGACAACGGTGCGAGCGGAGAAGGCGGCCCCAACGGCAGCTTCAATGAATGGCGCTTCTTCAACGGTGTTCCCGACACCGCAGCAACCACGATGCCGCATCTCGATGAGCTCGGCACACCAGCTTCAAACAACCATTACAACACCGGCTGGGCCTGGGCTCTTGACACGCCATTCCCTTACTGGAAGCGCTGGGCAGGCTACGAAGGCGGCACCGCGGACATGTGTCTGGTGTCCTGGCCCGCAAAGATCGAGCCGAAAGACGATTTCCACCATCAGTACATTCATGCCGTCGATGTAGCGCCGACCCTTTACGAGCTGCTCGGCATTGAGGCCCCGGACGAAATTCGCGGCCAGGTTCAGAACGAAATCGAAGGAGAGAGCTTCGCTGCAGCTTTGAGCGATCCTGATGCCCCCTCGAAAAGCACCCAGTTTTACGCGATGCTGGGGCAGCGTTCGATCTACCATGAAGGCTGGCTTGCCTGCACCGTTCATCCGCCTCTTTCCGGATGGGGCAAGTTCGAAGACGATGTCTGGGAGCTGTATCACCTGGAAATCGATCGCTCGCAGACCACCAACCTTGCCGAGTCGGAGCCCGAACGTCTCGAAGACATGAAGAAACTGTGGTTCGAGAATGCGGAGAAATACAACGGCCTGCCGCTGGACGACCGCACCGCCCTCGAGCAGGTTCTCGCTGAGCGGCCGACGGCCGCTGCTCCTCGCGACCAGTACATCTTCTATCCCGACTGTTCCGATGTGCCGGAATCGGCCGGGCCCCGAATCACCGGGCGCTCATATTCGATTTCGGCCGGCGTCAATGTGGATTCGTCCCAGGCCGAAGGGGTGCTCTGGGCCGCCGGTGGAGTTCCGGGTGGCCACAGTCTCTACGTCAAGGAAGGGCGGCTGAGATACACCTTCAACTGGGTTGGTTCAACTCTCCAGGACGTAGTTTCGGAAGTTGAGATCGCTCCGGGCCCGCACGTCTACACCGCTGAATTCAAGATGGAGGGCCCGAGCCAGGATCCGGCGATGCCCGGTGCCACCGGCAAACTCACGCTCTACATGGATGATCAGGCGGTCGGATCGGAAACCATCGTCACTCAGCCCGGCTACTTCTGCCTTACCGGCGACGGCATCTGTGTTGGCCGCGACAGCCTCTCCGCTGTGACACCGGAGTATCAGGCGCC
>JBAWHK010000217.1:0-5270 GCA_049593795.1 Solirubrobacterales bacterium
ACGGTTGCCACCCCGGCGGTGCCACGAAGATAGGGATTTACCAGGATCGAAGCGGGACCCAGATACCGAATGGCTCGGGCGGCCAGTTTCTCTGGATTCCGCCAGCGGGCATAGATCTCTTCGGAACCGTTTTCACAGGTCGGCTCAATGACGTCAACGGCCTTGAGGCATCCCTGGTCGGAGTCAGTGGCCAGTACGGGGATCAGGATCTCGATGAGGGCCAGGCCCATGACGGGCAGTCGAGGACCATGAGATGGACCAACCGCTCGAAGCCACGAAGCCTCGTGATCGCCCGATTGATGTGCCAGCGAGTCGCCGGTTGCGCGAATCAGGTCGGCGGGCAGAAGGCGTACTTTGAAGTCTCAGATCTCGAACTCCAGGCTCGTGACGTGTCACCACCTCAGGTGCAGGCAGCCGGGCTGCTTCAGCAGCTCGGGGAAACCTGGCAATGGCATCGTGGTGAGGTCAACTTCCTCGTGAATTCAACTGATACGGGGGCCGGAGTGGCCGAAAGTTTCCTCAAGGTGAATGGGCTCAAGCTCGATCTCGAAGAAGTCAGCTGCCCCGGAGACCATTCAACTTATGCGACCTCATTCTCTCCTTGCCCACCCCAGGTTGGACGTTTCGGGGTTGCCGATTCTGCCCAGGCCCCATTTCAGGAGGGGGTAAATACCTTCCAGTTCTGCGCCTCGGACTATTCCGGAACTGCCTCGGAATCGAACCAGACTTGCACCCCGGCCCGATTCGCATTCATCGACAACGTGGCTCCGGCCGCGCCCGAACGGGTCGAGACAGTCGGTGGAAGCGGGTGGCGCGCAACCAACGGTTTCGAGGTGACGTGGGAAAACCCGGGCGGCCAGCGCTCACCTGTGGCCGCGGCTGAGTTCCGGTTGATAGACGCGACCAACGGCTCTGTGGTCGATACCGGAACAGTCGAGACGAACGAACCAGCCATCCTTGGGCCGATCGATATGCCCGCACCCGGTGAGTACCGGGTAGAGCTGAAACTCCGGGACTCGGCAGGCAATCTGGGTCCGGCAGCTTCAACGATCGTTCGCTACGACGATGGTCGGCCGGGTGAAGCGGCGCCGGAACCCCCGGGAGGATGGATTTCCGCGGATGAATTTCCGCTTGATCAGGAGATCGGGAGAGCGGACGCGGGTGGACCATCGGGTGTCAGCGGATATGCCCTCACGGTGTCCGGCACCGGACCCGTTTCTCCGTGTCCGACCGGTGAGTGCCTGCCGTCCGAGCTTTCACTTGATTCCGGGGCCGACGTCAGGGTCACAACGATCGAACGTCTTCCCGAAGGGAATCACTGGATCACCTCCGTTGCCGCTTCCGGGGCTCGGCTCGCCTCGGAAACGCTTGGGGTGACCCTCGCCAGGGTCGATAAAACCGAGCCCGTCACCACCCTGGCTGGAGTGCCGACCGGATGGGTTCGGGAGCCGGTCACGATCACCGCTGCTGCCACTGACGAACTTTCCGGAATGGTCGCGAAGCCCGAGACTGACAACGGGTATCCGGTCACCGTCATCAGGGCCGGCGACAATCCTCCTTACGTCGCGCCAGGGCCGCTTGCTTCGTTCACTGTTGCTGACGAAGGGATCACCCGAATTGACTACTGGGCACGGGATCTCGCCGGCAACGTCAACGACGGCGCACTGACTGGTGACGGCGATGTCCATGAACGACCGGGAGAAGCGACAATCAGGATCGATCGCAGCAAGCCAGTGGTCACGATCGAAGCCAACCGCGATCCGTCCGACCCGGAACTGATCACTGCACGGGTCAAAGACACCCATTCCGGCCTGGACACCGGATCATTCTGGTACCGGCAGGCCGGGCAGGGACACCCATTCACGGAAATGGAAACCAGCGTCGAAGGCTCAACTCTTATCGGCCGCATTCCTTCAGACTCGTTGGCTGCGGGAACGTACGAAATTCAGGCTGAGGCTCTCGATCGCGCCGGTAACCGTGGTACCTCAAGCGATGGATCGAGTCCACTGAAGATCAATATTCCCCTCAAGCAGTCGACCCGGCTCTCTGCTCGGCTGGTGAAGAAAAAGCAGACCGGCCGGAAGATTCAGGTTCGAGGCGGTAAACGGGCACGGGTTACGGGATCCCTGACCGGACCGGGCGGGGAAGGCATTCCGGGTGCTCCCGTTCTCGTCGATCAGCAGTTCGCTGCCGGGTCCCGGACCAGCAACCGGATCATTCGGGTGAGAACCGACGGTGCCGGGCGCTACCTCGCGAAGCTTCCAGCCGGTCCCTCCCGCACGATCGAGGTGCGGTCAGGCGGAAGCAGAATCCACCAACCGGCGGTCAGCGAAGAAATAAGGCTTGTTTCAAAGGACCGGGTTTCTTTCAGGGTGAACCCGGGGGTCCTGAAGAACGGCAGCCGGACGAGAATGTCGGGAAAAGTGCAGGGCAAAGGAGCACTCAACCCCGCCCGGGGCAAGCTGGTGGCAATTCAGTATTTCGATCCGGGGCGGACCCGGTGGAGGCCGGTTGAGGTGCTTCGCGCCAACCGGCGCGGCCGGTTCAGCTACGCCTACAGGTTCCGGACGATTTCTTCAGCCCAGAAGATTCTCTTCCGGGCGGTGTCGCTGCCAGAAAGGGGATGGCCATTTAAACCCTCGACATCCGGGCGCCGATCGGTCATTGTCTATCCATCGGATTGATTCCGCAGGAGAGGGCAGGCCATGAAACGGATATCCATACCGTCACCGGCGATGATCGTGGCGATCATCAGTCTCATCGTTGCCATCGGAGGCACCGCTATCGCCCTGCCCGGCAAACGAACGGTTCACGAAAACGACCTCAGGACGGGTTCGGTCGGCGCCAGGGCTATCGGAGGAGCCAAACTCGGTGTCCAAAATGGCCTCCGGTCACTTGATCCGGTCGCTGATGACGGCGTTTACACAGAAATGGAAGGAACCATCAGATGCCCTTCGAAGGCACCGTTTGCATTTGATCCGTCGATCGGAAACATGGGTCCGGATGCTTTCGAATTGCGACGGAACGTTCTGCCCAACCGGTGGGGTGGACCTGGGGGTTACCGGTTCGTCGTGAGCGGTGACCAAGGCCCCGAGATCGGCTACACGATGTCAGTCAACTGCCTGAAGCGCCGTTGATCAGCGTCCTGAACGATCCAGTCAATCTGCCCGGGACGACCCGTTAAATACCAACGGCCCCCGGGAAGGGGCCGTTGGCGAGGGAGGAGAGGTAATACATCGACTGACGAGGTATGAGGTCAGCCGATCTTCTCCGGTTCAGCGCTCTCCGCGCCGATCCGGGCTAAGCGATTAGACCAGCGCGTTGATGCGCTCCGTGACGGTGTTCACGATTTCCTGAGCCTTCTTGCCCTGGAGCTCGGCAGCCTTGGAAACATCAACCTGAACCTGCGAAGCGCGCTTGGTGACGTCATCAACCTGGGCCTGAATGTTCTTGTTCAGATCCTTGTTGGTGGCCTTTACCTGCTTCTCAACGCTCTTCTGCTGCTTGCGAACTTCACGTTCGAGCTGAGTGCGCTGCTTCTTGGCCTTGGTGGTGGCCTTCTTGCGGGTGGAGGTTCCACGACGCTCGGCACGCTTGAAAGTCTTGGTCAGTTCAGCGCGGTAGCTCTTGACCTTCTTCTCGGCGGTTGCCTGGTCGGTCCACGGCTCGACAATTTCACTGACCTTGTCGGAAATGTTCAGAGCGGCGCCAACCGGAACGTCAACAGCGGTCTTGGCAGCTTCGACAGCGGCCTCACGGGCGGCGGTTACGGTTTCGGTGAAGCTCTTCTTCGCGGACTCAGCGTCGAGCTGGGCAGCGTGAGTTGCCTTGGAGGCAGCTTCGGAGCGGAGCTGAGCGGCGGTGCGCTTCTTGGCCGGGCTCTTCTTCGCAGTGGTCTTGGTAGCCGGCTTCTTCGCGGCGGACTTGGTGGTCGACTTCTTGGCAGTTGCCTTGGCCGGAGACTTCTTGGTGGCCGGCTTCTTCGCGGCAGCCTTGGTGGTGGCCGTCTTGGCGGTGGTCTTCGTGGTCTTCTTGTCAGTTGATTCAGCCATGATCTTTTGCTCCTTCATTGTTGAACTTAGATTACTTACTTCTAAGGATGTCTGAAGTGTAGCACCGATACGAACATCTGTTCTTGTTTCACCGGGTACGTGCATCACACAGCGAGATCCAGCTTCCAGAGCCGAACAAGCCGCAACCAATCCACCAAAACAAGGTCCGGGTCGGTTTCACCACACATGTCGCGGCAAAGTGGACCCGGGGCAATGGCACCCAAGAGGCACCACCCGAGAGGCGCGATAGCCACCCGAGAGGCGCGATAGACCGGGTCGGCTTAGCCGCTGGGGTCGCGGTGAACCCGACCCGGAGCATTGTTGGCCAGGGAAACACCAAGGTCCGGGTCGACTTTGCCGCAGTGGCTGCGGCGAACCCGACCCGGGGTACTGCCGTGCGGTCAGCCCCTGCTGCTCAACAATGTTTCGAGACCGGACGGCGAGTTCGCCGCGGTCACCGAGAAACGCTCATCCAGGTCAAAGCCGACCGACGCGAGTCCGTCCTCGCCGAGGGCCACGAATGCCCCTGCCTCACGGGCAATCAGCTGTGCCGCCGCCACATCAACCGAGCGGGAAGGATGCGGTGTGACCATTCCGTCAAGACGGTTGGCCGCTATATAAGAGACCGTGATCGCCAACGAACCAACACAACGCAGGCGATAGACCTTTTCGGTGAGCCGTTCCAGCAATGGAACGATCGCCTGGGGCGAAGCTCCTTCGATGCCGACGAGTTCGAGCTGTTCAGCTTCAGTCACCTTGAGCTGGCGTTCATCGAGATAGGCGCCACCACCGCTCTGGGCCCAGTACTCCTCGTCCGGGCCGAAGTCATAGACGTAACCGAACTCAACAGCGGCCATGTTCGGGGCGGAAGCAACAGCGATCGAAAGGCTGTGGTTCGGCAGGGTGCGCTTCACGTTCAGGGAACCGTCAATCGGATCGATCACAACCCACGAATCACCGCCACCGTTGAACTCAACCGTGCCGCGCTCCTCGGAGATCGCGGTGAATGAAACACCCTCCTCGTCAGCGAGAGCTTCCAGTTCGGCAAAAACGATGTCTTCGCATTTACGGTCGAGGACCAGGGTGTTATCGCCGCCCTCGCCGACTCCTTCGTAGTCATCACGTTCGGCGACAGTGCTGCTCTCACCGAAAAGTTCTTTCTGCTGGATGACGATACGCCGACAGATCTCGAGCCAGTTCGCCGAGAGCGCCCGGTCT
>JBAWHK010000218.1:0-2671 GCA_049593795.1 Solirubrobacterales bacterium
GACACTTTGTCGATCAGAACCCGATGTGGTTTAAGCATTTTCTGATCCCTTCGAGAGGTCCCTCAGCGCCATCCGCAGATCAAATCCGGTGAGTGAGGCGAGTACGAATCGGGCGGTTACGGCAACCAGCACCAGGCCCTTTTCCCTGACCACGAAAATCTCGGCTTCGTCGGTCGCGAGGTGGGCGCTGTCCACTGGCCGTTCCTGCGCCGCGTCGAGCGCTTCCACGAGTTGTGCCGCCTTCTCGCTCCAGTTCGGATCTTTGCCGGTGGAAGCGACGGTTTTGCCGTCGTCCCCGATCACGGCTGCTGCCTTCAGATCCGGTTCGAGTTCAGCCAGGTTCTCGAGCACCCGGCGAGCGCCGGCTTCGGACACGGCGCTGCTGGATCCCGATGGATCTTGAGAATCGGCGCCCGGCGAAGTTGGGTCATTGGTGTTTTCGGCCACGGTGTAGGAACATACCGTCCATGTCACTCGCCCGAGCCTCCTGGATGATCGTGGTCGCGATCTGTGCGATCGCCTCGCTTGGTTCTTTCATCGCCGGTTATGCGGGCTACGGGGCCGTGGTTGCTGCCGTCGGTCTGGCCGCGGCAGTCAATCTGTGGCCGACCGCGGACGGCGAACAGGCGACGGAACCGCCGCCGCGAGCCTAGATTCCGAGGTATCCGGCCAGTTTGCGGGCGGCCCGGCCACGGTGGCTGATCGCGTGCTTTTCTTCCGGTGAAACTTCGGCCATCGTGCGATTGTCGTCCGGGCCAGTGTCATCCGGAATGAACGCAGGGTCGTACCCGAATCCACCGTCGCCTCGCGGCTCCTGGATCAGTCGTCCGCCACAGAATCCTTCGAAGAGGTGCTCCTCCCCGTTCTCATCGATGTGTGCGATCACGCAGACGTAACGGGCCACCGGATCCCCATCTGACTGCGCCAGGTCCGCCAGAACCTTTGCCAGGTTCTCCCCGTCGCTTGCGGACTCCCCGGCGTACCTCGCCGAGCGCACACCGGGCCTGCCGCCCAGCGCTTCGACTTCAATCCCGGAGTCATCCGCAATCACAACCTCGCCGGTGGCCAGCCTGGCGGCCCGGGCTTTGATCAGGGCGTTGGCGGAAAAGGTCAGGCCGTCCTCCGGTGGCAGCACGACACCATCGGGCAGGGGCTGAAGGTTGACTCCGGCCAGGATCTGGCCGAGTTCTTCCACCTTGTGGGCGTTCTGGCTGGCGAGGATCAACGGTCGATTGCCGCCATCTGGGCGACCCGCAACTGGTCGATTCCGGCCTCGGCGAGCCCGAGCAGCTCATCGAGAGATGTCCGTGACAGCGGGGTGCGTTCCGCGGTTGCCTGGACTTCGACCAGACCGCCGTCGCCGGTCATCACGACGTTGGCGTCCACTTCTGCGGTCGAATCTTCCGGATAGTCGAGGTCGCACAGGGCCCGGCCCCCGACCATGCCGACACTTACCGCCGCGACCGAGGTCGTGAGCGGCATCTTTTTGATCTCGCCGCGTTCGACCAGGTCAGCCAGGGCGAGATGAAGGGCGACATAACCGCCCGTGATCGAGGCACAGCGGGTTCCGCCATCGGCTTCGAGCACATCACAATCTACGTAGACGCTGCGTTCGCCGAGGGCCGCAAAATCGACTCCGACCCGCAGTGACCGACCGATCAGGCGCTGGATTTCGACCCCACGGCCGTCCTGTTTGCCTTTGCTGATGTCGCGTGGCTTGCGGTCGCCGGTTGAGGCGGGCAGCATCGAGTACTCGGCGGTGACCCAGCCTTCACCACGGCCGACCATCCATTTCGGCACCCGCTCCGAAACCGACGCGGTGCAGATCACCCTGGTTCCGCCTATGGAAATGAGGGCCGAGCCGTCGGCGCTGGAGACAAAACCCGGCTGAATGTCGACTGGTCGCAAATCGGCGGCGGTGCGATCGAAGCTTCGCTGGAGACTGGTATCTGCGCTGTTTTCTGACATTGCGGACAGTCTCCCAGACACCCGGGATTCCGGGGCGGGCCTGGACCCGCCCCGGGTTCGCTCACCGGAAGGCGATCTTGTCCACCGCTGACTGGATCTTGTCGACGATCAGCTCGGCCAGCTCGGTGCCCTGCCTGCCGCTGAATCCCTTCATTGCCGCAACCATGCCGACCATGAGCAGGGAGACCAGCAGGATCAGGCCGACGTACTCGACGGTGCCTTGACCGCTTTGTCCGGAGAGGCGCCCGTTGACCGCCCGACCGGTGTTGTGGGCCAGCGCGTGAGCCTGGCCCATTGCCGCATAGAACATGTTTCCTCCTTCGATTGCTTGGTATCGACATGCTCGGCGAGCCCGGTTGACCTGACTTTGAACGGAAGCAACAAGTTCGCGCACGAATGCTCAAAGGAGCCGCACTGGCGGCTACCCTCTGGCGATGCGGGTTCTGACGGTCATGAATTTCGGTGCCGATCCGGCGACCCCCCAGCGTGGCCGCTGGGTCGTTGACCAGGTGGACGCCCTGCGCGACCTCGGCCTTGACGTCGAACTCTTCACCTTCCAGCCAGGCAAGGACCAGTACCTGCCGGCGACCCGGCAGATCCGCAGGCTGCTGAAAGAAAGTGAATTCGATCTGGTCCACGCCCACTACGGACTGGCCGGGTGGTGCGCCGCACTGGCCGGGGCCCGCCCGCTGGTCGTGACTTT
>JBAWHK010000219.1:0-11461 GCA_049593795.1 Solirubrobacterales bacterium
TCGATCCAGCTGATGCGATTCATGTCATTGCCGATTCCGTCGGTCGTGAAGCACGTCGCCAGCTCCTTGGTGAAGCTCTGCGTGCATGGGTTGACGAGATCCCGGAAGAGGAACTCGAAGCGCAGTACGCGAGGGCTCTGGCCGAACTCGACCAGGATGACCTGTCGCTGCTTGCCGCCTGGCATGGTTCGATGGACCTTGGCCAGCCGGTGCCCAACCGTGACTTCCTGATGGGTGCTTTCGGGTCGCTCGGCGAGCATCGGCGTGAGGCTTTGAAGCTGGCCGCCGGTTTCCGCGGAGAAGAAGTCCTCGAAGAGGGCCTGACCGAAGAACTCGCACTTGAGACGGTCGTTGGCTGGCTGTCACCCGAGCGTCTGATGACCCTGATGTCTGAAGCCACCGAGCTTTACATCTGGGACCGCATCGGCTCGAACAACTGAGTCAGCGGCCCCGGGCCAGGCAAGAGACTACGAAAGGGCACCCGGCGGGCGCTCTTTTTCATGCGAAAAGCCGGTGCGCGACGGTCGCGCCTGGTCAAGATGAGGTCCGGGTCGATTTGTCCGTCCCTACTACGGCAAACTCGACCCGGAACGTGGAGGAGCGGCAGCATGGTTGGTCCGGGTCGATTTCACCGGGTATGTCACGGCAAACTCGACCCGGAACACTTCGAGCCGCTGGGATGGACTGGTCCGGGTCGAGTGACCCGTCCCCACAACGGCGAAGTCGACCCAGAGTGGGTGCCGGCGGGGATCACGCCTGGCCAGCAGCGGTCGGCGGAGGCCAGTGGAGGCCAGCGGAGAAAAGTGGAGGCCAGCGGCGGCCAGCAGCTGCCGGCGATCGCCGCCACTTCTACGCGGAGTTGTGCGTCGCCAGCAACTCGTGGACTTCGGCCCGGGCCTGGGCCGTTTCACGGAAATGAACGGCGTGGATACCGAGCTCGCTGGCCGCATCGCAATTGATTTTCATGTCGTCGATGAAAATGCACGCTTCGGGCGCCAGTTCAATTCGCATCAGGGTCAATTCGTAGATTTTCGGGTCCGGTTTGCGCAGCCCGACGAAAGCTGAATCGACCACGGTCTCGAAAAGCTCATCGACCGGCAGCATTTCGCGCCAGAGTGGTTCCCATTCCTTGACATTGTTGGTCAGCAATGAGGCCCGCAGTCCGTCGCGCAGGACTTCCCTGATCAGGTCGATCATGCCCGGGTTTGGCTGGAGGGTCCCGAAGATCTCAAGTCCGAACTTGCGGATGTCCGGACGGTGGCCCAGCTCCGGTTCAAGCGCATCCGCGAGCTGATCATCGAATTCCGCTTCGGTGATCCGTCCACATTCAAGTTCGAAAAGCGGGTTGCTGCCTGTCTTTTCGGTCGCTTCACGCATCGCAGTCGCAAACGATTCAGGCGCGATGCCGACCTTGTCCTGAAAGTTGAGGAAGGCTTCGTTGAGCGGGGTGGTGAGAACTCCGCCGAAGTCGGAGATGACCATTTCGATCTTGCTCATGCCTGTCCTGTCTGAATGTTCTGGGTTATCTCATAGCGCCCCAGCCCCACATGGCCGTCCAGCGACCAGCGAAACAGGGCTGTGTTGATCCTCGCGCCTCCGACCTTCGCGGTGCAACCCGTAATCACGGAACCGGCGCCGTGAAGGGCGGCGATCTCATCGGTTGCCGGCCAGAGTTCAAGTGTCGAACGTCGCTGACGTCCACCTTCGTCGAACTCGGTGGAAAGCAGGATTTCGTCGAACTCGATGTAGCCACCCGGATGCGAGATCGCCGCGATCGTTTCTTCGTCGCTGTGGCGGGTGACCCCCGGGGGGCGGGTCGAAGTGACGCAGACCAGCCCGCCGTCAGCAAGGATGATGGTCAGGTCCCGCTTCAGGTCGCTTGCGGGAAGGGGGCTGGAATCACGGGCGTGCAGCACACCTGAACAGTCAAGCTCGATCGTTTCGCCCTGATCGACCAGGCTGCCGGTCATCCGGGCCAGACGAGCTTCGCGTCGCCCGGAAAGCTTGCCGTCAAAGACGATCGGTTCTCCCTCGGAAGCGATCGCGAGTTCGAGCGAGCCGCGTTCGGTTTCGAGGGTCAGCGGGCCGTCGGAGAGCCCGTCGAGGCCGGCTTCCGGGATCGGGGCCGCGGCGATCACGTCGTTGCCGATCATGATCGCGCCGGAGCCACCGTTGGTCAGGCTGACGAAGAGGCCGGATTCGGGATCAAGGATCTCGATTGAGTTGGTTTTCAAGGCTTGGGATTCGATTCCGGAGAGGGTAGCTGCGGGGCGTCCTGCCCGGGGTTCCCGTCGGGATCCTCGGTTACGTCGATCGCTTCACCTTCAACGTCGTACTGGGTCCGCTGGCCGCGATAGGCGTTGTAGCCCTTGGCGCCCCAGGTGGTTGTCGTGGCGGTCACCTTGAACTTGCTGGCAAAAAGGAAGAAGAGAAGGAGGCGAATCAGGTACCGGGTCGGTGGCAGAAGCAGCAGCAGCCCGATCACGGTGGTGATGAACCCCGGGATTATCACGAGGAAAGCGCCGCCGGTAATCATCAATCCGTTGAACGCTTCGCGTCCCGGCGGGCGACGTTCGGCCAGCGCGAGCCGGAAGCGTTCCCAGTGGGCACGGCCGCGATTGCGCAGCAGCATGATGCCGGCGACAGACGAAATGAAGAGCAGGCAGAGCATGTAAAAGAAGCCGACAGCATCGGCGACCTGGACCATCACGAAGAGCTCCGCAATCGGCCAGATGATCAGCAGTGCCAGGAAGATGACGAACATGAGACAAGGTTATGGCACCGGCCAGCTAAGCTCTGTCCATGTCTGAAGATCAGAAAGCGATGCCTTCCGAAGAGATCGTGTACGAAGCCCTCGAAGAAGTGATTGACCCTGAACTGGGACTTGACTTCGTTTCACTCGGCCTTGTCTACGACGTCGAACTGGATGCCCCGGACGTTTACGTGACTTTCACGTTGACCACTCCCGCCTGCCCGATCGGCCCCCAGGTCTCCGAGCAGATGAAAGAATTCGTCGGCAATCTCGACGGTGTGCGAGACGTTCATCCGAAGATGATTTTCGATCCCGCCTGGTCGCCGGAAATGATGACGGACGACGCGAAGTTCGCGCTCGGTTTCTGATTCATCGGTAGCAGTCCGGTAGCGGTGGCAGGAAGGGCCCGGAAATGATCCAGACCTTCCTGCTCGTGTTGCCGTTCGCCCTTGCCGGGGCGGTCAGCCCGATGATGCTGACCGAACAGACCCTTTTGCTGGCCGGCCCGGGTGGCAGGACGGCGAGCCGCAGGTTCGCCATGGCGGCGATTCTGGTCCTGTTCCTGTTCGTAGGGGTCCTGATCGTGTTCGGACGGGCGATTTCTCTGCCGCACGAACCGAGTCTCGACGCCAACCTGGACATCCTCATCGGCTGCCTGCTGGTGCTCGCTTCGATGCTGATCCGGCATCGCCGTCAGCGCGGCACCGATGAAAAGAAGGAGAGGCGTCAGTTCGGGCCCGGCCAGGCATTCGGGTTCGGTGCGTTTTCGATGGCCACCAACTTCACTTCACTGGCCCTCGTTGTCCCGGCCGCCAAAGTGATAGCCGCAAGCGATCTTTCGTTTCCCCAGCGTGACGTCCTGGCCATCCTTCTGGTGCTGATCGTGGCGACCCCGGCCTGGTTGCCCCTGGCCCTGACCGCAATCGCTCCTGGCCCCGCGGAGAGCTTCCTGGTCGGCCTCGGGAACTTCATCGAAAGGAACGGGCGGGCGCTCACCGTCCTGCTTCTGCTGGTTCTTGGCCTGGTGCTGATCGGCCACGGCATCATCCGCCTCGCCTGACCGGCCCCGGCCCTGCGGCCGACTCAGCCCTGGTCGGCCCGCAGCAGTTCGTCAAGGGCCTCATTCAGGCCCTCCGAAATCAGCTTCAGGTCCGGCATTGCGTCGTAATCGCCAAGCAGGCCGAAGTTGACCTGTCCGTTGTAGCTCATTACACCGATTGCGAGGGCGTGGTTCTTCGCGAGGAAAGCGACGGGGAATGTTTCCTGAAGCTTTCGACCAAGCACATAGAGCGGAATCTGCGGCCCGGGGACGTTGGTGACCAGCAGGTTGAAAAGCCGGGTCGAGAAGGTCAGTCTCGCGGCCTGTGCGAGCAAGGTGGGGGGTGCAAAATCGTTCAGGCGGGCGATTACTTCAGCACCCAGTGCCTGTTTTGACTGTTTCAGGCCGTCCATGGCGGCGCTGACTATCTCCAGCCGTTTTACGGGGTCGGGTTCGTAAACCGGCAATGGGGCCCGCATCGTTGCGAGCTTGTTGCCCAGCTGTCCGTGCTCATCTTCGGCCCTGATCGAAACCGGAACCATCGCCCGTAGCTCCAGGCCGTCGGTTTCAACCCCACGGTTGATCAGCCATTTCCGGACAGATCCGGCAACCACGGCCAGGACAACATCGTTGACGGTCGTGTCATGAGCGTTCTTGATCCGGCGGAAATCAGAAAAGTCGGCGCGGGCCCAGGCAATGCGACGGTGGGGCCCGATCTCGGTGTTGAGCGGTACGTCCGGGGCCGGGTCGGCGAAAGCCCGGGCGACTTCCGACACACCTTCGGCCCCGTCACCGATCCGGTTGACCACCGAATCCGGCCGGCGTACAGCGTTGATTGCGCTTCCGGTCAACCGCAACGGGGTTGCTGCCAGATCGGTCAGGCTCTGACGCAACAGGTTGAGCGAAGAGGGTTCCGGGCGGGGGTTCCATTCTTCGGCCCGGGTTTGAGGTTCCGGGTCAGGGGTCACGTCGAAAAGGACGGTTCCGATATCGACCCCGGAAACGCCGTCGATCATCGCGTGATGGCTCTTGATCAGGACCGCGAAACGGTCGTCCTGGAGTTCCTGGACCAGCCACATTTCCCAGAGGGGCTTGGTCCGGTCCAGCGACTGGGAAAAGATCCGGTTGGCGAGCGCGATCAGTTCCTTGTCGGAACCGGGGGAGGGCAGCGCCGTGTGGCGCATGTGGAAAGAGAGGTTGAACCCGGTGTCGTCGGTCCAGAGCGGACGTCCGGCCTCGAGCGGCGGTTTGACCAGCTTCTGGCGGTAACGCGGCACATATGGCAGACGGGATTCGACATGGGCCACGAAGTCCTCATATGAGGGAGGCGGGCCCTCGAATATCAGGACTGCGCCGATGTGCATGTGGCTGTTCTCGTTCTCGTTGCTCAGGAACGAGGCATCCACTGCTGTCAAGCGGTCCAGATGATTTGTCGGTGGTTCCAAAATGCTCCCCTAGCTGCAGATTCCGGCTGCAGATTCCGTCGGTACCTTGCGGCCGGTACCCTGTCTGTATGTCTTCTCAAGCACCAAGCAGTCCTGAACGAGTGATCCTAGCCGCGCCTCGAGGCTATTGCGCCGGCGTGGATCGTGCTGTCCAGACTGTCGAACGGGCGCTCGACATGCACGGAGCCCCGATTTACGTGCGTAAGGAAATCGTGCACAACAAGCATGTCGTCGAGCAGCTTTCCGAGCGTGGCGCGATCTTCGTTGAAGAAGAAACCGAGGTCCCGGAGGGCGAAATGGTTGTTTTCAGCGCCCACGGTGTGTCGCCGGCAGTCCATGAACGCTCAAAGGCGCGCAACCTGCAGACAATCGACGCGACCTGTCCGCTGGTAACCAAGGTTCACGTCGAAGCCCGCAAATTCGCGGCCGACGGTTACACCATCGTCATGGTTGGACACGCCGGCCATGAAGAGGTCGAAGGCACCATGGGTGAAGCTCCCGACAGCATCGTCCTGGTCCAGACCGTTGAAGAAGTCGATGAACTTCAGCTGGAGGACCCGGATCACGTAGCGCTGATCACCCAGACCACACTTTCGGTTGATGAAACAGCGGAAATCATCGCCCGGCTGCGTGAACGTTTCCCCGGGATCGTTACGGCCAAGGGCGAGGACATCTGTTACGCCACCACGAACCGCCAGATCGCGGTGAAGCAGCTGGCCAAGCAGTGTGACCTGGTCCTGGTGATCGGTTCGACCAACTCGTCGAACTCGAACCGTCTGGTCGAGGTTGCCCGGGAGTACGGTTCCGAATCTTTCCTGGTCGACAATCACACCCAGGTCAAAGAAGAATGGCTTGAAGGCGTAAAGACCGTTGGAATCACTTCGGGCGCATCCGCCCCTGAGGAACTGGTCGATGCCCTCGTTCAGCTGTTCAAGGACCGGGGAGTCGAAGATGTCTCCGAACTGCGGACGGTTGACGAAAACGTGCGGTTCATGCTGCCGAAGGAGATCCGTAACGGACTCCCGATGGTGCCAAGCAGCTGAACCGGGTGTCCTGAACCCTCAGGTTGCTGAGGGGGAGAAGCTGACCGACCAGATTTCCGGATCGCCGTCAAGGGCGATCTCGATCCGGTGGCTGCCATGCGTTTCGTGCTCGGCAAGCGTGTAGAGGCCCGGACCGTCGATCTCGACCGGGGTGATCGGTTCCCCGTCCAGAGCGAGCAGCAGAGTGCCTTTGCCGCTCGCGGTCGTGTGAACGCCGCCGCCTTCGTACTCGACATCGAAAACGCCACCATCTTCAGTTCGGGTCCAGGCCCGGCCTTCGACCGGGATCAGTTCGGCGCCGGGCGCGATGACTTCGATTCCTTCGACGTCGGTCGGGCGAATCGGGTCCATCGGTTCGGGGAAGTCCGATTCGGCATCCGCTCCCCGGAGCTGTTCCTGGATGGCTTCTTCGCTCGACTTGTAGTCGCCTTCACCGAACTGGAACCATTTGAGCAGGCCACCGCGTCCCCAGAGAAAGAGGCTGGGCCAGCCCTCGCACCCATACATGTGCCAGAGGGCCAGGCCATCGTCGATCATCACCGGGAACTCGACACCAAGCCTTTCGAGGCCGTTGGCGACGAGTTCGGGATCGGTTCCGAAATCGAAGCGTGCCGCCTGGACCCCGATCACGCTCAGTCCTTCATCCCGGTAACGCCGGTACCACTCGTTGACGTAGGGCAGGGTGCGCACGCTGTTCAACTGGCTGAAGTCAAAGAAGTGGACCAGTACCGGCCCTTTGGCGGCGAGCGGGGCCATTTTGCCCGGCTGCTTGCCGATCCAGGTCGCCTGCGGAGGCAGATGCGGTGCTGCTATGTCATTTCTCAGCGGAAGGATGGGCAGATTCTAAGGTCTGGCGCTGGTCCTGGCTTCCCCCGGCAAGCGAGCTTTGCTGGCACCCGGCGGTCGGTATGCTCAAGTTCCCGTCATTCTGGACTAGGAGCTGTTGTGAATACCAATCTGTGGGATCGAATCGAAGAGGCCCGTGCCGAGTGGAACGTTCTCGAGCACCCCTTCTACCAGCGCTGGTCGGCCGGTGAGCTGACTCGTGAAGAACTGGCTGACTACTCGGGCCAGTACCGCTACGCGACTGAAGCCATTGCCCGCATGGGCTCCGACATCGCGGCCAACGCGCCCGTTGCCGAGCGTGCCGGCCTCGAAGCTCACGCCCGCGAAGAAGCCGAGCACGTCGCAATGTGGGACGGCTTCGTGAAAGAGGTAGGCGGAACCGTCGGTGCCGAGCCGAATGCTGAGACCCTCGAATGCGTAGAAGCGTGGACCAAGCTTGATGGTTTCGGACGCCAGCTTGCCCGCATGTACGCCGTCGAAAGTGGACAGCCCGCGATTTCGAAGACCAAAACTGAAGGTCTCGCCGCGCACTACGACATCCATGACGCTCCAGGCAACAAGTACTTCACGGTCCACGAGACCATGGATGTGCACCACGCCGAAGCGGGTCGCGAACTGATCGAACGTCACATGAACGATTTCAGTGAAGATGAACTGGTCGCTGCCGCCGAAGAAGCTTTCAAGGCGAACTGGCGACTGCTTGATGGGGTCAGTTCGTCCTGTTAGAGCTTCTTCCGTTTGCCCATGTCCTCGCCGCCGGCGAGGACATCCCGATACCGGCGTGGCTCTTCGCGTGGGGAGCCTCGGTAGTACTAATCGTTTCGTTTTTCGCTCTTTCAGCGGGCTGGCGCCGGTCCCGCTACGAGGGTGACACCTGGCGTCCGGTCGCGCCGCGCTTCGGTGCGGTGGTCGGATCGCTGCCGGTCCGGATCTTCACCGGGGCGTTCGGGCTCTTCCTGCTGGGCGTCGCGATCTATGCCGGTTTCGAAGGGACCGAGGCGCCGGATCGCAACGTTGCCCTGACCCTGCTTTTCGTCACGGCGTGGCTTGGTTTCCCGCTGCTCGGGGTGTTGCTCGGCAACGTCTGGCCGGCTTTCAATCCCTGGAATTCGGTCGCCGCCCCGATCGGCTGGGCGTACCGCAGGGTCACTGGAAAGGCACCCGCACATTTCGCCTATCCCGTGTGGCTGGGTCGCTGGCCCGCTGCCGCGGGACTGGTCGCTTTTGTGTGGATGGAACTGATCTACGGCCAGGGCAGCGGTGTTTCGGTTGGGGTTTCGCCGGATGCGGTGGCTCGCGCGGCGATCGCCTATTCGGTTTATACGCTGGGCATGACTGCCGCATTCGGACGGGAGACCTGGTTTCGCAACGGCGAAACTTTCTCGGTCTACTTTTCGATGTTCGGTTCGCTCGGCAAGCTGCAGTTCCGTGATGGCGTGCTCGGCGCCCGGCGTTTTCTGGCGGGCTCGACCACCTGGGTGGCCGGGGCGGGATCGGTTGCGGTCGTAATCGCGTCGATCGGCACCACTACTTTCGATGGCGCCCAGGAGGGTGTTTTCAAGAACGGCATTGAGTGGTGGCTGGAACGGCTTGGTGACATCGGTTTCGGAGCAACGGCTTCGGTCCGCCTGGCCAGCACCACCTTCATGGCGATCAGCATTGGCATCGTCGCCCTGGTCTATCTGTTGGGCGTGAAGGGGATGGGTTCGGTACCGGGCGCACCTGAACGGCAGAAACTCTGGCGGGGGTTCGGCCATGCCCTGATCCCGATCGCTTTCGCGTATCTGCTGGCCCATTACTTCAGCCTTTTCTTCTTTCAGGAGCAGGCCCAGTTCACCTATCTGCTCTCGGACCCGCTTGGCACCGGAACCACTGACCTGTTCGGAACGGCGGGTCACGGAATCGATTACAACGCGATCAGCGCCGAGGTAGTCTGGTACGTGCAGGTGGCGACGCTCTGCTTCGGGCATGTCGCCGGATTGATTCTCGCGCACGATCGTGCGATCACCTACTGGGGCGATTATCGAAAGGCTGCCCGCAGCCAGTACTGGATGCTCGCGGTGATGGTGGCCTTCACCTGCTTCGGCCTCTTCCTGCTTTCCGTTTCAAACGCCTGAGCACCTGGTTTTCAGTCGTCCGGGGACAGGCCGTCCTGGGCATCAGCGATCGTCCTCAATTCCTCGCAGAGATGGTTCAGCTCGCCTGACGCCTCTCCGGCCGTTGTCTTGCGGCCCAGGGCGAGGCCGAGAACGAAAGTCGTGAGTGGTGCGGCCGGACGGGCAACGTTGTGGGCAACGTCCCTGGTCAGGTCGAGCAGCGCCGCGATGTCTACGTCTTCATCGAGTTCCATCGCCGCGAGTATGGTTGCCATCCACTCTTCCAGGGCTTCGGGAGGCAGGTGCCGGGGCGTGTCGTCAGTCATGTTCCGTCACCTTGCTTTCGGGTTGTTTCGGGGTCAGGGCCGCTGTACTGACCCGGGTCGGTGATCCGGACGGTGGGGACCAGGTCGTCCGGGGCGAGTCCGTCGATTTCGGCGTCTACGATCGCGTAGCCATTTGCTCCGGCGAGACTGGCAACCAGATGTGACCCCGATCCACCGGCGCTGGCGGGTGACACCGTTCGTCCGGAGTCGGTGTCTTCTAACCGGACCGGGATTATCTGCGTCCGGCCCACTGGCGCGTTCCACGGCGCGGTGACCCTGGCTTCAACCGTCTGCGGGAAGCATTGCCGGTACCCCTGCATCTGGCGAAGGGCCGGCTGGACGAACATGTGAAACGAGACCCAGGCGCTGACCGGATTCCCGGGAAGTCCGAACAACAGCGGACCTCCGTCGGGCAGCCGGCCGAATGCCTGTGGTTTGCCGGGCTGCATCGCTACCCGGTCGAAAGTGATGTCGCTTCCGGAAGAAAAAAGAGCTTTGACCGGATCGTGTTCGCCGACGCTCACGCCACCGGTGAGGATGATCACGTCACTGTCGGCAGACACCCGCTCGATCGCCTGCTGGAGGTCGTCGCGCCCGTCACCGACACGTTCGGCGTGAACCATTTCCGATCCGTCCGCAACTACCAGTGACGTGATAGTGAGGGAGTTCGAGTCGGGGATCATTCCCCTCGAGAGAGACTCGCCTGGCGCGGATAGCTCGGAGCCGGTGGCGATCACCGAAACCCGTGGCAGCGCCGCAACTTCGACCGTGCCATGTCCCGCCGAAACGATTGCCGCGACCATTTCGGGCGTGATCCTGAGGCCTGAAGCAACGATTGGATCACCGACCTTTTTGTCTTCCCCGGCTGGACGGACGTGACGTCCCCGGTTTACCTCTCCGGTGATCGTGACCGTTTCCGTTCCCAGGTCGGTCATTTCCTGCGGGACAACAGTGTCCGCATCGGAGGGCAGGGGGGCGCCAGTCATTATGCGCACCGCTTCCATCGGTCCGAGCGCCGGATCGTTGCTGCTTCCGGCAGCGACTTCGCCGACTACCCGCAACGTCACAGCACCGCTTTCGCTGTTTCCAATCAGGTCGGCATGCCGGAGTGCGTAACCGTCCATGGCGGAGTTCGTCCATGGAGGCACCTCAAACCTGGCATCGACCGGTTCGGTGAGGCACCGGCCCGGCGAATCGGCGATCGGGACCGTCATGACCGGAAGCGGTTCGACTGCCTCGATGATCCGGGCAAGGTGCTGGGCGATGTCGATCACGGAAACCATGGTAGTCGTGCCTGCCCACTCAATACACTCGACACATGGGTCGCATACTCGCCACTCGCACGGTCACCAGGCTTACGGTCGGGGAGGAACCCCGGACGAGATCGGACGTGCTGGCGGGAGAAGAACCGCTGGAGATCAGGGTTGGTGGCAGGGCTCTGGCGGTCACGATGCGCACCCCGGGACATGACTTCGAACTCGCCGCCGGCTTTCTGGTTTCCGAAGGGGTGATCCGCCGCGGCAGTGATTTCAGGGAGGCGCGGTTCTGTCCCGGGGACGGAGATGAGAACACTTTCAATGTTCTTGACGTAACCCTGGCTCCGGAAGTTCCGGAACCATCACCTGACATCGTCCGGAACTTCTACACGAGCAGTTCGTGCGGGGTTTGCGGGAAAGCCAGCATTGAAGCGGTCGACACGGTGTCACCCCATGACGTCGCGGCAATCGGGACTTTCGTTGAGTCCAGTCTGCTGGTCGACCTGCCGGACCGCCTGCGGGAAAGCCAGGACGTTTTTGAACAGACGGGTGGACTTCACGCGGCCGGCCTTTTCGATGCGGTCACAGGCGAAAAACTTGTGGTGCGGGAAGACATCGGCCGTCACAACGCGGTCGACAAGGTGATCGGCTGGGCATT
>JBAWHK010000220.1:0-8896 GCA_049593795.1 Solirubrobacterales bacterium
GGTTTCGACAGCGACTCCGGGCCGGCACTCGGGATTTCGGTCGGCTCCCTGAACGTGATTCTGCTCGCCCTCGTTTCCATGACGATCCTGGTTTCCGTTCAGGGACTGGGCAACCTTCTGGTCGCGGCGATTCTGGTCGGTCCGGCTGCGGCCGCCAGGCTGGTCACCCGGCAGATCCGGCCGATGATGGCCATCGCCGCCATGGTTGCGGTGGCCGCTGGCGTGCTTGGCATCTACGCTTCCTACTATCTGAGCACCGCGGCCGGGGCTTCGGTTGTAATCGCTCTTGTCGCCTGTTACCTGGCCGCGGCTGCCGCGTCGGCGCTGCAGGGCAGGCTGGGCAGAAGACAAGAGGCTGGCTGATGGTCCATCGACACGATCCGGATCCAAGCTGGGAAGAGCACGCGATGAAAGAGATGTCGGATGCCGGATTCCGGAACGGGGCTTCGCGACGCCGCGTCATCGAAATGCTGGGCGGGCAGGAGTGTGCAATTACCGCGCTGGACCTTGATGCGCGACTCGATGGTGTCGGCCGGGCCACGGTGTATCGGGCCCTGGAGCAGATGGAAGATCTGGGGCTGGTCCAGAAGATCGACATGGGCGGCGAGTCGGCCGGATACGAGAAGGTCGACCCCGAGGGCCACCACCATCATCACATCGTCTGTACCGATTGCGGCAAGGTGATTCCTTTCGAGGATTCCGATCTGGAGAAAGCTATCCACGCAATCCCGAAACGGGACGGGTTCACCATTCAGTCCCACGACATAACGCTCCGAGGAACCTGCGAAGGGTGCACCTGAAAGTCCAACCACCCGTTCTGGAACGGATATTTCGGAGATAGGGCAAAAAATCGAACCAGAACGCATCCACCCGCCCAACCGAATCATTCTGGGTCGGGAAAGACCCCACAGTGGGGCCAAAACCGACCCAGAACCCCGTGAGCCAGAACGAAATCAGCCAGCCGTAAGGCTAGGCAAACCACTCCGGGTCGGTTTGACCGCGAGGTGAGCGGCAAAGTCGACCCGGACCGATCCAAACAGCTTCAGCCCCCACTCCGGGTCGGTTTGACCGCGAGGTGAGCGGCAAAACCGACCCGGACCCCAGGGACTACAACCCTGCCCCCATCCCGAGCCCCTTCACGCGCGAAGCACGGAGCGAAGCGACCAGCACCATCCCTCGGCCGTAAACGCTGGTCAACAGCAGCGTTGCCGTCCGCCGCAGGTCAGCGAGCCTCGGCCGTACCCCCGCCTAAGAGTGGTGCACGGGGCCCGTTGTAGGGGCGCCTGGCAAGGAACGAGCGAAGCGGGAGAAAGGGGCGCACATTTGTGCGTTCCTGAACCCGCAAGCGACTGACGAAGCCAGGCGTGCATACAACGCCCCCGGGCGCCGCTCGCTCCCCATCCCTCCAAAAGCAAAGGCCGCCCAACAGGCGGCCTTTGCGAAGCCCACAGCCTCAAACAAGAGGCAACAGCCCTACTCCCACTCGATGGTTCCTGGCGGCTTCGAAGTGATGTCGTAGGCGACCCGGTTAACTCCCCCGACTTCGTTGATGATTCGTCCCGACACCTTTTCGAGAACGTCGTACGGGATTCGGGCCCAGTCGGCGGTCATCGCGTCTTTTGAGGTGACCGCCCGAACGATGATCGGATAGGCGTAGGTACGGCCGTCTCCCTGGACTCCGACTGAGCGGATTACCGGCAGGACACAGAAGAATTGCCAGAGGTCGCGGTACAGGTTTGCCCCTCCGACTTCTTCGTGGAGGATCTGGTCGGCGGCCCGCAGGATGTCGAGGCGTTCACGGTTGACTTCGCCTCCGACGATGCGGATTCCGAGGCCTGGACCGGGGAATGGCTGGCGCCACACCATGCGGTCGGGAAGCTCGAGTTCGGTGCCGACTGCCCGGACTTCGTCCTTGAAGAGCATGCGTAGCGGTTCGACCAGGTCGAACTGGAGGTCTTCGGGAAGCCCGCCTACGTTGTGGTGTGACTTGATGGTGGCGGCGTTGGTGCTGCCGCCTGATTCGATCACGTCGGAGTAGAGGGTTCCCTGGACCAGGAAATCGGCCCCTTCGATTTTTGATGCTTCGTCTTCGAAGACCCGGATGAATTCTTCACCGATGATCTTGCGTTTCGTTTCGGGGTCGGTTTCACCGGCCAGCCGGCTGAGGAAACGTTCTTCGGCGTCAACGTGGACGAGCGGTATGCCGAAATGTTTGAAGTCTTCAACCACCTGTTCGGCTTCATCCATCCGCATCAGGCCGTGATCTACGAAAACGCAGGTGAGCCGGTCGCCGATCGCTTCATGCACGAGTTTGGCGGCCACTGAAGAATCAACACCGCCGGACAGACCGCAGATAGCTTTGCCTGTCTCACCGATCTGGTCGCGAATCGCCTGGATCTGTTCGGTGACGATCGAAGCGGCGCTCCATTGCTCTTCGCATCCGGCGACTTCACGCAGGAAACGTTTGAGAACTTCGGTGCCGTAAGGGGTGTGAACCACTTCGGGATGGAACTGGATGCCGTACAGCTTTCTTTCGGCTGATTCGAGCGCAGCTACCGGTGATCCGGGTGTCGATGCGATCGGGGTGAATCCTTCGGGTGCCTCGAAGACGGAGTCCCGGTGGCTCATCCAGCAGGTCTGTTCGGTGGGAAGCCCACCGAGCAGGATGCCACCATCGCCAAGCACGGCCATGTCGGTGCGCCCGAACTCTCCGGCCTGGGCCCCTTCGACTTTGCCGCCAAGCGCATGCGCCATCGCCTGCATGCCGTAACAGATGCCGAGTACCGGGATTCCGAGTCCGATCAGGCGTTCGGGGAAGTCAGGTGCCTCGGGGTCGTATACCGATGACGGACCGCCGGAAAGCACGAGTGCTTTCGGTGAACGTTTCTCGATCTCTTCGATCGAGGTTGTTACCGGCAGTAATTCGGCAAAAACGCCGCATTCTCGGATGCGGCGTGCGATGAGCTGGGAGTACTGGCCCCCGAAATCGAGGACCAGTACTTCCTCCGTTGTCACGAGGGACATCAGTCGTCGGCCACTCCAACGCCAGCAGATACAGCTGCCCGGCCGTTGGAACCCATTCCTACCGACTGCTCGTTCTGCAGTTTTTTGCCTTCGGACATGAGGGCCGGGGCCACCATCACTTCGGCCCGCTGGAAGGACCGGATGTCTTCATATCCGCAGGTGGCCATCGAGGTTCGGAGGGCTCCCATCAGGTTGAAGGTACCGTCGTTCTCGTGGGCTGGTCCGAGGAGGATTTCTTCCATGGTGCCGTCCTGGGTGGTGGCCACACGGGTTCCGCGCGGCAGGGACGAATGGAATGTCGCCATGCCCCAGTGGTATCCGCGTCCGGGTGCTTCTTTGGCGCGGGCCAGCGGTGATCCGATCATTACGGCATCGGCTCCACAGGCGATCGCCTTGGAGATGTCGCCGCCGGTGCGCATGCCACCGTCGCCGATCACATTCACGTATTCACCGGTTTCCAGCATGTGCTGGGAACGGGCCGCTGCGACGTCAGCGATGGCGGTGGCCTGGGGCACACCGATTCCGAGGACACCGCGGGTGGTGCAGGCGGCTCCCGGTCCGACACCTACCAGAACACCCACCGCGCCGGTGCGCATCAGGTGCAGTCCGGTCGAGTAGGAAGCGCAGCCTCCGACAACGGTCGGGATCGGCAGGTCGTTGATGAATTCTTTGAGGTTGAGCGGTTCGACCGTGGTCGATACGTGCTCGGCCGAGATCACGGTTCCCTGGATCACGAGGATGTCGAGACCGGCTTCGATCGCCACTTCGTAGTTGGCCTGGACCGACTGCGGGGTGAAAGATCCGCAGACAACGGCGCCGGCGTCTTTGATTTCAGCAACCCGCTGGGCGATCAGCTCGGGTTTGACCGGGGTTTCGTAGATCCTCTGCATGAGGGCGGTTGCCTCATCCTTCGGAGCTTTTGAAACCATTTCGAGCTGCTCTTCCGCATCTTCGAACCGGGTCCAGATTCCTTCGAGATTGAGCACGCCGAGTCCGCCGAGTTTGTGCGTGAGCACAGCGGTTTCCGGACTGACCACACCGTCCATGGCTGATGCGACCAGGGGCAGGTCGAATCTGTAAGGACCCAGCGTCCAGCTGATGTCGATGTCGTCAGGGTCACGTGTACGACGAGAAGGCACGATCGCCACGTCGTCGAACCCGTAGGCGCGTCGGCCCTTCTTGCCTCGGCCGATCTCAATTTCCAATTAGGTCCTCCAGGGCTGCGGTTGAATGGGGCAGTCTACGAACCCCGTCGGATGATTCTAGTAAGGCCGGGACTTCGGCCCTCTTCCGGCCACGAAAACCCCGCAAATAGGGAAGAGCCCCGACTCCCATTTGGGAATCGGGGCTCAACAGGAGGGTGACTCAGCTTCCGGTGGTTGCCGGTTGCATTGCCTTTACTGCCACGTGACCGGGGAGGAGAACCCCGAACCAACGCGTCAAAGATATGGGCGTTGGACAGTGCCCCGGCTGTCATTTCGTACAGGATCGCTGGCCGCGGATCTGTACCCCGGGCGTGGCCGGAAAGATCAGACGCTGGCTGGCATCTCGACTTGGCGCACGTTGACGCTGTCGAGCAGGTTTTCGGCCCGGGAACGATCGAGCCAGCCGGCACCGAGATGCTGGGTGGATTCCGCGCCGCAGGCCACCCCGTATGAAAGGCAGCGTTCCGGCGACTGGCCGTCGTAGAGGGCAGCGACGTAGCCAGCCACGAAGGCATCTCCGGAACCAACCGTCGAGATCGGGTCGAGCGGATCGATCGTGACTTCGAGCATGCGCTGCTCGGGCCCTTCACCTACCACTGCCACACAGCCGTTCGGCAGGGTGATCGCGGCCTCTGACGGACCGAGTTCGATCAGCTCAGACAGCACACTGAAAAGTTCTTCGCCGGGTTCGAATTCGTGCCCCACGAGCTCTTCGGCTTCCAGCTGGTTCGGGGTGATCATGTGCGGCCCGGCGCGCATGCCGGCGGACATCGCTTCACCTTCGGAGTCAAGCAGGACCATGATGCCGCGATCCCGGAGGGTCCGGACCAGGCGGGCGTAGAACTCGCTTTCAACTCCGGGCGGCAGGCTTCCGGCAAGCACGCATAGCCTGGCGCCGCCGGCGAGATAGTCGAGGCGTTCGGTGAACGCATCCAGTTCGTCCGCTTTCACGGTGGGTCCACGTTCGTTGATCTCGGTCTGTTCGCCGGAGGTCGGATCGATGATCGCGAGGTTGATCCGGGTCTCTTCGGAGATCGGGAGGAAGTCGGTGAGCAGGGACTCTTCGCCGAGCTGCTCGATCACCCTTTGTCCGATGGCCCCGCCGGCCAGTCCGGTTGCGATCACCGGGCGGCCGAGAAGTCCGAGTGCCCGGGCCACGTTGATGCCCTTGCCGCCGGGCACGGTCCGGCTTTCCACTGAGCGGTGACGATGACCCTGGCGGAAATTCGGGACGGCAACGGTCCGGTCCAATGCCGCATTGAGTGTTACCGAGATAATCATCTTCTTCTCCTGGTCACTCTGCGCAACCTGCCCCTCATCCTCGCTTCACGGCGATGTCTGATCAACGCCACCAGACCAAGTATGGCGAACAGCGCGATCAGCAGGCCGATGATCATGAAAATGGCCTGCCCTTTCAACTTTTCCGCCAGGCTTGCTTCAGCTACCGAGCGGGCTGCGAGCAGTTTCACGGTCGAGATCTTTTCGCCGTCGACAGTGACGGTTGCCGATCCGATCAGTTCGTTTTTCCTGACCGGACCCTCAACTTCGTCGGGTATGTCTTTGGTGATCTGGATTTTTTCACCTTTTCGGATTCCGATCCGCACGCTGGTCGGACTCACGACGGCGAGGTTTTCGCCTTGGAATTTCACCGGGATCCTGGCTACGGGTTTTTTCTGGCGGATCGGTATCTGCTTGGTGTAGAGCGAAAAACCGTAGTCGAGCAGTTTCACTGTTTCGGCGTCACGGGCCAGTTCGGTCGGGGTCCCGATCACCGCGCCAATGAGTTCGGTCGCCCGCCTGCGACCGTCGGAGGCCAGGACATAACCGGCTTTGATCGTGTGTCCTGTTTTTATTCCCTGTGCCCAGGCGTTACCGAGCACAAAATCGTTGAGGGTCTGGATTTCGATCGGGGGTGTGTAGCTGTTGAGGGTGGCGGTCCTGGCTGAGGCGATCGGGCGAAACCGCGGCAGGGCCATCAGGTCCCGGCCGAGGGTGGTCAGGTCCCGGGCGCTGCTGTAGTGCTGTTTTCCGTCAAGCCCGACCGGATTTTCGTAATGGGTGTCTTCGAGCCCGAGGCGTCCGGCGGTCCGGTTCATCAAACCAACGAACTTCTTTTCGGTGCCGGAAACGGCTTCGGCCAGGGTTACTGCCGCATCGTTGCCACTGAGCAGGATCAATCCGTAAAGCAGATCCCGGCCGCTCACCATTTGCCCGGTTTCGAGCCCCATCAATGATTCTGCGGGGTCGGCCTGATAGTCGGCGGCGGGGTATTTCCGGGCCAGGTTCAGGTTCTTCATGGCCAGGTAGGCGGTCATCATCTTGGTGGTGCTGGCCATCGGCAGGTGCCTGTCCGGAGCTTTTTCAGCCAGCACCTCCCCGGTTCTGGCATCGATCAGAGCCCAGGCTTTCGCGTCGAGCTTCGGCGGGCTGGCAGCAGCAGCGATGCCGCCGGCTGTGAAACCAACCAGAAGGATGGCTGCCGCGATCGTAAGGCCGACGAGTCGGCCAGCGAGGTTCAGCTGCCGGCTGCGGGCCGGCGTCAACGAAGCTTCAGGTTCTGGCCGGCCTGCAGCGCTTGCGGATCAAGTTCGGGGTTGAGACGCTGGATTTTGGCGACTGAAACCCCGGTCTTCTGGGCGATGCCGGTGAGGGTGTCGCCTTCCTGCACTTCGTAAGTCGCCTGCGTCGGCTTCTTGTTTTTCTTCTTGTTGGCCTGCTGGTTCTTCGCCGCTTTGTTGCCGTTGTTGCCTGATTCGTCTTCACCGGTGTTGGCGGAGACCACCGAAAACACGAGTACAACCGCGGCAACGAGGGCCAGGACGGCAAGGAGGCGTTTGATCAGGGAGTTGTTTTTTTCCATATTGCTCGGCGTCTATCCGGAACCGATTCGGGAAATGTATAGCGAGATTCGATGCGGCAGGCGCGATGCCTTCACTCCGGGGAGCGATCAATCAGAGGCTGCCCACACCGCCAGGCGCAGCTCTTCAGCGGCGGCGCCTGGATCGTCGGCACCCGCAATCGATCGCGAGGCAGCGATCAGCGCTGCGGCCCTGCCGGGCGTGAATGCTGCGTGAAGGTCTTCGGGCCTGCCGCCCTGGGCCCCGACACCGGGGATCAGGAACATGGCCCGGGGCATCAGTTCACGCAGCCTGGCGATGTGTTCAGGTGCGGTTGCCCCCACCACCGCCCCCATGCCGCTCAGGGTGCCGTTGGCACCAGCGAGGCGGTCGCTGAAGCCATCGACGATTCTCGCGAGGTGTTCGTGGACCGGACCTTCGGCTGTTTCGAGGTCCTGGACGTCGGCCGCACCGGGGTTGCTGGTGCGGACCAGGGCAAAAATTCCGGCGCCGGCATTTTCGGCAGCGGCGACCATCGGTTCGAGCGCGTCGCGGCCAAGCATCGGGCTCGCGGTGAAGGCATCAGCCCCGAGGCCGGTCACGGTGCCATACGGAGTTGTCGTTTCTCCGACCATTGCCTGCCCGTAAGCCTTGGCGGATACGGGGACATCGCCGCGCTTGCCATCGGCCACGATCAACAGGCCGGCGTCGCGGGCGGCCTGACAGACGTTTTCAAGTGCTTTCCATCCCGGTGATCCCAGACGTTCGAAACAGGCCAGTTGCGGCTTCATGGCGACGCAGGCCGGGCCGGCGGATTCGATTACCCAGCGGGAGTGTTCGGTTACTGCTTCGGCCGCCTTCTCGGCGGTGGAGCCCGAACGGTCGAACTCAACCGTGAATCGGCCGAGGTTGGCCGGATCGGGGTCGAGTCCGAGGCAGATCTGGCTGCGACGCTCTTCTACGAGCGCCGCAGCCTGATCGATGAAGATGCTCAGCCCTTGACTGTCTTCTTCAGGGCGGAACCGGCCGAGAAGCGCGGAACCTTGCCACCGGCAATGGTGATGCGCTCACCGGTGCGCGGGTTGACACCCTGACGGGCGCTGCGCACGGCGACGTGGAACTTGCCGAAGCCGGTGAAGTTGACTTCGCCTTCGTTGGCCAGCGTGTCGGTGATGGCTTCGAGAACTGCGTCTACAGCGTCAGCAGCGGCCTTCTTGCTGCCGATTCGTTCGTCGCCAGCAACCTTTTCAAGAAATTCAGCTTTAGTCACGTCTTTAATCCTCCTCAGGAATTTGGGTGACGGTAACGTAACACCGCATTCGGACGCCGTTTTTCCCACATTCCTGCTAAGTCCCGCAACTTCCGGAGAGCACTACATAAGGGGAACGGTCAACTTAGTTCGATCAGGGCCGTCGCGGCGGCGTCGATTTCTTTCGACTCCGGCGTTCCGGGGATCAGATCGGCCGCATCTCCGCTCTGGTACTGGATCCTGATGAACGATCTCCGGTGGTGCCGCCGCCGTCGCATGAAGGCCGCGGCCTCGTCGGAGTACGAGGACACTTTGTCGATCAGAACCCGATGTGGTTTAAGCATTTTCTGCTCCCTTCGAGAGGTCCCTCAGCGCCATCCGCAGATCAAATCCGGTGAGTGATGCGAGTACGAACCGGGCGGTTACGGCAACCAGCACCAGGCCCTTTTCCCTGACCACGAAAATCTCGGCTTCGTCGGTCGCGAGGTGGGCGCTGTCCACCGGCCGTTCCTGCGCGAGAAGCTGGCCGGGAGCCAGAGCCCGCGGATCCTCGCCGTCGAGCCGACCTCCTGCCCGACGCT
>JBAWHK010000221.1:0-5173 GCA_049593795.1 Solirubrobacterales bacterium
GGCGCCGTCTGCAACCTGGTCCGGCCAACCACCGGAGTGATCACGGTTTTCGGCAACGATGGATCGAGCATGCATGCCCGCCGCATGATCGGGATCGCCGAACAGGAGCCGAACCTGGACAAGTTCCTGACTGTCTACGAAACGCTGCTCTACCACGGCGGGTATTACGGCATGGACCGGGCCGAAGCCTCTGAGCGGGCGGAACAGATGATCGATGCTTTCGACCTGAGAGCGAAACGCGACGTCGAAGCGCCCAAGCTTTCCGGCGGCATGCGACGCCGCCTCCTGCTGGCCCGGGCCCTGCTCCACCGGCCGAACCTCGTGATCCTCGATGAGCCCACGGCTGGAGTCGATCTCGAACTCCGGCATGAACTCTGGAGCTACATCCGCAAGCTTCACGAACAGGGCACCACGATCCTGCTCACAACCCACTATCTGGAAGAAGCCGAAGCGCTCTGCGACGAGATCGCGATGATCAGTGGCGGCCGGATCGTGGCCCGGGACACGGCACAGGGACTGAAGGACCTTCATGGT
This sequence comes from Solirubrobacterales bacterium, assembly GCA_049593795.1. Classification (GTDB taxonomy): domain Bacteria; phylum Actinomycetota; class Thermoleophilia; order Solirubrobacterales; family 70-9; genus 67-14. The sequence goes on from JBAWHK010000221.1 coordinate 535, forward strand.
GTCGAAACCCTGGAAGAGGTCTACCTGAACACCGTTGCCGGTGGACGCATCCAGCTAGCCGAGGAGGCAGCCCGAACATGAGCAAAGTCGGATACATCGGACTCGGGATCATGGGCCGTCCAGCCGCATCGAACCTGATCGATGCCGGACATGAACTGACTGTCACCAGCCGCACCCAGGCACGGGCCGAACCTCTGGTTGCCCGGGGCGCCCGCCTGGTTGACACGCCCGCCGAGGTGGCAGCTGCCAGCGAGGTCGTGTTCCTGAACCTTCCTGATACTCCCGATGTCGAACTGGTGCTTTTCGGCGATGGCGGCATCGTTGAGGCTGAAGGCTTCGGTGGCCTGGTGATCGACATGAGCACGATTGACCCGGTCGCTACCGTCGATTTTGCGCAACGCCTCGGTGATTCGGGAATCCGGATGGTCGACGCGCCGGTCTCCGGTGGTGAAGCCGGGGCGATCAGCGGCAAGCTTTCGGTGATGGCTGGCGGCACCGAAGGAGCATTCGAAGAAGCCCGGCCTTACCTCGAAGTGATCGGGGAAAGGATCACCCACGTTGGACCTTCCGGCGGCGGCCAGGTCGCCAAGGCCTGTAACCAGCTGCTGGTCGCGAGCAACGTGCGTGCGGTGGCCGAAGCGATGGTTCTTGCCGAAAAGTCCGGGCTGATCGATCCTGCCGTGATGCGGGAAGCGGTCACCGGTGGTTTCGCCGACAGCCGGGTGCTCCAGCACCACGGAATCAACATGATCGAAGGCGACCTTGCGCCCGGCTTCAAAGCCGAACTGCACGCCAAGGATGCCCGCATAGTTGCCGGCCTCGCCGAGAGTTCCGGGGTGCCCCTTGAAGCATTTGAGGTGGCCCAACGAACCCTCGACAAACTGGTGGACTCGGAGCGCGGCGGCCTTGATACCGCGGCGATGATCGAAATCATCAGGGAAGAAGCCGAAGGCAAAGAGTGACCCCGCTGCCCCCGGTTCAGGTCGAGCCACATCCGTGGCGCGGACTCGCGTGGCTTTCACGCCGCGAGTGTCATCGTGTGCTCAAACTGTGGAAGCAGACGATCCTCGCGCCGGTGATTTCCGCCCTGCTCTTCATGGTTGTTTTCGGGCTCTCGCTCGGCGACAGCATCAGAGAAATAAACGGTTTCGAATATCAGGTGTACATCGTGCCGGGGCTGATCGCGATGGCAATGGCGCAGGCCGCCTATTCGAACAATTCGAGCACCATCTTCCAGGCCAGAAACGACCGTTACCTCGATGACATCCTGTCGGCGCCGATGAGTGCCTGGCAGGTTCATCTGGGTTACCTGGCCGGCGGTCTTATGCGTTCGATGTTCATTGGCATCCTGCTGACCGTTGTCGCGTTGCCTTTGACTGGCGCCCCGCTGAACCACCCGTTCGAGCTGCTTATCTCCGTATTGCTTCTGAGCACCGCTTTCGGCGCGCTCGGAATCATCGTCGGCATTTACGCGCAGTCCTGGGACAACCAGTCGTTCATCAACAACATCGTAATCCTGCCGCTGATATTCCTCGGCGGGGTGTTCTATTCCGTTACCCGTCTCGGCACCCCCTGGGAGCAGATTTCCCATTTCAACCCGCTCTTCTACGTGGTTGATGCCACCCGTTATGGCTTCCTCGGGGCCAGTGACGTTGACCCGCTGATCTCGCTCGGCGTGGTTGCCGTGATCACTGTCGCCCTGGTCACCTGGTCGCAATTCCTTTTCAGCTCAGGGCACCGGCTGAAGCCCTAACCCCGGAATCAGTTGGCGAGATCCGGAAAGAACTCGTTGATGTGCCGGTCGATCGTTTCGCGAACCCAGTTCTTCTCGGTCGTATCGGCCATGCGGTACCGGCCGAGCAGCATCGCCTGATCGTCCAGCGGCAGCCCGGAAATCTCCCACGAAACGGTAAGTCGCTCGAAAAGCAGTTCGGTACGACGCTGCCACATGTCATCGACCGTGAACGCATCACTGACCATCTCTGACCGCATCTGCCGGAGGGTTCCCGCGGTCAGCGCCTGGCGCAGAACCAGCACGTTGCCGTCAGCGTCGGTGTAGCTCGAATTCGGCGCCTTAAGTTTCGGGGTGCGCTTCCTGCGGTTCTTTTTCTTCGCCATGGATTTCATTCTGACGGTCTTCGAGTTCGCCTTCGCCCAGCCCGCCGAAACGGTGTTTCTGCTGGCTGTCCTGGGCCGCCAGTTCGACTATCGCGGAGTAGAGCAGGATGTCCAGGGCCAGGCCGAACGCAGCCCCGAACTGTGCCTCAATGAATGAGAAAATGCGGGTGACAAAGATCGATACGAGCAGCGCCCTGCCGAAGTACCGGTAGGCCTTCTGGTGATCGTCCCGTCGCATCTGGAAAACACCCATACCCACGAAAACCACCGATGTGAGGATCGACAGGGTTCGCGCAAGGTCGAGGAAGTCGACACTGCCGGCCGGGACGTTGTCTCCAGTCTGGGTCTGAACCCCAAGGTCGATCTGGAGATCAACCACACTCAGCAGGGAAAGGGCACCCCAGACAATCACGATGCCGATCACCCATGGCTGAAACCGGGGCTTTTCGGTTATCGAAGTTATCCGCGCATGGATCCGTTCGATCGCAACAGCCAGGCGGGATGGTTCCTTCGTGGGAGAGACGATCGCTTCTTTGAAGAATTCACGGGTGAGCCGCGTTCGTGGATCATCCTGGTCGGCCTGATTCAACAGGCGGGTCGCGGTTTCCAGGTCATCCCGACGGAAATCCCCGGCTACCGTCGCGGGCAGGTAAGACATCGCGTTGGCCAGCGCCGTTTTCTGATCAAGGACCTGCCGTCGTGAAAGTTCGCGGGTGATCAGGAACAGAACGATGAAAACTATGTAGATGATTCCCGCTGCCGGCTTGTAGAAATAGTTGTTGTCCGAAGTTATGAACTTGCCGAGCTCATCGATGAAGAAACCGAAACCGACGCCACCGATGAAAGCGGCGACCGTGCGGCTGCCACGGTTCATGTAGATCACCGAAATCCAGATCGCGATCAGCATGAAAATCCCGCCGTAAAGCAGGTGCGCGATATGGAGTCCCCCGCCGCCGAGCTGCGGGTAGTTGGTCAGCCAGAGCTGGGTCCGGATCACGAGGATCGTCGCGACCGAAGTGAGCAGGAACAGTTCGAGCTTCTGGACGAAGTCGAACCGCCTGATCGGGTTATTGATCAGGCGGGGCCGTTTATCCACCAGTTCCCTCGGTACGGACGACACATTGCCATCCTAAACCGACCATCGGCGGGTGGCGCAAGGGAACGACCCGGGCGCGCCCGGGTCGTTCCCGGACGCGCCCGGAGTTCAGCCGCCGTTGCTTGCCGGGGCGAAGGTCCGGCTGGGCTGGCCGCGCAAGGCGGTCGGCGCCGGAAGCGGTGTGCCCTGTGCGGTCTGCCCCGGGATCACTGGCAGGACCAGCTTCGACGGGGTTACCCCGCCAAGCCCGATCGTATTGCGGGTCTGGCCGTTCTCGATCGTGGCGAAATCCCAGATGGTGCGGTCACCGCCGGGAGCCTGGACATTGATTCGGATCTTCGAGCCGGCACGGAAAACATGTGCTGTCGGGAAGATCTGGATCCGGGTGTAGTTGTACTTGCCTTTCTTCAGCTTCTTGCCGTCCTGCTCCAGCCAGGTCTGGACCGGATCGTTCGGGGTCGACAGGCCCCGGTCGATTTTCCGGTGTGTGGCCCGAAGCCAGCCGTTCTGGACATACGTTTCCTTGCCGTCCGGCCGGACCTCGGTCAACGTGACCTGCAGGTCGGTGTTCGCCATGTTCGACTTGAGATAGAGGTCGACGCTTGACGGGCCGGCGATGAAGGTGTCCTCGCCGAGCGCCGGGGTTATGAAGCCCAGGCCTTTGCCCGCGGCGACCGGCTGCCAGTTGTATGGCGGCTGGGCCAGCCAGGAATCGCCCTGGGCGTTCTCGCCGAGGGTCCGGGCGGGCCGGGCCTTGGGATCGGACGTGTAGCTGACCGATCCGCTCTTCGCGGGTTTATCCCCGGTCAGGGTTCCGCCCTCGCCGAAGTAGTAGGTGGTCGGCCTGGTGCTCGGTACCGGCCAGTCGCTGAAGTGGGTTTCCCACTTCGCCCCGAGCGCGCCGGGCTGTCCGGGCAGCGCGGCCCCGTTATCCATCAGCACCCGAACCCGCGGGTTTGACTGACGGAAATCGGCCCTGGCCTTCTCGAGGTTGGCCGGGGTGTCGAGCCAGAGCCCGTACTTCGTGGGCAGGATCGGCAGCGCGGTTGATGAAGCGACCGCCTGATAAAGCACCGGCGACAGACTGGTGACGAGCGGGTTGAGACGCGGCACCCGACCGTCGCCGACGAACAGGTTGAGGAAATCACCCATGTCGGTGAAAGTGCTCGGGCCGAGTGAATCGACGTGGACACCGTTCTGCAGGGTGACGAACACGTCGCTGTTGGACTTCGGCAGGTTCTGGATGGCTTCCGGCCAGTGACCGCCGGTCTGCTCATCCTGGAACTGACCGACCCAGAAGATCGGCACATCGATGTCTTTGACCCAGGCGCCCGGGGATCTCTTGTCGAAGAGTTCCGGGGTCCGGTAGGGATTCGTCTCGATCAGGTGGTTGTAATCACGGGTCTGGAGACGCATCCTCTGGTT
>JBAWHK010000222.1:0-3855 GCA_049593795.1 Solirubrobacterales bacterium
GCTGACTGGGTAAGGCTGCCGACGATCTTGTGGGTCGAGGAGATGACCAGATCGGCACCGGCCTCGATCGCTGTCTGTGGCAGCGCGGGATGGAAGTGGAGGTGGGCGCCCCAGGATTCATCGGCGACCAGTGGAACCCCGCGGGAGTGGGCAACCCGGGCGAGGGCAGCGACATCCGCGCTCGCCCCGAAATAGGTAGGGGAAACAATCACGGCGGCGGCGGCGTTCGGACAGCGATCCAGCGCATCAGCCAGCGCTTCCGGGGTCAGGCAGTGGGCCACGCCCAGTTCCGGATCGATCTCAGGGGCAGCGAAGGTCGGTTTGAGGCCCGCCATGATCATGCCGTCGATCACCGACGAATGAACGTTCCGCTGGACCACCAGTTCGCCGCCCATGTGGGCGACCGCCATGCACATGGCCTGGTTGCCCTGCGAAGCACCATTGATCAGGAACCAGGTCCGTTTGGCACCCCAGGCTTCCGCCGCCAGTTTCTGGGCCTGCTGGAAGGGATTGTTGTCCCCGATATCGATGCCTTCGATCAGCGCCGGGATGTCGTCGGCGAGGCCGGACTGGCCCACGAGAAGCCGGAGGGATTCATCCGCTCCGGTCCCGCCTTGATGTCCGGGAACGTTGTAACGGCCAGGGTCGCTTTGCGCGAACTCGAGCAGGGCATCTACGTACGGCGTATGGTCCTGATCTTGCATTGATCGAGCATAAACCCGCCCGGACACTCTGTGGTCTTTACGCGTGAATCAGCAACCTCCGGTGCGGTCACTGTCAGCTGTAGGGGTACCACCATTCTTTGGTTTCGATCACCGAATCCATGTGAACATGTTTGGCTTCACGAAAGGCATCCAGGCCTTCAGTGCCGAGTTCACGACCGATCCCCGAGTTCTTGAAGCCGCCAAAAGGTCCGGCGTCGTTGTCGGTCAACGGATCGTTGATCCAGACCGAACCGGCCCGTACTTCTTTCAGGCAGCGAATCGCGGTGTTCAGGTCCCTGGTGTAGATGTTCGCCCCCAGGCCGAAATCCAGGCTGTTTGCCTTGCGTATCGCTTCATCGAGATTTGACACCGGAACGATCGGGGCCACCGGCCCGAAAGTCTCTTCGGTCAGCAGATCGGTGTCTTCCGGAACCCCGGTCAGAACACAGGGCTCGAAGTAATGCCCTTTCTCCTGGCCGGCATTGCCCCCACCGATGAGGAGTTCCGCTCCCGCGGCAACAGCGGCGTCGATCTGGGCAACCACCTTCTGGCGCTGGGCGGCGGAAACCATCGGACCGATCTCGGTTTTCGGGTCAAGGGGATCACCGACGACAAGCGATTTCGTGTACTCCACGAAAGCCGCGACGTAATCGTCGTACACATCTTCCATCACGTAAAAGCGTTCGGAAGAAGTACAGACCTGGCCAGCATTCAGGTATGCCGCCCAGGCACCACCTTTGGCGGCGATGGCGACACCTTCGGCACCGATGTCGGAACAGACGATGAACGGGTCCTTGCCGCCCATCTCGAGGTTGGCGCGGGCGTTGCGTCCCGCGCAGGCAATCCCGACCTTCCGGCCGGTGGCTACCGAACCGGTGAAGGCCACACATTCGATGCCGGGGTGATTGCTGATTCCCTCCCCGACGTCGCCGGCGCCGGCGAGCAGGTTGACGGTTCCGGCCGGCAGTTCTTCGAAGATGTCGGCGATTGCGAGCGTGGAGAGCGGCGTGATCTCGGATGGCTTTACCACGACGGTATTGCCTGCCGCGAGCGCCGGGGCGATTTTCCAGGTGAGCAGAAGCAGCGGGAAGTTCCAGGGAACGATGCAGCCCACCACGCCATGCGGTTCCTTGACCACCACCGCGAACTGGCTGGCTTCGATCGGCGGGATCACCCGGCCAATCTCGGAACGGGCCACTTCGGCGTAATAGTCGAAACAGGCAGCTGACCATTCGACTTCGTCGCGGGACTCACAGAGCGGCCGTCCGATTTCGGTGGTCATCAGACCGGCCAGGAGTTCGGTTCGTTCACGCAACTTCGTAGCGATACCCCGAAGGATCGGTGCCCGGTCCACAGCCGGCATGCCCGCCCATTCCGGGGCCGCGGCACGGGCCGCGGTTACCGCCAGGTCGAGCTGGTCCGGGGAGGCCGATGCGACCGTCGCGACGATCTCCTCGGTAGCAGGGTTTTCCACTCCGATCGGGGCACCTTCGCCCTCAACGGACTGACCACCAATGAGCAACCGCGTCTCGTATCCCATAAAGGAAAACTAGACGAAGGATGCCGGACTCCGGCAGCTCCTACATCGGCAGGGAGACAGCCGGCTTCGACGCTTCGTCGGCGCGTCTCTCCGCCATTTTCTCGGCCCGGCGCTGCTGGATGATTACCGCGAGCATCGCGATGATCGTCAGCGAGAACAGCATCGTGGCGATCACGTTGACCTCCACCGGAATGCCGCGCTGGTTGGCGCCGAAGATGTAGAGCGGGAAGGTGACCTCGGCCCCCGAGTTGAAGTTCGAGATCACGAAGTCATCGATTGACAGCGCGAACGAAAGCAGTGCGGCGGAAGCCACGCCCGGCGCGAGCAGCGGCAGGGTGATCTTGCGGAAGGTGGTGAGCGGCCCGGCGCCAAGGTCGGCCGAGGCTTCTTCCAGACGCCGGTCGAAACCGATCAGGCGTGATCTCACCACGATCACGACGAAGCTGATCGAGAACATGATGTGGGCGATCAGGAGTGTGGTGAAACCAAGGTCGATTCCGTAAACCAGGAACATCGAAAGCAGCGAGGCGCCAATCACGACTTCCGGGGTGGCCATCGGGATGACGATCAGCAGGTTGGCCGCTTTGCGTCCCATGAAGTTGTAACGAACCAGGGCGATCGCAATCAGGGTTCCGAGGAAAGTCGCGCCGATCGAGGTGAAGAAAGCGAGCCGGATGCTGACCAGGAGCGCATCGGTCAGCTGGGTGATCGCGAACGGGTCGCTCCAGTACTTGGTGGTGAACCCGACCCACTCGAAGTTGTAACGACCGGTCGGATCGTTGAACGAGAACAGTGCGATCACGGCGATCGGCAGCAGCATGTAGATCAACGCGAGGATCGCGAAGAACATCACGCCGTGCTCACGGATCCAGCGCCAGGCCTTCATGTTGCCTCCTCCTCGTCGCCCATCAACGCTTCAGAGCCAGCGAACTTGATGTAGGCCACCAGGGCGATCAGGATGATCACGAGCAGGGTGAAGGAAAGCGCGGCGGCTTCCGGGTAATCGTTGATAACCAGGTATTTCGACTGGATCACGTTGCCGATCATGGCTTGCTGGGTGCCTCCGAGGAAGGTCGAGTTGACGTAGTCGCCGGAAGCCGGGATAAAGGTGAGCAGCACCCCGGCAATGATGCCGGGCATGGTCATCGGCAGGGTGATCCGGATAAAGGTTTTGGTGGCCGATGCGTAGAGGTCCTTCGATGCTTCGATCAGTCGCTGGTCGAGGCGTTCGAGCGACGCGTAGAGGGGCAGCACCATGAAAGGCAGGAAGTTGTAGGTGAGGCCGGCGATCACGGCGGCACTGGTCGCCAGAACCCGTCCGTCCTCGGGCACGATGTGAAGGAACTTCAGGAAGTTGACCGCCGGGCTGGAATCATCAAGGATCGTTTTCCAGGCGATCGTCCGGATCAGGTAAGTGGTGAAAAAGGGTGCGATCACCGCGAACAGCATCAGGTTCTTCCAGCGGCCACCCTTGAAGGCGATCGCGTAGGCCAGCGGGTAGCCGATCAGCAGCGACAGGACGGTCGCCGCACCGGCGTAATAGAAAGCGCGGCCGAACTGGGTCGAGTAACTGGAGACCCCGTCCGAGAAGTTCTCCCAGGCCCAGGTCAG
>JBAWHK010000223.1:0-2023 GCA_049593795.1 Solirubrobacterales bacterium
CCGGTGGTTGCCGCCTGGGTGAGGGAACTCGATCCGTCGGACACGGAGAAGATCAACCCGAACGGTGGGGCGATGGCTCTCGGGCACCCTCTGGGTTGTTCCGGCGCCCGCCTGTTGACCAGCGCCCTGCATGAGCTTGAAAGGGCCGATCGGGAATTCGGGCTGGTCACGATGTGCTGCGCCGGCGGGCTTGGCACAGCGACCTTGATCCAGCGGGTCTGAGCGACTTCAGGGAGGCGGTCGACCGCTGCCTGACGCCGGTTTCAAGACGATGGGTATCTCCTCGCTTCCATGCGAAGAGATACCCATTGCCTCGAGGCGTACAGAAAAGTACCAGACCGTACGTGACTGCGCCAGTTTGTGGAACCGGTGTCAAAAGGGATGCGACTGGGGCCGTCCGTGACCAGGCATGACTTTCTGCTTCGGTCGGGAGTGGAATGATCCGGGGATGAGCACTGCTGATGAAACGACCGTGACCCTTGACCGCACCGGCGAGGTCGGCGTTCTCACGCTGAACAGCCCGCCGGTCGGTGCGCTCTCCGGCCAGCTGGTTGGGGATCTGCTGAAGGCATTGACCGAAGTTCGGGAGGTCCCACCGTCGGTGTTGGTGATCCGTTCCGGGCTCGACCGTTTTTTCTGTGCCGGGGCGGAGCTGAAGGAGTTCGGTGGTGCCGACACCAGGACGTTCGTTGATTACGTGGCCGGTATCCGTGATGCTTTCGACGAGATCGCGGTGCTTCACTTTCCGACTCTTGCTGCGATCGATGGTGCTGCGCTGGGCGGCGGTCTGGAACTCGCGCTCGCCTGCGACCTGATCTTTGCCGGCCCCGGGGCGAAGATGGGCCTGCCGGAAATCAGGCTCGGCATCCTTCCCGGTGCCGGGGGAACGCAGCGGTTGCCGCGACGGATCGGTGCGAGCCGGGCCAAGGATCTGATGCTTTCCGGCCGCCACATCGGCGCCGGGGAAGCTGAAAACCTGGGTCTCGCGATCAATGCACCAGACGGGGCCTTCGAAGGTGCGATGCGGTGGGCAGATGCCTATCTCCAAAACTCGAGCATGGCCGGCAACGCGATTCTCGACTGTGTTGATGCTGCTTTGGGCCCCGACCCGGAGGCAGGCAGGAGCCTGGAGCTTTCGGAAATCGAACGGCTCTACGAAGACGGCGATGCCCGTGACCGGATTGCGGCTTTCATCGAAAGCCGCAAGGGCCGCGGCTGATCGGGTTCAGTCGAATCCGCGGGTAACGGCCACGATCCAGGCAACGATGTCATCGGTCAGGACAGTCAAGTCCGGGTCGCCCGATCTGTCGAGCTCTTCCCGGACCAATTCCCTGATGCCGAGAACAACCCCGGCGAAAATCCGGTCCGGAACCGGTTTGAGCTGCGGATCCTCGGCGAGCGCAATCGTGTGCTGGTACTTCAGGAGTTCGGTGAAGGCCCCGGCGCCGACCCGTCGCCTGGCTCGCGCTTCAGGTCCGGCCGCTTCCATCTCGACGTAGAACGCCTTACTAGCCGGGATATCGCTCTGCAGCTTGTCGATGAACGCGGTAATCACAACTGTGGTCAGCTCGACCCAGCCGAGATCCGGGTCGACCGATTGAGCCACCGCTTCGGCAACCCCCTGGGAGTAGATGTCGAAGGCACGCAGCAGGCAGTCTTCTTTGTCCGTGAAGTTTTCGTAGAAGGCGGAGCGTGAAACCCCGGCTTCGGCCACCACGTTTGCGATCGACACTTCGGTCCAGCCGTGTGCGGCGACCAGTTTGGTGATCGCGGTCATCAGCCTGGTCCGGTGCGAGTCGGCAATTTCTGAAGGACTTAGCTGGTTGGGACCTTTGGGCAGGGGTGTCCGTGGGCCAAAAGTCGAAGGTTCGGGCATGACGTGGAGGATATCCCTGCGGCCTCAAGATCCTGATCTTCAACCAAAAGGTTGACAATCGGGGTCAGCTGATCTATCTTCAACCAAATGGTTGAAGATACTGAAGAGGTCGACCGAATCTTTCACGCGCTTTCGAATGGCACCCGA
>JBAWHK010000224.1:0-2542 GCA_049593795.1 Solirubrobacterales bacterium
TGAGACCCTCGAATGGGCCTTCGATCAGTTCGGACAGGACATGTACATCGCCTGCTCGTTCCAGAAAACGAGTTCGGTCGTGATGGAGATCGCAACTTCGATCAACCCGTCTGCCCGGTTCTTCTACCTGGACACGGACGTGCTTTTCCCGGAGACCTACGAAACCCGGGATCGCCTGGCCGAACGGTTCGACGTCGAGTTCGAACGCTGGCACAACATCAGCCTGGAAGAACAGGCTGAGACTTACGGCGACAAGCTGTGGAAATCCAACCCTGACGCCTGCTGCGGCCTGCGCAAGGTCGAACCGATGCGACGGGCCCTTTCCACAGTGGATGCCTGGGTGGCCGGTGTCCGGCGCGCCGACTCGGCCAGCCGGGCCGGCACACCCAAGTTCGCATGGGACAAGAAGTTCAATATCTGGAAGTTGAACCCGCTGGCCGACTGGTCGGAACGGGACGTCTGGAACCACTTGAGCGAGCACAACGTGCCGTACAACCCCCTGCACGATCAGGGCTATCCCTCGATCGGCTGCACTCACTGCACCCGGCCAGTTGCCCCCGGACAGTCGGCCCGTGACGGTCGCTGGTCAGGCTCCGGCAAGACGGAGTGCGGTATCAATTAGTAGTTCTGCGGTGCGCCGATCCCCCGACGGCACCACCGGATCAGCCCGAAAACGGCTACCGTGCCCGCTGATCTTTTCTTAGTTTCCCTGCCAATAGACACTTCATACGGACGAGCGTGAATATGACCCAACTCAGCCTGACACTGCCTGAACGACAGACTGCCGATTTCGAAATGATCGGCGTTGGCGGGTTTGCACCGCTGACCGGATTCCAGGGCTCCGCCGACTGGGAGAGTGTGTGCAGCAACATGCGGACCGCCGCCGGTGAATACTGGCCGATCCCGATCACACTGCCAACCGACCTCGACTGCAAGGTCGGCGATGTCGTCGCACTTTCGTCCGATGAAGGCAAGCCTCTGGGCTCGATCACCGTCGAAGAGATCTTTGAGCGCGACATCGTTCGTGAAGCCAAAGAGGTCTACCGAACCGACGACATGAACCATCCCGGTGTGGCCGCCCTGGTCGAAGAGGGTTCCCGCTGCATCGCCGGCCCGATCAAGGTCGACGCGCTGCCGGATCACGAAGAAGCTTTCATGCGCCGCTACCTCACCCCGGCCGAATCGAAGCAGGCTTTCGCCGACCGTGGCTGGAAGAAGATCGTTGCTTTCCAGACCCGCAACCCGATTCATCGCGCCCATGAGTACCTGACCAAGGCCGCCCTTGAGTCCTGCGACGGTCTGTTCATCCAGCCGCTGATCGGCAAGACCAAGGCCGGTGACATTCCGGCCGACGTACGCATGAAGTGCTACGAAATCCTGATGGAGAACTACTACCCGAACGACCGGGTGATGCTGGGCGTCAAGCCGGCCAAGATGCACTACGCCGGCCCGCGCGAAGCGGTCCTCCACGCCATCGTGCGACGCAACTACGGCGCTACCCACTTCATTGTCGGTCGCGACCACGCCGGTGCAGGTGACTACTACGGCACCTTCGAAGCGCAGGAGATTTTCAACGACATCGACATCGACGAGCTCGGCATCGAGCCGCTGATGTTCGAACACACCTTCTGGTGCGACTCATGTGAAGGTCTCGCTTCCAACAAGACCTGCCCCCATGATGCCGACCAGCACCTTTTCCTTTCCGGCACCAAGGTGCGGGAGATGCTGGGCAACGGCGAGATGCCGCCGCCCGAGTTCTCACGCCCCGAAGTTGCCCAGATTCTGATCGACGCTTACAAGGAGGACAACTAACCCATGTCAGACAAAGGCTTCACCCTCTGGTTCACCGGACTTTCCGGAGCCGGCAAGACCACAATCTCCGAACTCGTAGCGACTGAGCTCAAGGCCCGTGGTTCGCGCCTCGAGATCCTCGATGGCGACATCGTCCGCGAAAACCTTTCGAAGGGTCTCGGCTTCTCCAAGGAAGACCGTGACACCAACGTGCGCCGGATCGCGTTCGTCGCCGACCTGCTTTCGCGCAACGGCACCCCGGTCATCACCGCCGCGATTTCGCCCTACCGCGAGATCCGCCGTGAAGCCCGCGAGATGATGGGTGACCGTTTCATCGAGGTTTACATCGAAGCTTCGGTTGATGCCTGCGCCGAGCGCGACGTGAAGGGCCTTTACGCCAAGGCTTTCGCCGGTGAGATCAAGGAATTCACCGGGGTCAGCGACCCGTATGAGGTTCCCGAGAACCCTGAGGTCTCACTGAAGACCGAGGAGCAGGAGCCGGCCGAGTCGGCTGCCGCGCTGCTGACCTACCTGGAAGAGCGCCAGCTCATCCCGGCAGCGGTCGCTTCTTAGTTTCAAGCGCTTTACGAGAGGACCGGTGAAGGTCTGCCCGGCCGGCTTCGCCGGGATTTCCGGGCAGACCTCCCCCGGACCTCTCTTTAGGTTCGATGACCGGGCGGCCCTTGGCCGCCCTTTTCATTGCATCGAAGGAAGAACGGCCCGGGTCGACTTCACCGTTGGCTGGGGGGCG
>JBAWHK010000225.1:0-1696 GCA_049593795.1 Solirubrobacterales bacterium
GCGATGCAGGTGATGACCAACGCAATCGAAGCCAAGTTCGAGGGCGGACACATGGGTGAGTTCGTCAACCTGATCAACCGGGCGATCCAGTTCCGGATTGCCGATTTTTATGGCGCGAAGAAACACGGGGACGAACCGCTGCCTGAAGAAAACACAGGGGAAGATGGTTTCGTCGACACAATCCCGGGCGAAAATGATCACGAAGCTTTCACGGTTGCCCGGGATCTGGTGCTGCGCGACATCCGGGATCTGCCGGATGCCCACCGCCTTGCGATCATTTATTACCTGCGGGAAGATTCGGCCAAAGAGATCGCCGAAATGGTCAACGAAAAACTGAATCCGGAAAAACCGATGACTGACAGCAACGTCCACAAGATCACCAGTCGTTTCCGGTCACGAATGGCCGAAGCCCTGGGGGAGTCGAAATGACGATGAGCCAAGTCGACGTTCTATTCCGGCAATTCGTCACCGCGTGGGAAAGCGGTGCCAGCGACCCGCGGCCGTACCTCTCGAAAGTGGATGGCCTGGACCGGGAAGAACTATCCACCCTCATCAACAATTTCCTCGATACGGCATCCGGTCGGGCCTGGGATCCGGAAGCGTTTGCCGGCTCTCCGGCGGCGAGCCTGGTTGACCCTCTGGCGAAATCGCTGGCGGGCGGTTCGGGCACCTGGCCTTCTTTGCTGCCTGAGCTTCGCCACCGCGCGAAGATCAAACGAAGCGAACTGGTTGATCGACTAGCCGAAGCACTTGGGGTTCAGGGCAGTGAGGAGCTGGTTGGCGAGTATTACCACGGCATGGAGCAGGGAACTGTCGAATCCGCCGGGGTTTCCCGCCAGGTTCTGAACGCGTTGAGCCGCATTCTCCACACCAAGGCTGAAACCCTGCTGGAAGCCGGGCAGGCGATTTCCGGGAAGGATTCGCCGGGCCAGCAACCAACTTTCGCCCGGCTGTCACCCGCTGCTACTCCGCTGGAGAGCAGGTCGATCGAATCAGTCGAATCGATGTCGTCGGCCGACGAACAAACCCCGGCCGGGGACCAGACGAAATCCGACGAGATCGTCGATCAGCTGTTCACCGGCGGACGCTGAGATGTCAACCACCGAGCTGGATCTCGAGCGGATCGAAAGCAAAGCCAATTCGATCCTGGGGGACGTGCCTGATTACATCTGGAACGGCCAGGAGCTGCCGGTTCCGGTTGAAGACATAATCGATTCGATGTTCGGCCTCATGGTCCGCGACGTGAACGACATGAGCAAAGCTCCGGGTGCACCGGAGGATGTTCACGCAGATCAGATTTCCGGTCTGCTGCTGACCGGGCTGGGCGAGATCTGGGTGAACGAAACCGAAGCGAATCGCTGGCCGACCCGCCGCCGGTTCACGATCAGCCACGAACTTGGCCATTGGGTGCTCCACCGGACGGGTCAGCAGCAGCTTTTCTGCCGGACGGTCGAGGTGATTTCGGACAGGGAACTGGCTGAGGCCGAACGTAAGGTGACTACCCGGCCGGCGATCCCGGTCACTGAAGAAGAAGCGAATGCTTTCGCGGCGGCGCTGCTGATGCCGGCCCATTTGGTGAACGAACACCATGAACGGTGCAAGGGGGACATGGCCCTGCTTCGTGAAACGTTCAATTGTTCGGAGAAAGCGATGAACCGCCGGGTTGAATCAGTGGTTCCGCCACGCTGACGCGAAC
>JBAWHK010000226.1:0-17977 GCA_049593795.1 Solirubrobacterales bacterium
TACTACGACCCGCAGTCTGACTACCGTCCGTTCGTTCAGGGAACCCTGATGCACGACGGCAGCGGCCTGAGCCTCACAGCCGGCAACACCAAGGTCGAACTGACTGACTTCGTCATCGATCCGGGAACCTCCGAACTGACCGGCACAGTCTCGGTCGACGGCAAGGTCGCAGCGGAAGATGCCCTTCTGTTCAACCTCGACGGTTCAACCCTGAAACCGCTCAAGTCGAACTCGGATGGTTCAGCAACACTGGAAGGTACGACCGTCAAGCTCTCTGATGACGCCGCCGGCCTCCTGAATGACACCTTCGGGATCAATGATCTCCAGGGTGGCCTCGTGATCGGCATCTCTTCGATCACCGTCAAGGGCTGAGCATCACGGTCCCAGGACCCGAAGTATCGAAAGGGCGGCCTTCGGGCCGCCCTTTCTTCTTTAACTACTGGTGAATTCACCAAGGGATGCTGGCCAAAATGGCGTTCATGGGCCCTTCCCGGCCCGGTCCGCCGACTTGGACCACTACCCTGTACCTGATGTTTGCAACAACTGAAACTTTTCCGCTTTCCCTGGTGAAGAAGCCTTCGCCGCTGCTGATAGCCGAAGAATGGCAGTCGACAATGGTCCGGAACCGCTGGCCCGAACCCCCGGAAGGTGATGGACGGCCGGCCCTGCTTATCCCGGGCTTTCTCGCTGGCGACAGTTCATTGAACCGTCTGGGTGCCTGGCTGAACCAGGGTGGGTTCAAGCCCTCTCGCAGCGGCACCGCGTTCAACGTTGACTGCATGGAACCAAAGATCGAAAGCATGGTGGAACTTCTCGATCGCATCACCGACAGCACCGGTAAACCTGCCACCATCATCGGGCAGAGTCGCGGCGGCGTATTCGGACGTGCCCTGGCGGCCCGGGCCCCCGGCCTGATTGACACGCTGGTGACCCTGGGATCACCCACCACCGACCAGCTGGCAATCTCAATGCGTGCCCAGCTGTCGGTCCGGGCTGTCTCCACCCTGGGCTCTCTGGGCGTTCCGAAGATGTTCAGCCGTGGCTGCCTCGACGGAGAATGTTGCGCCGAGTCGCGAAGCGACCTGCAGCGCCCGCTCTCCCCCGACCTCAAGTACATCGGCATGTATTCGAAACGGGACGAAGTAGTGCGCTGGCAGGCATGTCTCGATCCCGCTGCCCAGCACGTGGAAATTCCGAGCACCCACCTCGGCATGGCCATGGATGTGAGAGTCTGGCGGGAGTTGGCCGCTCGTCTCTGATCGGAGATCCCTTTGAAACAACTGTCGTCGCTGGACGCAACTTTCCTGGCCCTCGAGAATGACCGTAATTACGGCCACACCGGAGGTCTGGCGATCCTCGACCCGTCCGGAGCACCTGGCGGTGAGATCACGATCGACGACATCAAGCAGCTACTGGCGGACCGGATTCACCTGATCCCGCCTTTTACCTCGAAGCTGGTTCCGGTCCCCTTGAACCTCGATCGGCCCTACTGGGTTACCGACGACAACTTCGATCTGAACTACCACTGCCGGGAACTGGCCTTGCCAAAGCCAGGCAGCATGGACCAGCTCGCAGAACAGGCAGCCCGGGTCTATTCCCGGCACCTTGACCGCTCCCGGCCGTTATGGGAGCTCTACCTGATTCAGGGTCTGCCTGACGGCCGGGTTGCGATGCTCACCAAGATCCACCATTCGAGCGTCGATGGCATGTCGGGCCAGGAAATCATGACGATCCTCTATGACCTGACTCCCGATGCCCGGGACGTCGACCCCCCTTCGAACGACCCGGATTACGACTACCCCAGCGCTTCGGAGATGCTCGGCCACTGGATAACGGGTATGCCGCGATACCCGGTGAATGCGGTCACCCGCCTGGCCCGGGTTCTTCCGCATGTTGACGTGGTGCCGTCAGCGATGGGCATTCCCGGGACCGAAACGATCAGTCGCGCCCTCTCACGGGCCCGCCGGTTCGGCAATCGTGATCCGGAAACGAAAATCATCCAGCGATCGCAGGTGAAAGCGCCGCGCGGCCCTTACGGCAAGAAGGTTTCGCCCCACCGTAAATTCGGGTTCGCTTCGCTTTCCCTCAGCGACGTCAAGAGCGTCAAGAACCAGTTCGCGGTCACCGTGAATGACGTTGTCGTATCGATCGCCGCTGGCGCAATCAGGGGTCATCTGGCCCAGCACGGGGAACTTCCCGAAGAGCCCCTGGTCGCGATGATCCCGGTGTCGGTCCGGACAGAAGAAGAACGGGGGTCCTTCGGCAACGAGGTCTCGGTGATGATGGCCCCGATCTCGACCCACCTCGAAGATCCAGCCGACCGGATCCGGTTTCAGAACGAAACGCTCAGGACAGCAAAGGAGCAACACGAAGCCCTGCCGGCAAAAGCTCTTCGGGATGTCACCACGTTCATTCCACCTGCTCTGCATGCCCGTGCCACACGAGCGATCACCGAATTGAACGGGGCGGTTACCCGGCCGGCGCTGAACGTCATCATCTCCAACGTACCGGGGCCACCGATCGACATCTACAGCGCCGGAGCGCGGCTCGAAGCCCTGTATCCGCTGTCGATAATCACCGATGGCAGTGGGCTCAACGTAACCGTGATGAGCTACCGGGACTCCATCGACATCGGGATCACCGCAGATCGCGAGATGACCCCGGACGTCCAGTCGATTGCCGACGGCATGGTCGCGGAACTCGAGATCCTGGTCGATGCAGCGCCGGGCTAACCTGGCTGCGGCTGCGGTTCTCTCCACATCGTCGTGACTTCAGGCCCGCCCTCAGGCAGCTGGAAGCTGCCTGCCACTTCGAAACCGTATCTCGCGTAAAGGGGAACGTTCACCCCGTTGCTTGCTTCCAGGTAGGCCGGCTTCTGTTCCCGGTCGATGATCTTCAGGCTTTCCTCGAGCAGCCCCAGCCCAAGTCCGCGGCCCCGGCATGAAGGATCCGTACCCAGAAGGGTCAGGTAGTAGTGCTCCGGGCCTTCCGGGTGGGCCTGCTCGAAAAGGTCGAAGGCATCGTTGACCCGATCGGCTCCTTCCCCCAGCAGGTCCGAAACCAACGGTTTCAGTGTGGCTTCCTGAGCGGAGGACATCTCGCTGCCTCCCGGGGGAATCCACACCGCTGTCGCAGTTGCGTCCGCGTTCAGCCAGACGGTCGGATAGCGCATGGCGCCCTCGACCATCAATCGCCAGAGAGACCGATGCTGCTCACGTCGCCGGTCGTCATCCGGGAAAGCCCAGGACCAGGTCGGATCCCGGTAGAAAGCTCCGACAAGTATTTCTGTCACCCGGTCAAGGTCGCTGGCGGCTGCTACTCGAATATCGGGGGTGGTGGTTTCAGCCATAAGACCTCCCCGCATACTCGCAGCTCCCGACACCAGCCCGTGGATCGTGAGAACCGACCATGATCACGATCGTTAAGGGAACGCCCGGACAGCGGTGAATGTAGGTTTGTCCGGATGACTCCAACCTCCCCTCAGACAACTTGAGCACCATGGTTCCGCAGACCGTCGACCTGATGCATCTCGGCATGCCGGGTGCGATCGGCGCGCACATCATGGGTGACGTGATCGTCGACCCGGGCAGCCAGAAAACGATCGACCGCGTGGTCGAAGCTCTTGGCGATTCCACTCCCCGGGCGATCCTTCTCACCCACATCCATTTCGACCATGCTGGTGGAACGGGACGCCTGGTCGAGCTTTATCCCAACGTTGAAGTCTGGGTCCACGAGCGCGGGGCACCTCACATGATCGACCCGACCAGGCTCGTATCCAGCGCCAGAAAAGTGTTCGGCGAGCATTTCGACATGCTCTGGGGCGACGTCACCCCGATTCCGGAAAAGAACGTCAGGGTGCTCTCCGGCGGGGAATCAGAAGGCCCCTGGGAAGTGGCCTATACCCCCGGGCACGCGCAACACCACGTTTCCTATTTCCACGCCCCAAGCGGGACCGCCTTTACCGGTGATGTAACCGGCATCCGGATCGACGGTGGTCCGGCTTTCCCGCCCACTCCCCCGCCGGACATCGATGTCGGCCTCTGGCACGAGTCACTGGACACCGTCGCTGCGTGGGATCCTCAACGACTGGCTTTCATGCACTTCGGCCAGACTGATGTCGACGTGCAGGAACACATTGCGATGGTCCATCCGGCACTGGATGAACTTGCCGAAGCGTCAAAACAGACCGATGCCGAAGGGCTTTCCGCCTGGATCAGGCAATGGCTGACCGAACGTGCGGGCGAAGATGCGGTCGACAGCTACTGGCGGGCCGGACCGTTCGAAGGAATGTGGTCAGGCCTCAACCGCTACTGGGAGAAATCTTCCCAGTAGCGGCAGGCCCGATCTTCAGTCGCCGGTGAGCTTGTCTTTCACCGAATCAACTGCGCCTTCGACCTTCTCCTTGACCTTGGCCCCAGCCTTGTCGGCTTTGCCTTCGTTCTTGAGCTTGTCGTCATCAGTCAGATCGCCAGCGGCCTCTTTGACCCGGCCTTTTGCGTTATCGATTTTATGGTCAGTCATGAATGCTCCAATCTGGGCTGTCCGGCTGAACAGCCTGCGTATTGCTTTCATCAATGACTTACCCCGATCTGGCCGGATTGAACCGTAAAAAGGACCGCGGAAAGTAGCGGCGGCCGGGTCCCCCGGTTACCACTTCATTTCCGCAACGAAAATATTTCGTCGGCCATTCCAGACAACGGTAAGCTGCCACCGAGTCAACTTTTACCCCCTGAGGATTGGAGCTTCATGACCCAGTACGCAGTTGTTAATCCGGCAACCGGCGAGACGGTGAAGGAATACCCCACAATCTCCGACAGTGACCTGACCGGAGCGATCGGCAAAGTTGATGACGCTTACTGGAACTGGTCACAGAAGGCGACCATCGCCGAGCGCGCCGCCATGGTCAAGCGTGTCGGTGAACTCCATGGGGAGAAACGGGATGAACTTGCCGCGATCATCGTGCGCGAGATGGGTAAACCGGTTGAGCAGGCCCTCGGCGAGATTGATTTCTGCGTCGACATCTATGGCTATTTCGCCGACAATGCCGAGACTTTTCTGGCCGATGAACCGATCGACCTGCTCGCAGGTGAAGGCACGGCAATCATCCGCCGTACGTCGACCGGCCCCCTGCTCGGAATCATGCCCTGGAACTTCCCCTACTACCAGGTCGCCCGTTTTGCCGGACCGAATCTCTGCCTCGGCAACACCATCCTGCTGAAGCACGCACCGCAGTGCCCGGAATCAGCCCAGGCGATCGAGGACATGTATCGCGAAGCCGGATTCCCGGAAGGCGCATACGTGAACATCTATGCCTCGAATGAACAGATCGAAGGAGTGATTGCCGATCCCCGGATCCGTGGCGTTTCGCTGACTGGTTCCGAACGGGCCGGTTCAGCCGTTGCCGAGATCGCCGGACGCAACCTGAAGAAGGTTGTGCTCGAACTTGGCGGATCCGATCCTTTCGTCCTGCTCGGCACTGACGACATGGCGGAAACCATCGAAGCGGCAACCAACGCCCGGCTCGACAACACCGGCCAGTCATGCAATGCGGCAAAACGGTTCATCGTCATCGACGAGCTCTACGACGAGTTCCTCGAAGGGTTCACCTCGGCAATGACTAATCCCAAGACCGGTGACCCAACCTCGGAAGAAACAGCCATGGGGCCGCTTTCGTCGTCATCTGCCGCCGAGCGCCTGAAGGACCAGCTCGACCGCGCTGTCGCCCAGGGAGCCACGGTTGCCGCCGGAGGAGAACACAACGAGAACTTCTTCGAAGGCACAGTCCTGACCGACATCTCGGAAGACAACGATGCTTACCGGGAAGAGTTCTTCGGTCCGGTCGCTTCGGTCTACAAGGTCAGCTCTGAAGAAGAAGCCGTTGAACTCGCGAACGACACCGCATTCGGCCTCGGGTCCTACGTGTTCTCGACCGACCCGGCTCAGGCCGAGCGGGTTGCCGACCAGATCGATGCCGGCATGGTGTACGTCAACGGCACCCTGCTCGACGGCGTTGAACTGCCATTCGGCGGAGTGAAGCGGTCCGGGTTCGGACGTGAGCTCGGTCGTTACGGCATCGAAGAATTCGTCAACAAGAAGCTGATTCGAATTCTCAAGTAGTTCACCCGTTCAGGAAACGTTTCCCGAGGGGGAATGGATGGTGCCTCGAGGCACCATTCATTCCCCCTCTTTTGTGGCGAAACGGCTTCGCCTGAATTTCAGCCGATTGCCGGCGGCGGACCTTCAGCGCTGATCGCCGCTTTGCTGTCGCTGGTCCGAATCAGCGTCAGGGCGAACACCACGCCGGCCATGGCGAAGAAGGCGCCGACCAGGAAGGCGATCTGGAAGCCGTCGTTCAGCGCCCCGGCAAGCGCCGCCGGATTGCCCTGGGCGGCAGTCATGACGCTGTCAGTCTTGGAAGTTGCCACCGACGCGAGCACGGCCAGCCCGAGTGCACCACCGATCTGCTGGGTGCTGTTCACGAGGCCTGATGCGAGGCCGACCTCGTCCTGCCTGACGGCAGAAGTCCCGCCTACCGTTGCCCCGGGGAATGCCAGGCCGAGGCCGAGACCGGCAACCACCGACGGGCCCAGAACGTCATTCAGATAGGTGCCGTCAACCGAAATCTGCGTGAACCAGAGCAATCCGATCGACGTGAATGCCATGCCTGCGGTCAGCACCGGCTTGAAGCCGATCCGGTTGGCCAAACCGGAACCAACCCCGGCTCCGAGGATGATCGCAACCGACAGCGGCAGGTAAGCCAGCCCGGCTTTGATCGCCGACCAGCCGAGAACCTGCTGCATGTAGAGCGAAACGAAGAAGAACATCGAGAAGAGCGCCGCGGCCAGCATCAGACCAACGATGTAGGAACCGTTCCTGGTTCGGGAACCGAAAATGCCGAAAGGTACCAGCGGATGGGCAGCGCGACTTTCGATCAGGACGAACAAGCCGAGAAGGATGAACGCGCCGGCGCCCATGAGCACGGTTTCCCCCGCTGTCCAGCCAATCTCGCTGGCATGGATCAGGGCATAGACCAGCAAGGAAAGACCGGCGGTGACAGTGACCGCACCCGGAAGGTCAAAGTCACGGTGACCTTCGTCGCTGCGGCTCTCCGGAATCACCCGCAGGACAAGCGGCAGAACCAGCAGGACAACCGGAACGTTCACCAGGAAAACCCAGCGCCAGCTGAGGTACTGGGTCAGGATGCCACCGAGCAGCACCCCGACCGCGCCGCCCGCACCAGCGACCGCTCCCCACACCCCAAGCGCACTGTTTCGCTCTTTGCCTTCAGCGAAGGTCGCAGTGACGATGGCGAGGGCAGCCGGAGACAGCAATGCGGCCCCGAGCCCCTGAACGGCCCGCGAGACGATCAGCATTCCTTCGTTCTGGGCCAGCCCTGCGGTCAATGAAGCGATCGCGAAAAGCACCAGTCCGCCCATGAAAACCTTGCGACGACCGAGCAGATCGGCCATCCGTCCGCCCAGCAGGAGGAAACCGCCGAAGGTGAGGATGTAAGCGTTCACTACCCATGGCAGGTTGCCCTGCGTGAAATCGAGCGCGGACCCGATCGAAGGCAAAGCCACGTTGGTGATTGAGGCATCAAGAACCACGAGGAACTGCGCCGCAGCGAGAAGCAGGAGGATCTTAAGTTTGTCTTTAGGCATGGCGACGCAACCTACAGCGTCGGTCGTGCTGCAAGCAAGAGTAGATGCATCACCAACAGGTGCCGATGTTTCGTGCCTCTAATTGATTGCGTAAATGGCGACTGCGATGAACTGCACAGCCGCCGCCGCGATCACGAATACGTGGAAAACCTCGTGGTAACCGAACACGTGCGGAACCGGATCTGGACGGTGTGTGGCATACACCACCGCCCCAAGCGTGTAGAGCACGCCACCCGCGCCGAGCAGCACCACGGCACCCCACCCGGAAGAGTCGACCAGGGCCGGCAGCATTATCACCGAGATCCAGCCGAGCACGACATAAATGATCGCCGTGATCCAGGTCGGAGCATCCACCCAGAACATGGTCACGATGATTCCGGCGAGAGCACCACCCCACACCACCGCCAGGATCACGTCAGCGATCGTTCCGTTCAGCACCAGCGTTGCGAACGGCGTGTAGGTGCCTGCGATCAGGACGAAGATCATCGAGTGATCAAGCCGGCGGAACCACGGCAACTGTTTCTCGTTCCACTTGCCACGGTGATAGAGCGCGCTCGCCCCGAACATCGCGACCAGAGAAAGTGAATAGATCGCGATTGGCAGACGGCTGCCAGCGGGCGCGGCAGCCACCAGCCCAGTCCCGGCCACCAAAGCCACGAAGAACGCGACCTTGTGGCTCACGCCCCGGAACCGGGGCTTCAGGATCAGCTTCGGATCGGGTAGTTCGAATTCGGCCACGGGCCGACTCTATACGCGAAAACGATCGGTTGAACCAGCCGTCGGCGCTGAACGGATGTCCTGCTCACGGGCGCCGCGCCAGGTCCTAACATCAAGGCATGGTTGAACAAATCGACGACATGCCGGCGGGCACCATTGGATTTCGTGCCGAAGGGGACCTGACCGGCGATGACTACCGGAAGATCATCGTGCCGCCCCTGCGAGCTGCAATTGACAACGGCAAACAGATCCGAATGCTTTTCGTGATCGGGGAAGACTTCAGGGAGACGCCCAGCGGCCTGGTGCAGGACATCAAGACCGGTGGCGAACTCGGGGTCGGTCACCTGTCCGCATGGGAGCGGACCGCAGTGGTGACCGACCAGAAATGGGTAAAAAAGGGACTCAGGTTCTTTGGCTGGATGGCTCCCGGCGAAGTCCAGCTGTTCCCGCTGGCCGACGAAGAAAGCGCCCGGACCTGGGTCAGCCGCTAAACGGCCGGGTCCGGTTCATTCCGGTGCGTACCGGTGATGGAGCATCAGGACATTGCCGTCGGGATCGGCGAAATGGGCCATGTGGCAAACCCCGGAATCCATCGTGTCGGCATTGAATCCGATCCCCTTGGCCTCAAGTTCCGTTCTGGCGGCTTCGACGTCTTCAACGCTGAACGCGATCGGATGTCCGTGTGGCGCGAACTCCTGCCCGAAAGCATCGGACTGCATGATCGCGATCGTCAAATCGCCGGCCTTGAACTCCTGGGCCGGCATGTCGCCCCATTGCTTTGATTTCTCGAGTTCGAGCACCTCTCCGTAGAACTTGCATGACCGTTCAAAGTCCTGGGTGGGAACGGTGACGAAATCGACGCCGGTGACATTCATTTTCAGCCCTTCAGTCGCAATGTGATCAGTTGCCGCAGCCTATCCCCCCTCAACCGGAATAATGTGAACATGGCCTATCGCGTGCTCCGCTCCGATGACAGCTTCTGGCGACGATCGAACCAGATGGGTGTGCTGAACACCGACCTGTCCAAACAGCTTGGGGCAAGCGAAGCGATGGGCGCCCGGCTGTGGCGGATCGAGCCGGGCCAGGCTTCAACCAATCACCGTCACCGGGTGTCGGTCGAGATCTACCTGCTGCTCGAAGGGCTTGGAAAGATCCGGATCGATGATGAAGTGGTTCAGTTCGAGCCGATGGACTCCGTTCTGGTCGAGCCGGAATCGATCAGGCAACCGTTCAACGACACCGATGCCGATCAGCTCTGGCTGGTGTTCGGGGCTCCGCCCGAACTGGCAAACACCCTGGAGATGAGCGACGAGGATCTCGCCTGGATCTACCCCGAAGGGCCGAAAGCCCTGCCGCCAGAGCTCAGCTGAATACTCCGCCGCCAATCACAGCGGTAGCCTCCACCGATGCCGGAAACAGACCCCATCCAGCTGAAGAACGTCTTCAAGTCCTTCGGTTCCCTCAAGGCCGTCGACGGACTTGACCTCAACGTTCCGCCTGGGATCTGCCTGGGGCTTCTCGGGCCGAACGGGGCCGGCAAATCAACCACGATGCGGTTGCTCACCGGCCAGGCGATAGCCGACTCCGGTGAACTGACCGTGCTTGGCTACGAACTGCCGAAACAGTCGAAAAGCGCCCGGGCCCGCATGGGCGTAGTCCCCCAGCTTGACAATCTCGACGTTGATGTCACCGTCGAAGAAAACCTCTCGGTTTTCGCCCGGCTCTACCGGGTAAAGGACGTTCCCGTGGCGGTCGACCGGGCGCTGGCACTGGCGCGTCTGACCGAACGGAGAAAAGATGCCGTCGACGAGCTGTCAGGCGGGATGCGACGACGTCTCCTGCTGGCTCGCGGACTCGTCCACGAGCCCGACCTGGTGCTCCTGGACGAACCAACGGTCGGACTTGATCCGCAGATCAGGACCCAGATCTGGACCCTGATCGACGATCTCCGCAGCCGTGGAGCTTCGATCCTGATGTCGACGCACTACATCGAGGAGGCCGAACGCCTCGCTGACGAGGTGGCGATCATGGCCGCCGGCAGGATCATCGACCGCGGGGTCCCGTCTGAACTCATCACAAAACACGCTGGCCGGGAAACAGCAGAGGTATACGGGCCGCCCGACCGGCTCGCGGAAGTCCGTGCTGCCGCGGAAACCGAAGGGCTCAGGGTCCGGGCCGCGGGCCCGGCAGTTGCCATAGTCGGCGCCGACCGGCAGGCCAGCATGTCGGTGCCCGAAGACGCGGTCTGGCGGGCAGCATCCCTGGAAGACGTCTTCGTGCTGCTGACCGGAGAAGAAGCCGAATGAAGAAGGACGCCGAAAACATGGGACGGCTGGAGTCGGCCGCGATCCTTGGAGTCATGAGCCGTGAGGTCGCGAACTTCCGGACGTTCTGGAAAGCAACAACGTTTTCAAGCCTCCTTGAACCGACGATTTACCTGCTGGCCTTCGGACTTGGCCTTGGATCGACGATCGTGGCCAACGTCCAGGGCGTTGATTACGTCGAATTCGTTGGCACCGGCATGGTCGCAACCGCGGTGATCTTCGCCAGCGCCCTGCCAGCCATGTTCGGAACTTTCGTCAAACACCGGTTCCAGCGAACATATGACGCGGTTCTTGCCGCACCGGTAGATGTCGAAGAGCTGGTCACCGCCGAGATGCTCTGGCTCTCCTTGCGGGCCGGAATTTTCGGCTGCTTCCCGCTGCTCGTCACGTTTCTGTTCGGTCTTGATCCCACCTGGGCAATGCTTCTGGTGCCATTGTTCGGGTTCATCACCGCCCTCGGATTCTCGGCCTTTGGCATCGCTGTCGCCGGCACGGTTTCGAAGATCGATCAATTCAACTATGTGACCACGACCGTGATCACGCCGCTGTTTCTGGTGGCCGGAACCTTCTTCCCGATCGATCAGCTGCCCGAAGGATTCCAGATCGCAGCCCAGTTCAATCCGCTCTATCAACTTGTTGAACTAGTCCGTGGGGCCGCTTTCGGGTTCGAGCCGGTGGACATCCTGCGCATCCTCGGGCTGATGGTGTTCTCGTTCGTGATGTGGCGTATCGCGGTCCGGCAACTTGGCAAACGCCTGATCGACTGAAGCGTTCCCCTTCGCAGGGCATCGGTGTTCGGATCAACTACCCTGAGAGGTCGTGGAATCTTCTTCATCGACACCCGCCCCCCTCACGGCCACCCGTGGCGAAATCATTGACGAAGCTGGCCGTCGTCGGACTTTCGCGATCATTTCCCATCCGGACGCGGGCAAAACGACGATGACCGAAAAGCTCCTCCTTTACGGAAACGCCGTAATCGAGGCCGGATCGGTCGAAGGCCGCCAGAAACGCAAGGCAACCACGTCCGACTGGATGGACCTAGAGAAACGACGGGGCATCTCGGTTTCGTCCACTGTGCTCCGTTTCGAGCATGCCGGCAAGGTAATCAACCTGCTTGACACCCCCGGTCACAGCGACTTCTCGGAAGACACACTGAGGGTTATGTCGGCTGTTGACAGCGCCGTCATCCTGATCGACGCCGCCAAGGGAATCGAAAGCCAGACCCTGCGGCTTTTCGAAGTGGCCCGATCCCGTGGCATCCCGCTGATCACATTCATCAACAAATGCGACCGTCCCGGGATTGAACCCCTGGAGTTGCTCGACCACATCGAGACAACCCTTGATCTGCTTCCCACCGCGCGCACCTGGCCGGTCGGTGACCCCGGAAACCTGCTCGGCATAGTTGACCGACAGACCGGAAACTTCCACCGTTTCGAAAGGGTTGCCGGCGGATCCACGGCGGCCGTCGAAAGCATCGAAGACATGGAATCCGCAGCCGACCCGGAGGTTGCCGCCTGGAGCACGGCGCTGGAGGAACTGTCACTGCTTGATGCGGCCGGCCACGAATTCGACCCGGGATCGG
The DNA here is from genome assembly GCA_049593795.1 of Solirubrobacterales bacterium. Taxonomy (GTDB): domain Bacteria; phylum Actinomycetota; class Thermoleophilia; order Solirubrobacterales; family 70-9; genus 67-14. The sequence continues at coordinate 12,285 of JBAWHK010000226.1, forward strand.
TTGCCGAAGGGATTTCCACCCCGATCTACTTCGGTTCGGCCCTGACCAATTTCGGGGTCGAGTTGCTTCTGGATGCGATCATCGAGCTCGCCCCCGCCCCGTATCCAAGAACCGACATCGCGGGCAATGACCGCGCTCTGGACGACGAGTTCTCAGGGCTCGTATTCAAGGTCCAGGCGAACATGGATCCGCGCCACCGTGACCGCAACGCGTTCATCCGGATCTGTTCAGGCAAGTTTTCCCGCGGCATGAAGGTGCTCAACTCGCGCACCGGCAAACCGCTCACAATGAACTACGCCTCCGGCACTTTCGGCCGTCAGCGGGAAACGCTGGAAGAAGCATTTCCCGGCGATATCGTTGGTGTAGTGAACGCCGCCGACCTGCAGGTGGGCGACACGATCTACCAGGGGGAAGACGTGCGGTTCCCCCCGCTTCCGACCCTCGCCCCCGAACATTTCATCCGGGTCAGGAACGCTGATGCCCAGAGGCACAAACAGTTCAACCGGGCGCTGGAGCAGCTGGCCGAAGAGGGCGTTATCCATGTGCTTACGCAGGACGGTGGCCGCGATCCAATGCCGATTTTCGGTGGAGTCGGGCGGCTGCAGTTCGAAGTTGCAATCGAGCGCATGGACACCGAGTTCGGGGTCAAGGTCAAAACCGATGAAACCGAATGGAAAGTCGCCCGCCGCACGGACGAAGCCAGTGCCGCAGAGATTCGCAAAGGAAGCCTTGCGGAAATAAGGACCCGCAGCGACGGCGTCCTTTTTGCCCTGTTCAAGGGTCAGTTCCAGCTGGACCGGCTGCAGCAGAACAAGCCGGAACTCATGCTTGACAACATGGTCTGATTTTCGTTCCACCTGATCGCCGGTCAGCGGCGATCTGCCGGCTTGCCACAATGTGTCAATGAGTTCTTCCGAAGTCAGCCATCCGCTCTTTGCCCGGTTCTACACCCGCTTCAGCGGTTACATGGAACGAGAAGTCGGTCGCTACAGGTCCGAAATCGTCGACGGTCTCGATGGCAGGGTCCTGGAGATCGGGGCAGGCAACGGCATGAATTTCGCCCATTACGGTGACGGCATCGATGAAGTCGTTGCGCTTGAACCCGAAAGCTACATGCGGTCACAGGCCCGTACCGCGGCCGAAACGGCGAAGCCGAAGATCTCGGTGGTTGACGGCAACGCCACCGACCTTCCTTTCGAGGACGATTCATTCGACCATGTGGTCATCTGCATGGTGATGTGCTCGATCGACGATCCCGCCCGCTCCCTGAGGGAAGCGCGACGTGTAGTCAAGGCAGACGGTTCCGTGCGCTTTCTGGAGCACGTGCGGTCGCCAAAGAGATCGAAGGCCAGGGTTCAGTCGCTGCTCGACCGCAGCCGGATCTGGCCGTCGCTAGCCGGTGGGTGCCACTGCAGCCGTGACACGGTCGGCGAGATGGAGCAGGCAGGCTTCCGGATTACCCTCCTCAAAGGCTTCGATGTGGGTCCGAAGTGGGGTCACACCAACCCCCACGTAATCGGCAGGGCGACAGCCAGATAGAACGGATCAGTCGCTACCTTCACGGACGCGCCGGCGCTCGAGCTGCACTGCCCGGTCGCTTGCTGCCGCGAGAGCAAACAGTCCGACCACATAGACCGCAGTGATTCCATAACGAACCCGTGACGGCACGTCGCTGGAGAACGCCAGGTAGGCGCCAGGGGCACAGAGGATCAGGATCGCGAGGCTGGCGGTCCAGGGCAAAACCCGGCGGGCCATCGCAACTTTCAGCCAGTTGGCGTCGCCCGGTTGCTTGGTCCAGACTTCCCATGTTTCGGTATCACTCACTGACGGCAAACCTATTGATTTGGTGTGAACGAAAGGTGTCTGGTCAATACCGCAACTCGGACGCCAACCGGGGTTTATGAGCAAAGTATTAGCAAACCCCCTACAATTCATAAATTCATTCAACCGTTAAGCCGAGTTTCCGCTGTCGCACCGACGCGGAAAACGGGGGAACCAGGTATTTGGGGCGAACTCGCCATTGAGGCGAGAGCGCAAGCTCCTAAGAGCGCCAGCCCGTCAGCTAACCCCGTAGGCACCACAAGGAGATCGGTATCTACACTCACGCTGCAAATCAAAAACGTTTCATAATGACTGTTACAAAAGCGCTGTTTGCGCTTGCTTTCGCCACGGCCATTGCCTTTGTAGGCTTCGCCGGATCGCCGGTGAACGCATCGGCTGGCGCCAAGTGTGCCAAGACCTCCAGCGGCGGCCTTTCCATGACCACCAAGTCATGCATGGCGCCGAAAAAGGCCAAGTTGATCAATGGCAAGGCAATTGCGCCGAGGAATGCGCCCAAGCGGGTCAAAAAAGCAATCGCCTGGGCCAACAAGATCCGCACCAAGCCCTACATTTACGGGGGCGGCCACGCAAGCTTCAAATCACGTGGCTATGACTGCTCAGGTGCAGTGAGCTACGCCCTTCGTGGCGGCAAATTCCTTTCCAGCCCGATGGCATCCACCGGCTTCATGAACTGGAAGAAGCCGGGCAAGGGCAAATGGATCAGCGTCTATTCGAATCCGAGTCACGCCTACATCGTGATTGCCGGACTTCGCTTCGACACTTCCAACACGGGCGGCAATGGTCCTCGCTGGAGCAAGAGCCTCCAGTCGACCTCAGGAACCTTCAAGGTTCGCCACCCAGGCCGTTTCTAGGACAAAACTGCATCCCTCCCCACGGAACGCCCTGGCAAAAGCCGGGGCGTTTCGTCGTTAAACCGGAGTAATTCAGTCCTCGCTGGCTTCCTGTAGCGCGTTAACCCCGCCGGTGATGAAGGTAAGCGCCCGACCCATGATCTTCATCTGTTCTTCCAGCGCCGGGATCTCCGGGGAGATGTTTTCGTGCCGTTCTTCGCTGAGCAGATCAAAGACGGCAACGGCCGCGGCCGCGGCCATGCGCGGTTCAAGGTCGTCGGGGCTGAGGTCGAGATCCACCGCGAGGCCTTCGGCCAGGAGCTGCTCGAACTCCCGGATCTGGGCGCGCTCGAAAGCGATCAGGCTTTCGTCATTCTCGATCACCCGTCGCTGGCAGACCATCTGTTCTTCGTTGGCTTCCCAGAACTTGCGTTCACTCATGATCCAGCTCCGCAAGGCTTCCATGGTGTTCTCGCCGGCCGGCCGGTTACGGATCGCCAGTGCCAGCCTTTCCTTCACATCCCCGTTGATCTCGAAGACGATCTCTTCCTTCGCCGGGTAATACGTGGAGACAGTCCGCGGAGAAACTTCCGCAGCTTCCGCTATCTGGGCGATCGTGGTCTGCTGGTAGCCCTTCTTCACGAACAACTCGAGCGCAACGCGGGCAATGGTTTCCCGCGTCTTCTGTTTCTTGCGCTCGCGAAGGCCTTCCGAAGCATGGTTCCCGGCTGGAGTTGGATCTGCCATTGCGTCAACCGTATCAATCTCTGCATGCACTGCAAAGTTTCATCAACAGTATTTTCGCAATGCATGTGATTATGCACTCAGTGTGCTAATTTTCCGAAGTCTTTCCAATCCCCTCGTTCCGAACCCCATCTATTGGAGATGAATGTCTGACCTTCTCGCAAGACTCGCCCGTTCGATAACCGGACGCTGGAAACGTGCCCTGATCGTTGCCGTGGTCGCACTGGTCGGACTCTTCGTCCTCGCCGGAACCGCGCAGGATCCGCCGCCCGACGATTTCAACATCCCAGGCACCGAGAGCCAGAAAGCAACCGACCTCTTTGAAGAAGCCGGACAGGACGTGGCCGGAATCAGCTCCACGGTTGTCTTCAACACGGAAACCGGCACGCTGACCGAACCTGCCCGCAAGCAGGCGATCAAGGAAGCCCTCGACGAAATCAGGCAACTGCCCGATGTCGTCTCCGCAGGAAACCCCTTCAACGCAAAACAGCCGACCCTCTCCGCCGATGACCGCATCGCCACGTCGGAGGTCTATTACAGCCCCGACCTCGAGTTTGGTGACGTGACCAAGGAACAGGGCGCGGCCCTGGAAGAGGCGGCAATGACTGCCGAAGACGCTGATGGCGTATCGGTCTCGATGCGTGGCATCGTGGTCGATCTCGCGGCCGAGCAGGAAGCCCCGGTCGGCGAACTGATCGGTATCGCGATCGCGATCGTTCTGCTTACCCTCCTGTTCCGTTCCGGCGCGGCGATGGGCGCCACGATCATCGGCGCCTTGATCGGCGTGATGGTCGGACAGGTGCTTCTCGTAGTTCTGGCAGCACCACTCGGCCTGCCTGAATTCGCAGCCACGATCGCCGTAATGCTGGGACTCGGAGCCGGAATCGACTACTCCCTCCTCTTGATGGGGAGATTCCGGGAACAGCTCGCGGCCGGGGACTCGGTACGCGACGCATCAGCCAAATCCGCAGCCACGGCCGGCTCTGCCGTCGTGGCCGCAGGCCTGATCGTGATGGTCGCGATCGCAGGTCTGCTTGTCATCGGTATTCCCCTGATCGGAAAGATGGGAATCGGCGCCGCTATCGGTGTTGCCGCAGTAGTGGTCTCGGCCCTGACGATCCTGCCGATGATGATGGGCGCTTTCCAGAAGCGCCTGCGCCCGAAGAAGATCGCGCACGTCAAGCCATCCGAGGCATTCACAAAATGGGGAACCCGGGTCACGGCACGTCCGTGGCTGTCTATCACCTTCGGCGTGATCGTCCTGCTCGTATTCGCATTCCCGATGACCCACCTTCGACTCGGACAGCCAGATGACGGCAACCAGCCCGAAGGCAAAACGCAGCGGATGGCGTACGACCTGGTCAGTGAAGGCTTTGGCCCCGGCCAGAACGGTCCATTCTTCCTCGCGGTCGATGTGCCCGCGGGTGATTCGGATGTCGATGCCCAGCTCGACGCGTTCACGGCCAACCTGAAGGACACCCCCGGTGTCGAATCGGTCTTCCTGCTCCCCTATGAAAAGGGAGCCGAATCGGCCGTGATCAACCTCGTACCGACTACGGCACCTCAGGAAGCGGCGACGAGCGACCTGCTCGACAACCTCCGGACGAACGTGATTCCGGAGTCAACCGAAGGAACACCCCTGAAGGCCTATGTGGGTGGACAAACCGCTGGCTTCGAGGACTTTTCGGACAAGGTTTCGGAACGCCTGCCGGTCTTCATCCTCGTTGTTATCGGCCTGTCGGTGCTGCTGCTAATGGCTGCCTTCCGATCGCTCTGGATCCCGCTGGTTTCGGCGATCTTCAACCTGCTTTCCGTCGCCGCGGCATATGGCGTGATCGTTGCCGTGTTCCAGGACGGCATCGGGGCAAGCCTGATCGGCGTCGACAGCGGCGTGCCAATCCTGTCCTTCATCCCGGTGATGATCTTCGCGATCCTTTTCGGACTGAGCATGGATTACAACGTGTTCCTGCTGTCACGGATCCACGAGGCATACAACGGTGGCGACAGTCCCCGCCAGAGTGTGATCGTCGGGCTTTCACGAATCGGCAAGGTGGTTCTCTTCGCCGGTCTGATCATGTCCTCGGTCTTCCTGGCATTCGTAACCCAACCCGACGTCGTCGCCAAGATGATTGGCCTGGGACTGGGCCTGGCGATCCTGATCGATGTCCTTTTCGTAAGGCTGGTCATTGCTCCGGCGGTTGTCACCCTGCTCGGAGACAAGGCCTGGTGGCTGCCGAAGTGGATGGACCGGATCCTTCCTGACATTTCACTCGAAGG
>JBAWHK010000227.1:0-10141 GCA_049593795.1 Solirubrobacterales bacterium
GTGCAGCCATGAGCGAGGGTGTCGCAGCCGTACTCGGCGGCGACCTCAACCCCGAGCTTGCCGATCAGCGGACGTCCAAGCGAGGTGAACAACGGGTATCCGCCGCCGTAAAGCGCGTTCGCTTTGATTGACGGCAGCACGAAGTCCCGGGCGAATTCCTCCCGGGCATCGATTACGATCGTTTCGACCGCGCCCATCGACTTGGCCTTGTCGAGAATTTCGCTGTAGTCCTCGCCGGGCTGTCCGAGGTTGACCGTCAGGGTGACGACTTCAGCGTCGTAAGCCTCCTGGATCCAGTGGAGCATGACGCTGGTGTCCAGGCCGCCCGAGTAGAGCAGCAGAACACGGTTGACGTCTTCCGGCCGCGCTTCATAAGTTGCGATCGGGTCGGGCAGGGAATCCAGGGTTATTTCGGTCATTTACTCTCTTTGTTGCTTGGTTTGGGAGGTCGCTCAGGGAGCGATGCCGCCGCTCGGCGGGGTGTTGCTGCCGGTGCTGTTGTCCGGTGTAACTCCGCCGGAATCGGGTGTTGTCGGTTCGGTCGGGGTCGATCCGCCGTTGTCCGGCTCGACCGGGGTAACTCCACCGTTGTCGGGGTCAGGGGTGACCTCGGTGGTACCGGTGGTTCCGGTGGCGCCGGTGGTTCCAGTCGGCACGACCGGCACGACCGGTTCGACTGTGGTCACTCCGGTGGTTCCGGTGACCACTGCAGGTTCGGTATCGGTGCTGTCATCTCCACCGGAGATCACGATCACAGCGATCACCAGGCCGACGATCACGGCGATCAGACCGATGATCAGGTAACGCAGGTGCTTGCGCTGCTCGTCGGGCTGGTACGGATCGTGTCCGCCACCATTCGGCGAACGGTCATCGTTTCTCATTACGCGTGTTGGATCGTCATTCATCTGGCTTGTCCTCCGTGAAGTTGGTCGGCGCTGATGCTACCCGGTAGATCAGCAGGGTTCAGTTGAAGAAAGTGCTTCGTCGATGATCGAAACGGCTCGCTCGGCCTGCTCGTCGGTCAGTACGAACGGGGGCAGCAGCCTGATCGAATCGGGACGGGGAGCGTTACACACGAGGCCCCTTTTGAGCAAATCAGCGTTCAGGGCGGCCGAATCGATGCCCGGTTCGAGTTCGATCGCGAGCATCAGGCCCCGGCCCCGGACTGCCTTCACGCCATCGAGCGCGGTCAGGCTTTTGGTGAGGCTGCTGCCGAGCTGACGGATGCGACGCAGCATCTCGGGATCGTCGACCAGGTCGAGCACGGCCATCGCCGCTGATGTCGCGACCGGTCCGGCCGCGAACGTCGAACCGTGATCTCCCGGGCTCAGCACATCGGCAGTTTTCGCGTTGGTGATGCAGGCTCCGATCGCCGCCCCGCCACCCAGTGCTTTGGCACTGGTGATTACGTCCGGCCGTACGGGCCCCTGCTCGTATGCCCAGAGGGAGCCGGTACGTCCAACCCCGGTCTGGACCTCATCGAATATCAGCAGGGCGCCGGTCCGGTCACAGATTTCCCGGGCGGCGACGAGGGATTCGTCGGACACCACGAACACACCGGCCTCTCCCTGAATCGGTTCGATGAAGATCGCGGCCGTGCCCTCCCCAGCTGCTGCTTCGAGCGCGGCGGTGTCATCGAATGGAACGGATTTGAATCCGGGCAGCATCGGGCCGAGCAGAGGATCTTTCGCCAGCCCGGGCGTCGCTGAAAGTGAGCCGTAGGTACGACCGTGGAAATCCCTTTCGAAAGAGATGATTTCCGGCTCCTCGATTCCGCGCTGGTGGGCGTGCTTGCGGGCGATCTTGATCGCGCACTCGTTCGCTTCAGTCCCGGAGTTACAGAAAAATACGCGGCCACCGAGCGAAGATTCGGAAAGACGCTCGGCCAGATCAACCATCGGCCTGGTGTAGAAAAGGTTGGAGACATGCATCAGGTTTTCGGCCTGCCCAGCCATCGCCGCAACCACATGCGGGTGAGAGTGACCAACTGAAGCCACCGATATGCCGGCGAGCAGATCGATGTATTCCTTGCCATCGGAGTCGAAAAGCAGGGCTCCTTCGCCGCGTTCGAACAGGACATCGGCCCTTTTGTACGTCTGCATCACGTACTTTTCTTCGCGTTCTTTCAGGCTGTTGTCAACCGGGCTCACGGGTTCACCATGGTGCCGATTCCGACATCGGTGAAGAGTTCCAGAAGCAGTGAGTGTGGCCGGCGCCCGTCGATGATGTGGGCGGCCTGGGCCCCACCGTTGACGGCGTTGACGCAAGCTTCGAGCTTGGGCCGCATTCCGCCCTGAATGTCGTCGAGCGCGTTCTCGACTTCGCGCACAGTGGTCTGGGAGATCCGTGAATCAGGGTCTTCGGCATCATCGAGCCAGCCGACCACGTCAGTCAGGAAAATCGCTTTGAAGGCCCCGAGGGCGGCCGCGACTTTGCCGGCGGCTTCATCCGCATTCACGTTGTACGAGTTACTTTCCCGATCGGAAGCGCAGGAAGCGATTACCGGGATGTAATCGGCGGAAATGTGATTCAGCACATCGATGTCGACCCGCTCTATCTCGCCGACGAAACCGACATCGGCAGCGTTGGCTACCGGGGCCACTTCGAACAGGGCTCCGTCCTCTCCGGACAGCCCGACCGCGGGTTGACCGGCCCGGTTGAGGCGCCGCACGAGGTCGGCGTTGACTTTGCCGAGCAGAACCATCTTTGCCACTTCGACCGTTTCCGCATCGGAAACCCTCAGGCCATGATGGAACTTGACTTCGAGGCCCATTTTCTTCATCACTTCGGAGATCTCGGGGCCGCCTCCGTGGATGATGACCGGGTTCAGGCCGACGTATTTGAGCAGGACCACATCAGTCGCGAAGGCTTCTCGCAGGGACTCCTCACGCATGGCAGCTCCGCCGTACTTGATGACGACGGTCTTGCCGTGGAATGCCCGGATATATGGGAGCGCTTCGAGCAGCACGTTGACGTTCTCGTCACCGAGTGAGCCCGTGAGCATCTCCTTTGCCTTGTCCTGGTCCATCTGGTCCTTTAGGTCGTGTATTCGGCGTTGATGACGATGTACTCGTGAGTCAGGTCGCTGAAGTAAATGTGGGCCTTCGCGTCACCACGATCCAGCCGCAGGGAAAGTTCGGCTTCCGGCACGTCGGTGGCGAGTTCCCCCGCACCGATCACGTCAGGTCCCAGTTCGCCGATGTCGGCACCGGCCAGAGCCGCACCGGCAGCCTGAGCGATCCGGCCCCAGTTCGGGTCCCGGCCAAGCAGAGCGGTTTTGACCAGGGGCGAGTTGGCGATGCGACGGGCCACGAGGTCAGCTTCTTCCGCATCTTTCGCGCCACTCACGTCGATTCGGCCGACCCGGGTTGCGCCTTCACCATCACGCACCACTTCAATCGCAAGCTGGAGCAGCACGGCTTCGAGCAGGCCTTCCGGCAGTGGCAGCCCGGAGGCGCCGCTGGCCTGAAGCAGCACGGTGTCGTTGGTGCTCATCTGCCCATCGACGGTGATCCGTTCGAATGATCCGGCGACCGCAGCGCGGAGCAGCGGTTCCGGTTCGGTGATGACGGCATCGGTCTGGATGAAGCAAAGCATCGTTGCGTAGCCGGGTTCGATCATGCCGGCACCTTTGGCCTGGGCGGAAATCGTGATGCCGCCGGCCTTCAGCGTGCAGCGTTTCGGGAACTTGTCGGTGGTCATGATCGCGTCCGAGAACGGCACCGCTCCGTCACTGGTGACCCCGGCGGCAAGCCCGCCGATTCCGGAGAGCACGGATTCCATGTCCATGGGCACTCCGATCACACCCGTTTCGGCGACCGCCACCTGTTCCGGCACCAGATCGAGTTCCGCGGCGGCGGCGTTCCTCATCGCGAGGGCATCGAGCATGCCCTGCTCACCGGTTGCTGCGTTGGCATTGCCGGAGTTGACGATCACGGCGCGGACCGAATCCTGCTGGAGGTGATCCCGACAGACCCGGATCGGTGCGGCCGCGGCGGCGTTCCGGGTCAGGAGAATTGCCGATGCGGTTTCTTCGGAATCACAGACCACGATGCCAAGGTCGGTTTTGCCGTCGGCCTTCAGACCGCAGGGCACCCCACCTGCCCGGAATCCCGTTGGCAGGACGGTGTCATCGAGCTGTTCAACGCCGTCCGGCGCTTTCACCCAGCGTGATTTGAAGAATCCCGTGGTCAACTGATGCCCATTCCTTCATCAAGGCCGAGCATCAGGTTCAGGTTCTGGATCGCCTGGCCGGAAGCACCTTTCCAGAGGTTGTCGATCGCGGCGAACACGACGATCCGGTCATCTCCGGCCAGCGGCTGGATATGGCACTGGTTGGTTCCCCGGACGTCACGCATTCCCGGCGGTGACTTGGTGACCGTGACGAACCGTTCGTTGCCGTAGCGCGCCTGATACATCGCATCGAGCGCGTCCTGACTGATTTCTTCCCGGACTTTCACGTAGCAGCTGACCAGTTCACCCTGGTCGAGCGGCACCAGGTGCGGCACAAAAGTGAGTGATTCGATTCCGGTATCTGCCGAGGGCGACAGTTTGCCCAGCTTCTCGAGGATCTCCGGCCGGTGCCGGTGCCCGACTGGTTTGTAAGGAACCACGTTCTCGGTAACGGTGACGAAAGATGTGGCTTCGCCTCCGCCCCGTCCGGCACCCGACACCCCTGATTTGGCGTCGATCACGACGTCTTCGATCAGCCCGGCCTCGGCAAGTGGTGCCAGGGCAAGGATCGAGGCGGTCGGGTAGCAGCCGGGATTGGCAATCAGGTCAGCGTCGATGACTTCGGACCGGTTCAGTTCCGGCAGTCCGTACACCGCGCCGTCCAGCAGGTCGGGTTCGCCGTGAGGGCCGTAGAACTTCTCGTAGGTCGGCAGGTCGTCAAGCCGGAAATCAGCCGACAGATCAACCACGATCATGCCGAGGCCACGCATCTCGGCGACCACCGGGGCCGCCGCGCCATGCGGGTAGGCAACGATGCCGACTTCGACTTCTTCGAGCTCCCCGAGGTTCAGTTCGGCCAGCTCCAGGGTTACGTCGTAACGCGGGTAGAGGTCGTTCAGGGCGGTACCGGTCTCTGACCTGGCGGTTATCCCGGCCAGTTCGAGGCCCGGATGGTTCCAGACGAGGTTGGCGGCGAGCGCCCCGGCATAACCGGTGGCGCCAGCAACAACTACCCTGGCTTTGGGGCCGTCGAGCCCGATCGGCTGGGCCGGGTCAGCCACGAAGCCGGCCCCCGACAGCCGCGATCGCCTCGACGATCTTCTGCCATGCCGGATCTACCTCTTCGTCGCTCAATGTGCGGTCAGATGCCCGGAACCGTAGTCTCAGAGCCAGACTTTTTTCGTCCTGCCCGATCTGGTTGCCCCGGTACAGATCGAAAATGCTGATCGAGGCCAGCAGTTTGCCGCCGGCTTCTTCGGCCGCAGCCAGCACCGTGGACGCAGCAACTGATTCGTCGAGCACGACAGCCAGGTCACGGTCCACCGGCGGGAACGCGGTGAAGTCGACGTAGGTTTCGTTGCCGAGCGGAGATGCCTCCAGCAGTTCCGCCAGATTGATTTCGAAGGCGAGGGTTTCGCCGAGATCCCAGTCCTTCGCTACCGAAGGATGGATCTGGCCAATCCAGCCAGCCACTTCGCCGTTGATCAGCACGTCGCCGGAGCGGCCCGGGTGCAGGAAGGGCTGCTCGCCCGGCACGACCTCGATCGTTGTCCCGAGCCCGGTTGCCAGCCTCTCCAGTACACCTTTGATCTGGAAGAAATCAACCTTGCCTGCGCCCTGGCTCCAGGACGCCGGGTCGATCGAGCCGCTGGCAAGCACGCAGAAATGATGGGGTTCGTTTACCGGCGGCCTTTGCTCACCGGGGAAGTTGCCGCCGAGTGGCCCGGGACCGAAACCACCGGCCGGCAGATATACACGTCCGGATTCGAACAGGGCCACCGATTCGGCTCCCCGGGCCAGGTTCCGCTGGGCCGCACCGAGCACGGATCCGAGCAGGATCGAGCGCATGACTGACTGGTCCTCGGAAAGAGGATTGGAGAGTTTTACTGCGGCCGCCCTCGGATCGGGGGCTTCGATCCTCAGCTTCACCGTTTCGCTCGGATCGGTGAAACTCCAGCCGACGATTTCATCGAAGCCGGCCTCCCGGAGCGAATCTTCGGCCCGACGCATCAGGCTCTGCTGGCGGCTGAGTCCGCCTACCCGCCCGGAACCGGAAGGCAGTGTTGCCGGGAGACGGTTGTCGAGATCGTTTACCCGACCGACTTCTTCAACCAGGTCGATTTCGCGAGTGACGTCAAAGAACCGGTCCGGGGGCACGGTGACCAGCAGGTCATCGCCATCCCGGTCAACCTCGAAACCGAGAAGCTCGAGCGCTTCGATCTGGGATTCGACGTTGATCGCGAGACCGAGAATGCGTTCCACCCTTCCGTCACGCAGCCGGATCGGCTTGGTGTCAGGCAGGGGCGCAGCCACATCAACCATGCCGTCGATAACGGTCGCACCGCAAAGTTCAACCATCAATTCGGTCGCGACGATCTGGGCTCTTTCGGCCAGGGCCGGGTGCAGTTGTTTCTCGAAGCGCGATGAAGCTTCGGAGCGCAGGTTCAGGTCCCTTGACGACCGCAGGATGTTCGGGCCGTTCCAGGTGGCGGCTTCCATCAGGACGGAGGTCGTCGATCCGGAAACTTCAGATTTGGCTCCACCCATGATTCCGGCGATTGCCGCCGGGCCATTGGAGTCACAGACCAGCACGGTGTCAGGGCCGGTTTCACGTTCGATGCCGTCAAGTGTGGTGACTTTCTCTCCCGCTGCGGCGTTCCGCACGGTCAATGCCCCATCCGGCACCAGGTCAAGGTCAAACGCGTGAAGTGGTTGACCGGTGAGCCACATCACGTAATTGGTGATGTCAACCACGTTGTTGATCGGCCGCTGACCGGCCGCGATCAGCCTCGCTTTGAGCCACAGGGGTGACGGACCAACCGTGACCTCGGTGAAAACACGGGCGGTGAAGCGCGGGCAGAGTTCAGGATTCTCGACTTCAACCGAAACCATCGAAGTGATTTCGTCGCCGGATCCGATCTCTTTGCCTTCCCAGGGGGCTGGTGCCAGATCAGCACCGGTGATCGCATGCGCTTCGCGTGCCACTCCGTAAAGGCCGAAACAGTCGGTCCGGTTTGGCGTGACTTCAAGTTCGAGCACGACCTGTGAGACGGGAACCACATCGGCCGCCGGGGTTCCCGGTGCTGCGTCGATGCCTTCGAGGACCATGATGCCGTCGCTGCCGTCACCCAGTTCAAGTTCTGTTTCCGAGCAGATCATTCCTTCGGAAGGAACCCCGCGCAGTTTCGCTTTCCTGATTTTCATGCCGCCGGGCATGATCGCGCCGGGGAGGGCCACGACCACGGTCTGGCCCGCATCGACGTTGGGGGCGCCACAGACGATGTTGCGGTTTTCACCTTCACCGGTATCCACGGTGCAGACACGCAACCGGTCGGCGTCGGGATGCGGCTCGACCGCAAGCACCTTTCCGATCACGAAATTGTTGGCGCTCGGAGGGCCGGAGACAACCACCCTTTCGACTTCGGTGCCGGTCATCGCCAGCTTCTCGGCGAGGACGGCAGGTTCAAGCCCGGGGTCGCAGTATGTAGCCATCCAGCTGTAAGGGATCCTCATGAGAACTGCTCCAATAGGCGGATGTCATTGTCGAAGAAGAGCCTCAGGTCGCCCACGCCATGCCTCAGCATGGCGATGCGCTCGATGCCGAAGCCGAAAGCGAATCCGGTAACGAGGTCAGGGTCATATCCCGACTCCCGCACGAACCCGAAGACGTTCGGATCGATCATGCCGGCACCACCAAGTTCGATCCAGCCGATCCCTTTGCAGAGGTTGCAGCGCTCTCCGTTGTTGATTTCGCCGGAACCGCCACATTTGAAGCAGGAAACGTCGAACTCGACCGAGGGCTCGGTGAACGGGAAGAAATGAGGCCGCATCCGGATTTCCCGGTCGGGGCCGAAGATCTCCCTGAGCATCGCGAGCAGTGTGCCCTTGAGGTCAGCCAGGGTGATTCCTTCAGCTACAGCGAGGCCTTCCACCTGATGGAACATCGGGCTGTGCGTCGCGTCTGAATCCCGCCGGTAGGTTTTGCCCGGAACGATCATGAAAAGTGGTGGCGGGGCGGCTTCCATTGCCCGGACCTGCATCGGTGAAGTGTGGGTGCGCAGCAGGACGTCCTGTGACCCGACGCCATCGGGGGCGCCCCCGCCGGGTTCGACGTAGAAAGTGTCCTGGAGCATCCTTGCCGGGTGGTCAGCCGGATGGTTCAGGGCGGTGAAGTTGTAGAAGTCATGTTCGACTTCGGGTCCTTCCATCACCTGGTAGCCGAGTCCGATCATTACGTCCTCGATCAGCCGCCGGGTGCGGGTTATCGGATGAAGGTGACCGGCGGCCCGTACCGGCGACCCGGGCAGGGTTACGTCGATGCGGTCGGCGGTGAGGGAGGATTCAAGTTCGGCGGAGGCAAGTTCGTCGTTCCGCTGCTCGATCTGGGCTTCGAGCGCTTTCCTTACCTTGTTGGCACTGCCGCCCACCGGGCCACGTTCGGCCGGCTCGAGATCAGCGATGCCGCGGAGGATCGAGGTCAGTTCCGCTTTGCGTCCAAGCCAGCTGACCCGCAGCTCTTCCAGTTCGGCAGCGGTCGATGCTGCGGCAACCGCGGCGCTTGCTTCCGCCTCGATCTCATCAATACGGTCTGTAATTTTCTGGCCCATTTCCTCGCTCTAACCTTGATCGCCGTCGACGGTCGCGGACGATATCCGCTCACAGGCAATAGCCGCCGCGGCTGCGACATTGAGTGATTCAGCCCGGCCTTCCCGCAGGGGGATGGTCCAGGCTTCGCTGCATTGCTTCAAGACGGTTTCGGAAAGCCCTTCGCGTTCCGATCCCAGGCAGATCGTCACCGGTGCGTGGTGCTCGGTCGGGGTGTCCCCGCCGGAAGCGACCATGGCTACCCGCGGTTCAGGGGTGAGGTCGATCGTGGCTTTGATCAACGACTGGGAAAAGATCGACCCCATGCTTGCCCGCACCGAATCCGGCGCGTACGGATCAACCGTGCCCGGCCCGACTACGACCGTGGCATCAAGCAGTGCGTCCACCGAACGGATGATCGTGCCCATGTTGCCCGGGTCGGAAAGCTGGTCGAGGAATACACACACGTCGGAAACCGTTTCCGCCCATTGCTGAAACCAGACCCCGATCACTTTGGTCCCGGAAGCCAGACTGGAAGCCCGGTCGAGCAGGTCAGGTTCGACTTCTTCACCCTGGATGTCGCAGTCCGGATGGACCAGCACGAACTTCGGGGTTCGCCCGGCGGCGAGTCCCGCGTTCACCAGATCTTCGCCTTCGGTTACGAACAGGCCGAATTTCTCGCGGTACTTCTTCTGGCCGAGTTTGCGGACCAGTTTCAGTTTTTCGTTGTCAGGGCTGGTGATCATGGTTTCTTTGGGTCTGGAAACAAAAAAGGGCGGCTCGCAGATATGCGAAGCCGCCCAGTGGGATCAAAGTGCCGTATCGCGCTAGGCGGCGGCACCCTCCCGGGCGATTTCAACAAATCGGCGAAATCCTTCGCTGTCGTTCACGGCGATGTCAGCAAGCATCTTGCGGTTGACTTCGACTCCGGCCTTGTCCAGGCCGTGGATCAGCTGCGAGTAACTCATACCCTCCTGGCGGGCGGCAGCGTTGATACGGGTGATCCAGAGACGACGGAAATCGCGCTTGCGGACCCGACGGTCACGGTAGGCGTAAGCACCGGAACGCATGACCTGCTCTTTGGCGAGGACATACGACGAGTTCTTGCGGCCGTAATAACCCTTGGCCTCTTCAAGTACCTTGCGACGCTTCTTGCGAGCGTTGACTGAGCGCTTTACGCGAGCCATTTATTTGCCACCCAGCATCTTGTTAACGCGAGGGGCATCCTGCGCCTTGACGAAAACCGGCTGAGACATCGAGCGCTTGCGCTTCGGTGACTTCTTTTCCAGAATGTGACTGGAATAGGCTTTACGACCGCGGAGTTTACCCGTGGCGGTCCTCTTGAACCGTTTCTTGGCTCCGGAATGTGTCTTCATCTTCGGCA
>JBAWHK010000228.1:0-4631 GCA_049593795.1 Solirubrobacterales bacterium
TCGACCACCGGTGGCGGAGGATGGGAAAACACCCAGCCGATCTGGCGTGACGACGGCCGCGAACTCGCACTCGCCCACAATGGCAACCTGACCAACGCCGTTGATCTTTACAACAAGCTTCGCCGCAAGGGCCTCAATTTCCGTGGCACCACCGACTCGGAAATCATCGCCGCGATGATTTCGTGCGACTACGGTCGTTTCGTCGAAGACGCTGTCGCCAACGTCATGCCGCAACTGGAAGGCGCCTACTCGACGGTCGTAATGACCAAACACGCAATCGTTGCCTTCCGCGATCCATACGGGATCCGCCCGCTTTCGCTGGGCCTGCTCGACGGCAACTACGTGATCGCCTCCGAAAGCTGTGCTTTCGACATCATCGGAGCCGAACTGGTCCGTGAAATCAACCCCGGCGAAATGGTTTCCCTCTCAGAGCGCGGCCTCGAATCCCGCCAGGTGGTCAAATCAGACCGCGTTTCGCACTGCGTTTTCGAACACATCTATTTCTCGCGGCCCGACACGATCCTGGAAGGCAAACGCCTGCAGACCGTTCGCGGCAAGATGGGTGAGATCCTCTGGAAAGAATCCCCGGTCGAAGCCGACCTGGTGATCTCGGTGCCCGATTCCGGCACCCCGGCCGCCCGCGGATTCGCCCGCGCCTCCGGCTTGCCGCAGGACGACGGGCTGATCAAGAACCGTTACGTAGCCCGGACCTTCATCCAGCCCGGCCAGGAACTGCGAAAGCACGGCTTGCGGATGAAGTTCAACCCGCTGCCCGAAATCATCTCCGGCCAGCGCGTGGTTGTTGTCGACGATTCGATCGTCCGCGGAAACACGACCCGGCAGATCGTGAAGATGCTGCGCGACGCCGGGGCGAAAGAAGTCCATCTGCGGATATCGGCACCGCCGATCCGTTACGGATGCAATTACGGAGTTGACATGTCAGCCCGCGAAGAAATGGTTGCCCACGAACGCACGATTGACGAGATCGCCGAACACATCGGCGCCGACTCCCTGGCGTACCTCTCGATCGACGGTGTCTACGAAGCTGTCGGCACACCGGCCTCGGTCCATTGCGACGCCTGCTTCACCGGCAACTACCCGCTCGGTGACGACCCGGCCGACGCCGACGGCAAGTTCGATCTCGAACAGCTCGCCGTACTCCCGGTCCGCTGACACCTGATTCCCCGCGATACGGCAGGATGACGGGGTGACTTCGAACGATCCTGAATTCCGCATCGTTGTGCTGGCCTCCGGTGGGGGCACCAACCTGCAGGCAATCATCGACCAGCTTCACGGCAACGATGGCATCGTTGTTGCCGGGGTCGGTTCGGACAAACCTGAAGCTTTCGCGCTCGAACGCGCCCGGGCGGCAGACATCGAAACCGGTGTGTTCACCCGGCAGCAGCACGGCGACCGGGTTACCCGCGACCTGGCCATGGCTGACTGGATCGAATCCCTTTCCGCGAACCTGGTCGTGCTCGCCGGTTACATGCAGCTGGTATCGCCCGAGTTCGTGGCGCGTTTTCGTGGCCGGATCATCAACGTTCACCCGGCCCTGCTGCCATCCTTCCCGGGCCTTGACGCGATCGGCCAGGCCCTTGAGCATGGTGTCCGGGTGACCGGAGTGACCGTTCATTTCGTGGATGAAGGAACCGACACCGGACCGGTGATCCTCCAGAGAACAGTGGAAGTTCCCGCAAATTGGGACCGTGAGCAGCTCGAAGAATCGGTCCATGCGGTCGAACACGAAATCTATCCCGAGGCGATAGGCATGATCAGCCGGGGCCGGGTTAAGATCGCTGCTGGCAGTCCCCGTCACGTAATTATCGAATAGCAAGGGTGGAGATGGACAACATTGATCCGACCAACGGACCCATCAAGGTGAATCGTGCCTTGATCTCGGTCTCGGACAAGACCGGCGTAGCCGACTTTGCAGCCGGCCTTTCGCGGGCGGGGGTCGAGATTCTTTCGACCGGCGGTACCGCGCAGGCATTGCGCGACGCCGGCATCGAAGTGATTGACGTCTCCGAGTTCACCGGCCAGAAAGAAATAATGGACGGCCGGGTCAAGACCCTGCATCCGAAAATCTACGCCGCTGTCCTCGCGCGCCGCTCCGATCCCACCCACGTTGCCGTGCTGGACGAAGAGAACATTCCGCCGATCGACCTGGTCTGCGTGAATCTCTACCCCTTCGAAGCGACCATCGCCAAACCCGACGTAAGCCCGCAGGACGCGATCGAAAACATCGACATCGGTGGCCCGACCATGATCCGTGCCGCCGCCAAGAACCATGAAGACGTGGTTGTCGCGGTCAAACCCGAGTGTTACGACGCGATCCTCGCCGAGATGGACGAGACGGGTGGAGAAGTTTCCGCCTCGACCCGGCACTGGCTGGCCAACGAAGCTTTCGCCCAGACCGCCCGTTACGACGCGGCGATTTCCGCCTGGTTCTCATCCTCCTACGAAGCTTTCCCCGAGCACAAAGTGGTCGCGTACGAGAAGCAGCTCGATCTTTCCTACGGCGAGAACCCGCATCAGCGCGCCGCGTTCTACTCGGAGGTTGGGCTCGACAGCAATGTGCTGACTGACCTCTCGAAGCTGCACGGCAGGGCACTTTCGTTCAACAACGTGCTCGATCTTGATTCCGCACGTCGCATGCTGGCCGACCTCGAAGGACCAGCCTGCGTGATCGTCAAGCACAACAACCCCTGCGGAGTTGCCCTGGGCGACAACGCCCTCGACGCCTACGAACGCGCCCGCGACTGCGACCCGGTTTCCGCTTACGGTGGCGTGATCGCGATCAACCGCAAGGTTGATCTGGCCCTGGCTGAATCTCTCCACAAGAATTTCGTCGAAGTACTGATCGCACCCGGATATGACGACGATGCGCTTGAGGTCCTTCAGCAGAAAGAAGCGATCCGGATCTTCACCGATCAGGCTTCGCCTTTCCCGGACAGCCGCGAAAAGGACATGAAACGTGTTCGTGGCGGAATGCTGATCCAGGACCGCGATGGCGATCCGGAACAGCGCGAAATGATGGAGGTCGTAACCAAGACCCAGCCGTCAGAGGCTGCCTGGAACGACATGCTCTTCGCCTGGACCGTCTGCCGGCACGTTCGCTCCAACGCGATCATCCTGGTCAAGGACGGCGTCACGCTGGGTATCGGGGCCGGCCAGATGAGCCGGGTCGATTCAACCAGGCTGGCCATTCAGAAATGCCACGACGCCCACGGCGACGAAGCCACCGACCTGCTCACCGGCAGCGTGGTCGCTTCGGATGCGTTCTTCCCCTTCGCTGACGGTCCCGCAGCGGCGATCGAGGCCGGGGCAACATCGGTAATTCAGCCGGGCGGATCAAAGCGCGACGGCGAAGTGATCGAAGCCTGTGACGAATCGGAGACCGCAATGGTCTTCACCAAACACCGCCACTTCCGGCACTAGGACTTCGGGTGGGGACGATCCGCACGCGTTGAGCGTGTCGATCGTCCCCACTGCGTTCGCGGCCGGAACTACCCGGCCTTTTTCACCTTCAGGATCCGCACCCTCTTCTTGCCCGGCTCACCGATCGCGATCCTGGCAACGCCGTTCTTCCGGGCGAGCGGGCCGTAGTAGAGATACGCCTGATGCTTTCCACGGATGCTGTAAGTCCGCACGAACTCGCTTTTGCCCTTGGCAGTGAAACGGTTTATCTGAATCGCGTAGCGCTGTCTGGCTTTCGTTTTCTCGCCGATTCGCAGCAGGCCCAGCTTCGGCTTCTTCGCGAAGAAAACCGTGGATTTCGGCTTGGCCCCGAAAGCAGCGACGGTGATCCGGTAAGCAGCGTCGTCGCTCTGGGCACCAAATGTCACCTGCGGTGTTGATTTGACTTTCGTGGTGGTGAAGGACAGGGTCCGCTTTTTCGGGGACAACGTCAAGAAAGCGTTGCGGCGCGGACCGACCTTGATGTCTTCCACCGTGGCGTCGAAGGTCGGGCCGACCACGCTGACGGTTTCACGATCGTTGTAGCTCAGGTTCGATCCCTGAACCTTGATCCGCAGGCTGGTTCCCTTCGGCACCCGGTAGATCGGTTCAAGCGAGTTCGGGGGGCCGTCGGCGTCACCGTTGGGATCGAGGCTGGGGCCACCTGCCGTCCGCGGCAGTACTTCTGCGCCCGGGATCCGATTTACCAATCTGCCTTTCAGGTAACCGGTCTGGCGGCCTTTCCCGTCGGTCAGGAGCAGGTGCGCATGTTCATCTCCGGGATTGGAAAGGGAGATTTCATTGAACTTGGACTTCCCGCCCTGACGTCCAGCGCAGAACGGGCAGTCCTGGATCTGAAACCCGGGCCTGGTCGGCCAAAGCTGCAGGGTTTCCGTCTTGGCATTTCCGCGGTAAACAGCTCCCGGTGTGCTCGGGTTGATCGCGGCGAGATAGGACCAGGTGTTCGCCGTCTTGTCGATCGTCAGGATCCGGCCGGAGTCCCCGGGCCAGTTGTTGTCATAGACGTGGACGCCGTATTTGCCACCACCGAGGTCCTCGACCGAAGTCGGGGTGATCGCGTGTCCGCCTTCGAATCCCGGCTGGAAGATCGTGATCGTGAAGGTCTCCCGGTTCTCCGGGGTCAGCTCCCTGAGCAGATTCTTCAGCACGTT
>JBAWHK010000229.1:0-1580 GCA_049593795.1 Solirubrobacterales bacterium
GCAGTTGGCAGAACCTCGAAACGATGATTCCGGTGCCCGCCATCGGTGCCGTCGTACAGGTCCAGTCAATCGACAAGGACGGCAAGGTTCTCGGCGAATCTGCGGTCACCTCGATCGGCCAGCAGTCGCGATAGCAGTATCGAAGCAATCGCTGGCCTGAAAGCCAGCGAAGGATGTGAGAACGGGGCCCTGCGGGGCCCCGTTCTTTTTGCAGAATCAGCTAAAACTGACCTTCGCTTCCACCTTTCGAAAGGAATGTCCGATCCGTCCCGCCAGTTCATACCGCGTTCCCCTGCTGGCTACTGCCGTACTTCTGGCTTGCCTGACTTTCGACTCCACTGCCCAGGCAGCCAAACCGAAACCGGTGAGCGTATTTCCGGCCCCGGGGACCCCGGTGGCTTCCGACTCCACCACCTTCAGTTTCCGCGGGTTGAAACCAGGCCAGCTCGGCCCGGTCAAGGTTGTCGGGTCACGCAGCGGCTTCCACGGCGGGAAACGGCTCGCCCACTCCGACGGCAAAGGAGTGAGTTTTGTCCCCCATCGCCGGTTCAAGCCCGGCGAAACAGTGCGGGTTTTCACCAAAAGGCGGATCAAGCTCACCCGGAATGGAGACTTCTCAGTCCAGATCGGACGTTTCTACGGACCGGACCGGAAAAGCAGCGTCCCTGAAATCCCGAACCAATACCCACGCCTGCATTCCCGGCCGGACCTGCGTCCGACGAAACTCGATGTGCTGGCCAGAAATGAATCCACCTATCCCGGCAAGATCTTCTTCGCCCCGAAACAGACCGGCCTGACCATCGCCGACAGCTACGGGCGAACCACCTGGTTCCAGGCGACCGGACACGGCGGCAACGGAGAAGAAGTCCAGAACTTCGGCCCCCAGCGTTACGAGGGCCAGCAGGTCCTGACCTACTGGAAGGGATCCTCAAGTTCGGACGGGAAAAGCCAGATCGGATACTTCACGATCCTCAACCGTTCGTATGGCAAGATCGCCCGGTTCAGGGTCGGCAATGGTTACAAGCCGGATGCCCATGAGTTCACGATCACCCCCCGCAATACGGCCCTGGTACTTGCTTACCGGGCGGTCCGTTGGGACACCAGCAAGTTCGGCGGCCTGCGCAACGGGAAGCTTTTCGACAACGTGGTTCAGGAGATCGACATCAAGACCGGCGCCGTGTTGTTCGAATGGCACAGCATCGGCAACGTCGGCCTGGAAGCGACGGTCAGCAAGCCGGAACCGGACGGGTCAGCCTGGGACTATTTCCATGTCAACTCGGTGGTCGACGATGGTGATTCGGTGCTCGTTTCCGCGCGCAAGGTGAATACGCTTTATCGCATCGATCGTGCCACCGGGAGGGTCCGCTGGCGTCTTCGAGGCGATGGCATGAAGGGAAAAACCAACAACTTCGTAATGTTGCCAGGCGCCAAATTTGCTTACCAGCACGATGCGAGACGCCTGCCGAACGGCGACATCCCCCTGTTCGACAACGGATCAGCGAAGAGGCTTTCGATGGTCCGTAACCAGTCCAGCGGAATGATCCTGCGGATCCAGGGCAGGAAAGGAAAACGGCCCGTGG
>JBAWHK010000230.1:0-2489 GCA_049593795.1 Solirubrobacterales bacterium
GTTCGCGATGTTGTGGTCGGTGATGCCGAAACTGTTCGAGTGGCCGCCGCTCAAGTCGGTCTCGCATCTGCTTGAACGGATCTCGCTGGCGCTGCTCGTTGGCGGGGCATTGTTCCTTTTCTTCACCGGGCTGCTCAATACGCAGCTTTACTACCCGTGGAAGTTCAGTTTCGTTCCATCCCACTATTACGCGGCGTTCGTCTTTCTCGGAGCCCTTGCACTTCATGTCAGCCTGAAGATCCCGACGATTCGCAAGGCATACCGCGAACGCGGTGTGGTGAAGCCGCTGCGCGACGACATCGATCACACCACCGCCGAGCCGTACGAAGAAGGTTCGACTGCGCCGCTGGAACCTGCCCGCCCGACCATTTCGCGACGGGCGCTGCTTGGCACGGTCGGTGCTGCGTCGCTTGGGGCCGGCCTGATGATGGCCGGGCAGGTAATCGGTGGGCCACTCAGGAAGATCGCCCTGCTGGCTCCGCGCGGCCGGGAGATCAACGATGGGCCGAACGGTTTCCAGGTCAACAAGACCGCGGCGGCGGTTGGCATCGAACCGGCCGATACCGGCGCCGGATGGCGGTTGACGCTGGCGGGTGGTCAGGAAGTCAAGCTTTCGCGTGACGACCTGCTGGCAATGCCGCAGTACACCTATGACTTGCCGATCGCCTGCGTTGAGGGCTGGTCAACCACCCAGTCCTGGACTGGTGTGCGTCTCAAGGATCTGGCGGTTGCCGCCGGGTCACCCGGGGCCAGTGAGGTCCTGGTGGAGTCGATGCAGGAAGCCGGTTCGTTCAACAAGGCGACCCTGAGTTCCGGTCAGATCGATGACGACAAGAGCCTGCTGGCCCTCAAGGTGAACGACGTCGATCTTTCTCTCGATCATGGCTTTCCGGCGCGCGTGATCGTGCCCGCCATGCCCGGTGTTCACTGCACCAAATGGGTGTCTTCGATGAAGTTCTCGGTGGCATGATCACTGCCCGATTCCGGAACGCTTACGGCGCGTCGCCGCTTCATCTGCTGGCGGTAATCGCCAGTTTCCTCATCGCGGCGTATGCCTTTACCCGAATTTTTGCGGCACCGGGGCCGATCAGCACGATGACCTTCTTCATCGCGGCGATTTTCGCGCATGATGCCCTCGCTTTTCCTCTCTATTCCGGTCTGAACTGGATCGCCAACCGGTCGATCGGGGACCGGGCCAATTACTGGATGGCTGAGCGACGGGTCCAGCCGGTGAATTATTTCCGCATTCCGACTGTGATCAGCGCTTTTCTGTTCCTCCTGTATTTCCCTTTGATTCTCGGTCTGAGTGCGGACCGTTACGTAAAAAGCACCGGGCTCACCACCGATGCGTTCATGGGTCGCTGGCTTGGTATCTGCGCCGCGCTTTTCACGATCTCCGCGATTGCGTACGCGATCGAGGTGGGCCGGACCGCGCGAGCTGCACGGCTGGAAGACGAAGCACTTCTCGGTGACGACTGACCTTGCCCGACGTAATCCTTCCCGTTCTCGATGAGGCCGGTGCTCTCCCGGGGGTGCTTGGATCGATGCCCCAGGGATACCGCGCAATCGTTGTCGACAACGGTTCGACCGACGGGTCCGGGCAGATAGCCCGCGACCTCGGCGCGACGGTGGTCAACGAACCCGCGAAAGGTTTTGGTTCAGCCTGCTTTGCCGGTCTGCTGGCGGCCGAGGCAGAAGTGATCTGTTTCATGGATTGCGACGGGTCACTCGACCCGGCTGATCTGGTGAAGCTGGAGTCAGAGCTGAAAGGGGGATCTGACCTGGTCATCGGCTCTCGCGATGCCGAGCGCGGCGCGTGGCCGCCGCACGCCCGGATTGCGAACCGGGTTCTGGCCTTCGAGCTGCGACGACGAACTGGAATGAAGGTCAAAGACCTTGGCCCGATGCGCGTTATGTACCGGCAACCCCTGCTGGAGCTCGGGATGGTTGATCGCCGGAGCGGCTGGCCACTGGAGATGGTGATCAAGGCGCATGCCGCCGGATGGAAGCTCACCGAGGTGCCGGTCAAGCTCCATCCCCGGTCTGGACGGTCAAAGGTGACCGGCACGGTCAAAGGAACTTTGCAGGCGATCAGGGACATGTCATCGCACCTGCGCGGGATCCCTTAGCACCGCTGAACGACAACTCGTGGCCCAGGCTTTAAGCTCGGCATCGTGGTGCCGACACAAAACAGGGGGCCGAAGCCGGTCCTGGCAGCAAATCGTGGTCGCCGGCGCGGAGCAGCATTTTCGCTGTTCGCCCTGTTGGCCCTGCTGGTGTGGGGCGCCGGGCCCGCCTACGCTGAGACCGCCGCCGGGAAAAACGCAGCTGCGATTGATCTGCGCTTTATTGAGAGTGCGGCAATTCGCGGCCAGGGACCCAAGCTTTCGGCAGCAACCAGTCCGAACCTGAAGGAAGCCAGACAGCTCGAAGCGGAAACCGGCGCCAAATCGATGAAACCCCTGGTCGCAGGGATTTCACAGGCCACG
>JBAWHK010000231.1:0-8261 GCA_049593795.1 Solirubrobacterales bacterium
GTCTCACCCCGATCGCCCCGCACCGCCACATTCCGCTGAAAGTGGAAAATGACGATGTTCTGGCCCGCTCCTTCGACCTGCTTGCGCCACTGGCTTTCGGCCAGCGGGTGCTGGTTGAAGCGCAGCCGCGTTCCGGACGCACCAGTTTCCTGCGCTCACTCGCCAAATCGATCGCTGCCGGCACCGAAGAGGGCACCGAAGTGACCGTGCTCCTGGTCGACGAGCGTCCGGAAGAAGTGACCGCCTGGACCCGTGAGGTGCCGAACGTTGAGATCGCCGCCGCTCCGGCCGACCTCGGTGCCCACGAACAGGTTCGGGTCGCTGAACGTGCCCTGGCCAAGGTCAAGCGCCAGGCAGAATCCGGACTTGATGTCGTGATTATCGTCGACTCCCTTACCCGCCTCGGAAACGCCTATGGCGATGCCGGTTCGGTGAAACCGTTCTTCGGAACCGGACGTGAACTTGAAGAAGAGGGTGCCGGTTCGGTGACCGTCATCGCGACCGCGCTCTGGGGTTCCCCCGGCGATCAGGCCGTGATGGATGCCGTCCACACCACCGAGAACGCCACGATCCGCCTCGATTCCGGACTGGCAGCCGCCGGTGTGAAACCGGCGCTGGACGTAACTTCATGCGCCATCTCAGGGCAGGAAGCAGTTCTGAACGAAAGTGAAATCGACGCGGTCCGTCGTCTCCGGGCCGAACTGAAGGACATGGAGCCGGCCCCGGCAGCAGCCCGGCTGGTCGAACTGATCGAAGGCAGCGAGTCGAACGAGGATCTGCTCGGCAAGCTGTAGGGCGCGGGAGTGGGGGTGTCCGGCAGTCCCTGCCGGAGCCTCTCGGCCGCGGATGGCCGCGCGGCCGCCCTGGAGGGGTCAAGCAATCGCTTGAGGCTCCGGCAGGGCCACCGGTAGCCCAAAGGTCCGGGTCGACTTTGCCGCGGTGGGGACGGTGAAACCGACCCGGAAGATCGGCCTCGCTCGTCGAGAAGGCGTTCGGGTCGACTTTGCCGCGGTGGGGACGGTGAAACCGACCCGGAGTCCTGCGGCCCTTGGGCTCAGGTTGGTTCGGTCTTGTGCGAACCGGGCGATCGTGTGCGAACCGTGCGGTCTTGCGCGAACCGGGCGTTAGCGGCGGAACGCGACGCGTCGCCAGGATGGTTCCTTGGCGAGTTCGATCATTTCGGGGCCGCGGTCGGGCTGGATGTAGCCGAAGGACTGGCGGTTCTCGTCGAAAACTATGTCCAGTTCGCCCTCTTTGACCCTTTGGTCAAGCCATGCGCCGCGAAATACGAGCCGGCGGATCCAGTGGACGAAACTCTGGTTGGAAGGACCGGAGAGGTCTTCCCAGTAGTGGGTGACATGAACACCCAGCTCTGAAGATGGTTCTTCGATCTCGCCGGAAACGGCCAGATGAAGCAAGTCGTGGAGTTCACCGTAGGTGAGGCCGGGTTCGACGAGTCCCAGGCGGACGGCCGCCTGTTCAACGCGCTGACTGAAGTCGCGTTCGTTGAAGGCGAATCGTAGATCGCCGTACTCGAGCACGTAATCAGTGCCCGACTCGTAGTTGCCCCTTCGGGTTGTCTTTCTTTCCACGTTGAAGCCCATTGCTCCCCTGGACATCGGGTCCGGGGCGCAGTTGGAATCATGCCGTTACTCGCCTTCGAGCGTTGTTTTCCGGGGTGCACTGAACGAGGGGTTGCACCTGAAAAACCCGTTGCAGAGCCATGAACCGGAAAGCGTCAACGAGCCCGATCGGCAAGGGGGGAGAAACGGAGCTGCCGGAGCCTGAAGGTGGCATGGAGACCATCGCGGGGTCAGAAAGGCGGCAGACGAGGCGATTCAGGTCGCTGCCTGTGCAGAACCTGGCCGGGTTCGAAGTGCCGGTCGCGGATGGCCTGCTGGCCCGGCTGCTGGGCCTTTCGTGGCTTGACCGGGAACGGGCGGGCCGTGGTCTGCTGATTCCCGATTGCCATTCCGTTCATACCTTCGGCATGCGGTTTCCGATCGACGTCTATTTCCTCGGTGATGACGACCGGCTCCTGCGTGCCTGCAAGTGCATCCCGCCCGGACGGGTCCTCGGTTGTGCCGGAGCCCGGGATGTCCTCGAACTGGTTTCCCCGGAGCGGGGGGAGAGACTCCGTCTGCCGGGTCTTAGCTGAGCATGTTGCCCGAAACGAAATCGATAGCGAAACTGGTGATCTGCGAGGACGATCGCGCCACGCTCGACCTGCTTTGCGACCACCTGACTGCTGATCGATTCGAAGTACTGGCTGCGCCTACCGCGGCCGATGCCCTGCGCCACTGCCAGTACTCCCGGCCTGAACTGCTGCTGCTGGATCTGGGTCTGCCCGACGCATCCGGCCTTGACGTCCTCCGGGAGGTGCGGGATCCGGACAGCTCCACCGGCCGCTTCGATCCGCGTATGGGGGTGATCGTGCTCAGCGGACGCGGCACCGAGCGTGACCGGGTCCGCGGCCTCGAACAGGGTGCCGATGATTACGTGGTCAAGCCTTACGCCTATGGCGAGCTACTGGCCCGGATCAGTGCGGTTCTGAGGCGGCGGCTCGCCGGTCGTGAATCGCTGGTCAGGGTGGGTGAGATATCGATCAACCGCGCCGAACGCACGGTGAAGGTGGGTGCACGCCTGATCGAGCTTTCCAGCAAGGAATTCGCACTGCTCGGCGCCCTTGCGGTCGAGCCAACCCGGGTCTTTTCGAAAGAAGAACTGTTGCGGGACGTCTGGGGATACCGTTCGCTGGGCCACACTAGGACACTCGAGGCGCACGCCAGCCGGCTGCGTCGCAAGCTCGATCCCGATGAAGGAAAGTTCATTGTGAACTGCTGGGGCGTCGGGTACCGGCTTGTAGGTCCGTGAGATGTCCGGGTCAGTCCTTGGAACCGGCACTTTGTTCCTGGCGTTGATCCTGCTTTTCTGTTTCGTCCACTTGCGGCGGGTGGCGCGCATGAGGCTGGCGATAAACCAGGCTCTGCACGAGATCCGCCGTCCACTCCAGGCCCTGGCACTCGGTTCTACCGCGGGCAGCGGCCCCGGGGCCCAGACCTTCGCTTTCCCGGGCCGGACTTCAGTGCGGACTGAACCGTCGGCGGGCGTGCTCTGGCAGGCGATCCGTGCGGTAGGCGACCTTGACCGCCAGCTAAACGGCGGCGGTCGTTGCGATTCACGAGAGTTGGTGGCTTGCCGGTTGATGGTCGATGCCTGCGTGCGGAGATGGCAAAAGAGGGCCAGCCTTGATGGTGCCGAAATCAGGATGCGCTGGAGCGGACCTGACGCCCTGGTTCGTGGCGATGGCGTAATCCTCGCGGCGGCGCTGGAAAACCTTCTGGTGAACGCAATCGAACACGGTGGGCCGGTGATCACGGTCAATGCGCTGATCGTTGCGAAGCGGCTGCGGATCGAAGTGATCGATACCGGACGCGATCCGCAGCCCTGCGGCTCGGAAGGACGCGGACGGATTATTCATTCGACCGGACGCACCCGCCACGGACATGGATTGTCGGTGGTGGAGAGGGCGGCGGCCGGTCATGGTGGTCGGTTCGACCTCGCAGTCGAAAGTACCGGTGCCAAAGCGACATTGATCCTGCCGGTAAACCAGGCAGGCGCCTCCCGCTCGGTGCCGGTGCGGGTCAACTGGTGAACCGGCGGAATCGGGCAATCATGTTCAGCGGTATGGCGATCGGCGCGGCCCTGCTTGCGGTTTCGCTGGTCAGGGGATATTCGGCATCGGTAGTGGACAGCTACGGCACGATGCGACCAGTCACGGTTGTGACGCGGGAGATTCCCGGCGGCCGCGAAATCACCCCTGAAATCGCCCGCTCAGGATTCGAGGTGCGGCAGGTTCCAGCGCGATTTGCTCCGGCCGGGATCGTTCCCGGGGCCGGATCGGCGATCGGCCTGGAAACCGCAGGTCCGCTTTTCGAGGGCAGCTACCTGACCACCAACATGCTGAAGAGTCCCGACGCCGGGAAACCCAGGACACCAGAACCTGGCCGGGGCAGGCATGCTGTCGAAATCGCGGTCACCGGAGCGGGCGCGCTCGCCGGGACAACCGGGCAGGTGGATGTGCTGGTAACGACCGAACCCGGTGCCCGCGGTTCCGGAAAGACTTATGTTGCTGCGAGCCACGTCCCGTTGCTCGGCATCGGCCAGACCGGGGCGAGCGATGCCGGCATCGGTTTGACCCAGGTCACCCTGGGCCTCACGCGGCGCCAGGCGATCGACCTGATCGAAGCCGAAAGCTTTGCCCGCAAGGTGACGATCCTCCCGGGAAGGACATGACCGATCAGTCCGGACATGCCGCTGCCGTTGATGCCCTCGCGAGGTCAATCCACGCTTCACTGGTGGACCGTCGTCGGGCCGGAGGTGGTTCCGCCCGGAAAGACGAAACGATCGAGCAGGCAATCATCGGCGCAGTAGACGAAACCGCCGCCGTTCTTTCCGCCGAACTGCGAGCGGACCTGGTGGAAAGGGTGCGGCGGGAAGCGACCGGCCTCGGGCCGCTCGAAGAACTGCTGGACGATTCCCGGGTCGAAGAAGTGATGGTCAACGGACATGGTCGGGTGTACGTCGAACGAGACGGACAGATGGAACCGGCCGGCGTGAGCTTTGCCGATGATGACCAGCTCCGGAACACGATCGAGAGGATCCTCGCCCCCCTGGGGCGGCGGGTCGATGAACTGAGTCCGATGGCCGACGCCCGGCTGCCGGACGGGTCCCGGGTGAACGTGGTGATCCCACCCCTGGCCGTGGATGGTCCTACCGTTTCGATCCGACGGTTTTCGATCGAACGTCCGGGCCCGGATCGCCTGGTCGAACTCGGGACGCTAAGTGAAGACCAGGCGGAAACCCTGCGAGCAGCGATCGCCAGCCACCGGAGTGTGCTGATCAGCGGTGGCACCGGTTCAGGCAAGACAACGCTGCTGAACGCCCTCGCCCGGTTCATTGATCCGGCCGAAAGGATAATCACGATCGAAGATGCCGCCGAGCTCAACCTGGGGCAGCCTCATGTGGTTCGGCTGGAATCCCGTCCCCCGAGCATCGAAGGCCGTGGAGAGGTGACGATCCGTGATCTTTTACGGAACGCCCTGCGGATGCGACCCGATCGCATTCTGATTGGCGAAGTTCGTGGGCCGGAGGCTCTGGATCTGCTGACCGCCCTGAACACCGGCCATGACGGTGCGCTTTCCACGGTTCATGCCAGCTCAGCGGAGGATGCGATGAGCCGGCTTGAGGTCTTGACACTGATGGCCGGGGTCGGACTGCCCCTCGACGTGATCGGCCATCAGCTGCGCCGGGGAATCGATCTGGTTGTCCACATCGAACGCCAGGACGACGGCAGCCGGCGGGTGATGTCGATCGACCGGATCCCGGACTGATGGCCGGGCTGCCCGTGGTCCCGCTCGTATTCGGCGCCCTGGCGGGTGTGCTCGGCATGCTGGCCGCGCGAGAGCTGGCCGTGAACAGTCAATTCCTGTCGGACTGGCTTAAGGCTTCTCTCGAACCTCTCTGGCGGGCCCGCGGCGAGGGTTACCTGCCGACCTCTTCGGAACGCACCCGGCTGATCGGGCTCGCCGGACTGGCCGCCGTGCTCGCCGGTTGGTACCTGTCAGGGCCTGTGGCCGGGCTGGCCCTCGCGACCGCAAGCCCGCTGCTGGCCGGATACGTGCTCAAGCGAAGTCGCGGCCGGTACCGCCGGGCAGTCGAAAGGTCGCTGCCCGATGTCGCCCGGGCGATCGCGGACAGCCTGTCGGCTGGCCATTCGCCACGCGGAGCCCTGGCCGCAGTTCCGGTTTCACTCGAAGGTCCGCCCGCCACCGAGTTCCGGAGGGTTCAATACTCGCTGGAACTCGGTCACCCGACCTCGACGGCAATCCGGGATCTCGCCGACCGGTTCAGGTCCCAGCGGGTGGATGCTTTCGCGACAGCCCTCGTCAGCCAGCGGACCGCCGGGGGAGACCTGGCAGCACTGCTCCGTCGGTTCGCGGATGGCGCTGCCGAACAGGACCGGGTGGCAGAAGATGCCCGGTCAGCGACCGCCCAGGCGAGGTTCACTGGATATCTGGTCGTGGCGATGCCGGTTGGCGCAGCACTTTTCATTGAGCTGGTCGAGCCCGGGTTCACCGGTTCGATCTTGCGGTCAACCCCGGCGCTCGTGCTCCTTGGGCTGGCTGCCGGCCTTCAGGCAACGGGTTTCGTGGCGATCTCGAAACTGGCAAAGGTAGGCGAAGCCTGATGGCCTGGCCGGTGACCCTGTTTGTGATTGCCGGAACGCTCGCGCTGCTTGCCTGGCGCGATTTCGGCGCAACCGTTCCAGAAGAGGTTGAGGATGAAGGATCACCGGACCCGCCAGTGGTGCCGCCAGTCGCGATCAGCCTTGGTCTGCCAGACCGGCTGCGCCGGGCAGGACGGGAAAACACGGTGAGTCACCGGTCCCTGCTGGCCGGAAAGGCCTTTGCCGGTGCCGCCGGGCTGATGGCCGGGATCACGGTTGCGCCTCTCATCGCCGGTCGTTTCGCTCCGGTCGCGATCGCTTCGATGGCGTTGGCCGGATTCTTTGCTCCGGACCTGCTGCTGGAGCGGACCGCGCGACGACGGCATCGCCGCATGATCAATTCATTGCCCGACGCGCTCGACCTGCTTTCCGTATCCGTGGCAACCGGGCGGAGCCTCGGAGCCGGCTTCATCGAACTGGGACAGTCCGGCAGGGGGCCGCTCGCAAAGGAGCTTGCTGCCGCCGGGGAAGACATGGCCTGGGGGAGCGGACAGGCGGCCGCGCTTGAATCGCTTCGCCTCCGGATCAGCGGCAAGGAGATCGCCTCGCTTTGCTCTTCCCTCGAGCGGTCACGCAAACTGGGTTCGCCGCTCGCCGATCAATTGCGCCGTCAGTCAGCTGGCTTGCGGCAGGATCAGCGGCGGGCGATCGAAGAAGAAGCGGCGCGGGCCGCCCCGAAGATCCAGCTGGTAATTGCCCTGGTGCTGGTTCCATCTGTCCTGCTGCTGATAGTTGCCGCCCTGGTGGCCAACAGCGACGCCCTGCTCGGGGCCGGCCTCTGACCGGCACCCGCCGGGGAAAGCGCTACTCGGTTGCTTCGGAGCGCAGCCGGGCCGCGATGGCGCAGGATACGCCGATGATCTCGTCGAAGCCGTCGATGCTGTCTCGGTGCTTGGGCACGTAAGCGACCAGATTGCCGCTGACCAGTTCGAACGCGAACTTCTTCGGCGGGATCTCGGTGAGCCAGACGATGAACGAGGGGGAGAACAGCCGCCGCACCTTGATCGCATCCTGGTCCTTGCGGACGAAGATCTCGTAACGGTCACGCATCGCTTCCGATTCGAGGGTTACCCGTTCGTGCTTGAGACGGAAAGCGTCTTCGAACTTCTCGAGGGACTTCAACCCGGACTTGCGCTGGACCATCAGTTCGGGCAGGTCATTCACCGATTCGGGCACCTGGATGAATACGACAGTGAACGGGTAGTCGGTTTCGGTCCGGTCCCCGTCGGAGTCGGTGCTTTCGACCGTGTAGGTGTAAAGCGCGAGACTGCCGACAAAATCATCATTGAGTTGACCCGAGAACATCTCTTCGGTCTTCCGGCTGTCGCCTTTCTGCAGCAGTGGCGTGATTGCCGGTAGCTGGACGTTCTTCTCCCGGGTCAGGCCCCGGGCCTTGGCGTAGGCGTCGAAGAACGCTTCCTCGGCGCGATGGTCCGCGACCCAGAGGGTGATCAGGACGCCGATCACCAGTCCGGCGACGAATCCACCGCCGGCGAAAGCCGGGCCGATGAAAACGCCCACTACTGCCAAGGCCACCGCAAGCAGGCCAATCCAGACCCAGGTCGAGGCCTTGTGGGTGAGGGCCTTGAACTCCGCGCCTCTCAACTCATTCGCGTTCGAGATCTCTGACATGCCGCCCAATCTACAACCGAATTCTGCAACCGGAATTGCGGTGGGCGAAAATGGGATACGAACATACATTCGTATTACTGGAGCCAAATACGCATGGTTGCGCGAATCTGTAGTTCGGCCCCGTGGGATTCACCGTCGGCCAATAAACCCCTGCGAACGTCAAAGTGGGGGATGGTGTTGCAAAGTGGGAGGAAGTGGGTTATGTTTTCGATCGAGTTGAAGCCAAGGACCGGGGTGATGAGGTTCCTCCCACTTCATCACCTCGGTCCAACTCTTTCCTGCAGCACATTCGGTCGACTCAAATCTTTTAGAAAGGACAGGAGCGGTGGCGTTCAGAGGC
>JBAWHK010000232.1:0-3132 GCA_049593795.1 Solirubrobacterales bacterium
ATCTGGAAAAGAATGCCAAGTTCGGCAGCGAATCGGTGGTATGGGCTTCGCTCGGCTGACGGCGTGCCGGCAAGGGCGAGGGCAGATTCGACGCTGGCGCCGATCAGCCTCCCTGTTTTCAGCGAATGAAGGTGACGCAGTCCGGCCGCGTCCACCCCGCCTTCGGTGACGTCCACGTACTGCCCGCCGACCATTCCTTCGGTTCCGGTGGCGCTGGTGAGAACCTGTACCGCTTCCAGCACCCTGGCCGGGTCAGCCGGGATCGATGCCATCACCCGGACAGCTTCAGCGAAGAGTCCGTCACCGGCCAGGATCGCAATCGCTTCGCCGTACTTGATGTGTGAAGTTGGCTGGCCGCGACGCAGGTCATCGTCGTCCATCGCTGGCAGGTCATCGTGGACCAGCGAGTAGGTGTGAATCATCTCGATCGCTCCGGCCATGCTCAGGTACGGGTCGATCTCCTGTCCCAGCGCCCGCGCCGTAGCGAGGCAAAGGACCGGCCGGATCCTTTTGCCGCCGCCGAGCAGCGAGTAGCGCATCGCTTCGTCGAGTCCGGCTGTCGCCGCCTCGGCACCGAAGTGGATTGTTTCGAGGTGCCGGTCTACAGCTTCCCGGAGGTCGTCGGGATAGCTCACTTCTCCTGCTCCAGCCGATCCACCGCCTCCGCGGCTTTCCGGGCCGCTTCTGCGGTCAGTTCGGCTGCTTCGGCAGCGAGCTTCCCGGCGTCTGTATCTGAGACCTGGGGGTTCTCCAGGTCTGTCGTGATCTGGCGCAGCCGGTCACGGATCTCTTCGAGTCTGGTCACGCGTTTGCTTCTTTTGCTTTGGCGGCGGCACCGAGGATTCCGTTGACGAATCCGGGCGCTTCGGCACCGCTGTATTTCTTGGCGGTTTCGACTGCTTCATCGATCGCCACTTCGAAAGGCACGTCGTCGCGGTAGTTCATTTCGTAGAGCGCGACCCGCATGATGTTTTTTTCCAGCGGGGCGATTCGGCTGAGGTCCCAGCCTTTCGCGTATCCGCTGATCACCTCATCCAGTTCGGCGCGATGCTGTTCGACTCCTTCGGCCAGCTCCTTCGTGAATGGCCTGGCATCCGCCAGGAGGACTGAGAGTGGCCGATCGGTGACGTCCTGTTGGTAGCAGGCGAAAACCGCATCCCGGCGCTGTTCGGAGCGACGCATCGGCCAAGGATATTGATGCCACGATCCCGCAGCAGCCACCAAAGCCCAAACCAGCATTTCCGGGTCGACTTTGCCGCAGTATTCGGGGCAAAACAGACCCATACCGATAGCGATGCTCGCCCGCAACATTCCGGGTCGACTTCACCGCAGCATCTGGGGCAAACTCGACCCGGTCGGAGAGCGGTCCGCCCCTCCGATCTTCCGGGTCGACTTCGCCGTAGCCCTTGCGGCAAAGTCGACCCGGGGCATTGGAGCCTTCAGCACAAGACGGTCCGGGTCGATTTGACCCCTGCTTGCGCGGTGAACTCGACCCAGGACAGTTCTCATACTGGACGGGATGTGCCGTTTTGTTGGTTTCGTAGCGCCACGTGTGAGTTCGAACCTTCGATATTTGACGAGTGATCCCCAGTTCCGAGCAACGCACGGATACCTCCAACCTGTTAAGCGGACGAGCAATTCGCCGCCTGACGCCCGAGGTCCTGTCGCTGGTCAGACGGCAGCATGGAGTTGCTTCGCGAACCCAGTTGTTCAAACTGGGCCTTTCGCACGACCGAATCGACGGAATGATCGCCGCCGGAATTCTCCTCCGGTTGTTTCGTGGAGTTTTTGCGATCGGCCACGACGTTCTCGATTCCCGAGGCTGCCTCCATGCCGGGGTGCTCGTGGGCGGTCCGGCGGCGGCTATCTCGCATCAGAGCGCAGCTTTCCTGTGGGGAGTGCTTCCGGCTGCGCGGGAAGTGGAGATCACCCGCCCGTCCAGCCCGGAACGCCAGCCACAGCCAGCGCGCGTCGATCGTCATCGACCTTCGGTGAGGCTTCGCATCCACAGAACGAGATGCCTGAAAGCGATCGACTTCACGATCCACGCCGGTCTCCCGGTGACCACATTTGAGCGAACGATGCTCAACCTGTCCTCAACACTGAACACACGCAATCTGGAGAAGGCACTCACCGAAGGGGAACGTCGTGGACTCGTGGATCGGGCAGCGCTAGCCAAAATCTCGTGTCGGGGCCCTGGGTGGAAAGGAATCGGGAAGCTCAGGGAGGTTCTGGAACGCTGGGATCCAGTCAGCGTCCTCACCAAATCTGACCTCGAGTTCATGTTCCTGGGACTTGTCGCGCAAGCCGGACTACCGGTTCCCGGGCTCAACGTCCATGTCGGGGAAATCGAAGTCGATTGTCTGTGGGAGAAACAGAAGTTGATCGTCGAGCTTGACGCCTACTCAACCCATGGCGATGTTTTTTCCTTCGAACGGGACAGAATTCGAGATGCGTATCTGAAATCCGGTGGTTTCGAAGTCTTCAGAGTCACCGATCGAATGCTGGCTGGTGACACTGATCGGACCATGGGCCTGGTCAAGGAACTGTTCAGGTCCAGATCGCTGGCTGTCAAGGGTGAAGTTCCCGGGTCGGTTTTGCCGTAACAATCGCGGCAAAGTCGACCCGGACGTTTGGCTGCTTCGGGCTTGCTTACCCTGGGTCGATTTCGCCGTAGCGGTTACGGCAAAGTCGACCCGGACGAAGTTGGTTCTCCCCAGATCGTGGCGGTCAGCGCGCGGGGTCCTCCCTGGTCCCGGTGCTCGCACAGGTAGATGCCCTGCCATGTCCCGAGGTGAAGATCCCCTTCCCTGACCGGCAGGGTCAGGTCGAATCCGGTGACGCTGCCCTTGATGTGAGCCGGCATGTCATCGGCACCTTCGAGGGTGTGGGTCCACGAGAAGTCCTCCGGGACCGCGTGATCCGCCCACGTGCGGAAGTCATGGCGCACGTCGGGCGAAGCGTTCTCGTTGAGGGTGAGTGACGCCGAGGTGTGACGGATCATCAGATGGAGCAAACCCACCTGAAACCCACCGATCTCCGGGAAGGCCGAAACGACCTCCTTCGTGACAAGGTGGAATCCGCGCTGCCGTGGCTCCAGGGTGAAATCACGCTGGAGCATCTTCATGAAAC
>JBAWHK010000233.1:0-4502 GCA_049593795.1 Solirubrobacterales bacterium
GAACCTGGGCTCTCGACCGTAAGCACGGGCAAGGCGACGCAACCGCCGGATCACGTTGGCGACGTTCGAACCGAAAACCCCGCGGTAGGTGTGGGCTTCGTCGATCACCACCCAGTCGAGGTTCGAAAGGAAATCTCCCCAGCCACGATGGTGCGGCAGGATCCCCACATGCAGCATGTCCGGATTGGTCAGGACCAGATTGCTTTTGCGCCGGACAGCCGGCCGTTCATCCGTGGGGGTGTCGCCGTCGTAGATCGCGGGGCGCAGGTTCGGGGCGGCCAACCGGCTCAACGAGCGGGCCTGGTCCTGAGCCAGTGCTTTCGTCGGGTACAGGTACAGCGCCCTGGACTTGCTGTCAGTTGCGATCGTGTTCAGCACCGGCAGGTTGAAAGCCAGCGACTTGCCGGAGGCAGTCCCGGTCGTGATGATCGTATTGCCGGTCTGGCTGGCCGTGAAAGTCTCGGCTTGATGGCGATACAGGGACGTGATTCCCTGCTTCTCCAGGGCGTCAGCAAGTTCCGGCGAAAGGCTTTCCGGGAAAGCGGCAAGTTCCTGGTTTCGGGCCGGGTCGTGTTCGGTTTTCAGGATCCGGCCGTCACGCCGTGCCGGATCGATCGCCACGGCCCAGCGGGAGCCGAGCAGTGATTCAGCCAACTTGACCTTCGGGCTCCTTCGGGGGCTCACGGCGGATCTCATCGGCGATCCGCAGATCCGCTGCCACTTCCCTTTCTCCGCGCAGGGACTGCCACACCTTGAGGAAATCGACAGTCCCCTTCACGTCGTGGACCCGCAGCAGCTTCGCCCCCTGGTCCAGCCCGCACGCCAGGGCGGCGAATGTGCCGGCCGCCCTTTCGCTGGGGGCCCGGCCGGTGATCGCACCAATGAAGTCCTTGCGTGAAACGGCAAGCATGATCGGGCAGTGCATGGCTCTCAGCTCGGAAAGGCCACGCAGTGATTCAACGGTCTGTGCCGGCGTTTTGCCGAAATCAGGGCCGGGATCAATCACGACCTGGTCGCGACCGATACCGGCCCGGGTGAGGGCCGCAAGGCGATCCTCGAAAAATTCAACCTGACGGTTGACCACGCCTTCCGGGTAAAGCTCCTCGTCCCAGCGCTGGGTTTTCGGGGGCACCTCGGTATGCATCACCACCATCGCTGCGCCATAAGACGAACAGACCCGCAACATTTCTTCGCTGCGGCTGCCACTGATGTCGTTGACGATGGCGGCCCCGGCCTGCAGTGCGGCCTCGGCGACTTCAGGCTTGTAGGTGTCGATCGAGACGATCGCACCCGCCCCGACCGCGGCGGTGACCACCGGCAGGACCCTCTCAATCTCGACCTCCGCGGTGACCGCCGGACGGTTGGTCACATTCGATTCCCCGCCAACCTCGATCACCCGGGCTCCGTCTTCGAGGTGTGACATCACCGCCCGGATCGAGCCGGCGGTCGAACGGTCCCCCCGGTCCGAGAATGAATCCGGGGTGGCGTTCACCACCCCGACCACAAAAGGCTGCTCTACGTTAATCTCGCCGTTAGCGCCCCGCAGAACTGGGAATGAACCGGTCACCGAAACGATGCTAGATGGTTGATGCTCTCGACACCCACGATCACACGGAGTTTCCGGCGACAGAACTTGCGCGTCAGCTTCCCGGTCCCGTTTCCGTAGTCGTTCCGACCCGCAATACCGCCGGCACGATCGCGCAGACAGTTGGCGAACTGAAAGTGCTGCATGACCTTGGCATCGTTGACCAGATCCTGGTGGTTGATGCCGACTCGCCGGATGGAACCGCGGCAACAGCGCGCGACGCCGGAGCCCAGGTGGTTTCCGAAAACGACCTGAAACCGGAATACGGCCCGGTGCTCGGTAAAGGCGACGCGATGTGGCGGGCTCTGGAAGCGGTCACGGGAGAGATCGTCGTTTACGTCGATGGCGACATCGCGGATTTCGGACGGCATTACGTGACCGGACTCATCGGCCCCCTCTGCTCGGATCCCGGCAAGCAGTTCGTCAAAGGTTCCTACCGCCGTCCTTTCCGCCAACTGACCAGTGAGCAGCCGGCCGGTGGCGGCCGGGTCACCGAACTGACCGCCCGCCCGTTACTCGCCAAAACAGTGCCGGAACTGGTGCAGTTCGACCAGCCGCTCGCCGGCGAAGTAGCCGCCCGGAAGACTCTGCTCGATTCC
Source organism: Solirubrobacterales bacterium (assembly GCA_049593795.1). Lineage (GTDB taxonomy): Bacteria > Actinomycetota > Thermoleophilia > Solirubrobacterales > 70-9 > 67-14. The sequence continues at coordinate 2,185 of JBAWHK010000233.1, forward strand.
ATTCCTTTCTACACCGGATACGGGGTTGAGATCGCGATGCTGGTCGGGGTGTGGGACCGGATCGGCCTGAAAGGCATGGCCCAGGTCGGACTCGGAACCAAACGCAACGCCCACCAGTCGCTCGCCGCGCTGGGCGGGATGTCGGCCGAAGTTATCGAAGCCCTTTCCGAGGTCCTTGCTGGGCTCGGACGGAACGATCTCGGTTCGATCAGTCCGGCGCCCCAGGCAGCCGCCGGACCGGTAGTGCGTCCGCCGCATAGCATCGCGGTATGAGCCTGCGCTGCGTTTACACCGACCTTGACGGCACCCTCCTCGGGGAGGGCGCGTCGCTATTCACCGACGATGAAGGCAACTTTTCAATGGCTCAGGCCCGTGGGCTTGAAGCCTGCTCCAGGGCCGGGGTCGAGGTTGTGATCATGTCGGGCCGCCGGCAGATCCAGGTCCACGAAGACGCCCGGATCATCGGCCAGACCTCATTCATTTTCGAGGCGGGATCGGCCTTCGTCATCGACCGGGAACTGACAATGATGACCGGTGATTTCGAGATCGATACTTCGATGACAGTGGTCGAACAGATCAGTGAGCGTGGGGTTCCGGAACTGCTTTTCGAGAAATACGACGGCAAAATCGAGTTCCATGAGCCCTGGCACACCGGCCGGGAAATGTCGCACCTGTTCCGGGGCGAGGTCGACACTGTGGAAGTGAACGCCATGCTCGATCAGGAAGGACACAGCGACCTGCGACTCCTTGACAACGGCGCGATCAGCCGCCGGATGCCGGGAATCGATGTGGCCCACTGCTACCACCTCGTGCCACGTGGAGTCTCGAAGGCGGGCGCCGTCGCCGCCCACGCCCAGGCCCGTGGATATGCCCTCGACGAAACCATCGCCGTAGGTGATTCCGTCGAAGACCTTGAAGTCGCACCCTCAGTCGGGCGCTTTTTCGTAGTTGCGAACGGTCCGGAGAAGGATCCGGGAGTAAAGACCGCAATGAAGCGCTTCCCGAACGTCACCGTGACCGAAGGACGAAACGGACAGGGTTTCTATGAAGCAGTAGTCACGTCCCTCATGGCCTGAGCTGACCAACTACTATCAATGACCCAGTTTTGAAGTCGATCAGGAGAGTCCTTTGACCACCGAACAAGCAACCGTTGCCGAAGAGGAATACCTCCAGACCATCTTCTGGTTGATGGAAGCCGGACTGCCGATCACCGGCGCCAACATCGCCCGCGCGATGCAGCTTTCACCACCCACCGTCCACGAAATGATCAAACGGCTCGAACGCGATGGGTACGTAACCCGCTCGGCCGACAAGATCCTGCACCTGACCGAGAACGGCCGGGCGGAAGCGGAACAGATCACCAGGCGGCATCGCATGATCGAACGTTTCCTCACCGACGTCCTGCACATCCCCTGGGATGAAGTCCATGAAGAGGCGGAGCGCCTCGAGCACGCGATGTCACCCGTTCTGGAGAAACAGATGCGGCTGGCCATCGGTGAAGCCACCACCTGTCCGCACGGCCACCCGATCGAAGGGGTCCGGGAACCGGGCGCGCCCCTGGCCGACGTTGATGTCGGGGCCGAGATCAGGGTCCTGCGATTCGAGAACGAAGCCGAAGGCCTGCTCCACTACCTCAAGGACATCGGACTCGAACCGGGACTGAAAGGCCACGTGGCTTCATCCGACGCCGACACGATCGTGGTCAAGGCTGAAGATGGCGATCACGAGGTGACCCGGACCGTCGCCGAGACAGTCACCGTCCGGGCCGATCCCGCACCACCCCCGCGGGCGGCACTCCCGGACCAGCTGGTTATCTCGCCGGATCGTTACGGCCGGTAGAAACCGATCCGGTTGAGGCCTTTCCTGAAGGCACTCACCGGGACGTTGACGCCAGTCATCCAGACACCGTCACGCTGCCAGGCCCTGGTTGTGGCCGCGACCTTGCCGTTGACCGCGACCGCGATCGTGCCCGGATCCGAATCGATCCCGGGAAACTGAGCCTGTACGTACACCGGGACGAACGGGGCTGACGGATCCACCTCTAGTTCCGGACCGGCGGTCTGAAACTCGGCTTCAAGAGGTTCAAGGCCCTCTTTGGCAGGATTGGTGCCGATCAGATCGGGTTTCCCTCCGATCGCGAAAAGGGAACCCGAGCCAAAAGCGCTGTTCCTGAACTTCACTGCCTGCTTACGCTGCCGGTCGAGTTCCTTCAGCGAGAGATCCAGCGTCCCGGTTGCCTGGGAGGACACAGTGATCCGATCAGGGGTGGTCCCCGGATCGTCCAGCAGGCTCCTGCCGGTGGCCTCGGGCGAAGGTTC
>JBAWHK010000234.1:0-2680 GCA_049593795.1 Solirubrobacterales bacterium
TCGGCCATGCGCGGCGAACCCAGGTACATCGAAGCGTTACCGGAACGCATGATCACGACATCACAGAAAGCGGGAATGTAAGCGCCGCCAGCGGCCGACGGACCGAAGAGCAGGCATACCTGCGGAACCCGGCCCGACATCTTGACTTCGTTGTAGAAAATCCGGCCGGCCCCGCGCCGTCCGGGGAACATCTGGACCTGCTCGGTGATCCGTGCCCCGGCCGAATCGACCAGGTAAACCATCGGGATTTCCAGCTTGAGTGCCCGCTCCTGGATCCGGAGGATCTTCTCCACCGTCTTCGGGCCCCACGAACCGGCCTTCACGGTCGGGTCGTTGGCCATCAGGGCAACCGGACGACCGTCAACCAGGGCGGTTCCAGTCACGACGCCGTCAGCGCCGAGTCCGTCCTTGTCCCAGTTGGCGAGCAGTGCGTCTTCGACGAAGCTGCCTTCGTCGACCAGCAGACTGACCCGCTCGCGGACCGGGAGTTTCCCCTGCTCTTCTGACTTGGTGTGATGACGCTCAGGACCGCCACCGAGGGCGGCCCTGAGGGCTGGATCGAGATCTACTTTGGGCACGGCCGGTTTCTCCTCTGGACCGGCTTAGAGGCCCGGGTTGACCGAAACCGGCTTGTCACCGGAATAGTCATAGAAACCGCGGCCTGTCTTGGTTCCGTAGAACCCGGCGGCAACCATCTTGCGCAGGGTCGGCGGGGCGGCAAAGCGGCGCTCGCGGAACTCGTCGAACAGGACGTTCGAGATCGACATCAGGGTGTCGAGACCAACGAAGTCGCAGAGGGCGAGCGGGCCCATCGGGTGACCGGCACCGGCCTTCATCGCGGCATCGATTTCGTCGATCGAACCGATTCCTTCTTCAAGACCACGGATGGCATCGAGCATGTACGGGACGAGCAGGCGGTTGACGATGAAGCCTGCCTTGTCCTTGGTTTCGACGGTCTGCTTCTTGAGACGGGCGCCGTAGGCAAGGCCGACACCCATCGCCTCGGGTGAAGTGGTGACTGACTGGATGACTTCCAGCAGCGGCATTACCTGCACCGGGTTGAAGAAGTGGAGTCCGAGGAACTGGGTCGGGCGGGTGGTTGCCGCGGCCTGGTTGATTACCGGCAGCGACGAGGTGTTGGTTGCGAAGTACGCCTCGTCCTTGACCACGTCGTCGAGCTGCTTCCACAGTTCGAGCTTGAGATCGAGATCTTCGGTGATCGCTTCAATCACGAGGTCGCAGTCGGCGAAATCGTTCAGGTCGAGCGTCGGGTTGATCCGGCCGAGGATTTCATCGGCGGCGGACTGCTCCATCTTGCCTTTGTCGACCGCGCGGCCGAGCTGCTTGGTGATCTTGGCGATACCAGCGTCGAGCTTGTCCTGCGACGACTCGGTCACGACTACGTCGTATCCAGCCTGAGCGCTGACCTGCGTGATTCCGTGACCCATCAGGCCGCAGCCTGCGACCCCAACCTTCTTGATCTCCATCCGGACATCCTCCAAGTAGAAATTTCAGCCCGGGCAAGCGCGACGGGCGGGGACGGAGCCTAACGGAGCAGTGAGAATCAGGCGGGGTCGAGACCCAATGCTTCGAGCCGCTTGCCCATCTGGTCGGCGACGGCCTGGAGGCCACTCATCGGGCGGATCATCACCATGAGTTCGGTGATCTTGCCTTCGTCGTCGAAGGTGATCACATCGACGCCGTTGAGCTGCTTGCCGGTGACTTCGGCTTCGAAGAGAAGCACGGCGGTGTTGCCGTTCTCGGTCTGGGCCGTGTAGCGAAAGTTCTCGAAAACCTCGATTACGTTGCCGAGGATGAATTTCATGGCGTCCAGTCCCTCATAGGGCCGGAAGACAAACGGGCTGCGGAAGGTCGGTTCATCCGCGAACAGATGATCGGCTGCTGCGAAATCCTTGGTCTCGGCTGCTTTCTTGAATGCGTCGCTTTTCATGGGTCGATCCTACACCTGTCGGAACATTCTCGCAATATGTTCCGTGACGAGCGTTCTAACGGTGCCACTCGACCGGACCGGCCTTCAGCACATGCGACCCCAGGGGACGACCAAGCACCCGCTGGGCTTCAGCCGAAGCTTCGAGCAACTTGCCGAGATCCACCCCGGTCTTCACCCCCATCTCGGAAACCATCGAGATCACGTCTTCCGAAGCAACGTTGCCGGTTGCCCCGGCCGGGACCGGACAGCCACCAAGCTCGCCGAAACTGGATTCGAACGAGCTGACTCCCTCTTCGAGCGCCGCGAGAACGTTGGCGAGGCCCTGCCCGCGGGTGTCATGGAAGTGCGCGGTGAGTTCAACATCATTCAGGCGTTCGAAAGCGGCACGGTAGAAGCGCCGCACCTGGACCGGATTGGCCATGCCGGTCGTGTCGCCAAAACCAACTTCGCTGCATCCAGCGGCCTTCAGCCTTTCTGCCAGCGCGAGAACGTTCTCAACCGGAACCTCTCCTTCGTACGGGCAGCCGAAAGAAGTGGCGATCACGCCTTCTACCCGCAGCCCCGATTCGATCGCCAGCGGGATCGTTTCTTCGAGCCCGGAGATCGATTCCTCGACGGTGCGGTTGACGTTCTTCATGTTGTGGGTCTCGGAAGCCGAAAGGAAGAAGCTGGCTTCATCGAAACGTTCACGATGCTCGAGCGCCTTTTCGAGACCTTTGCGGTTCGGGA
>JBAWHK010000235.1:0-3001 GCA_049593795.1 Solirubrobacterales bacterium
GCGTTGTTGTTCAGACGGTTCCGGATCGAACCGACCTCCTTCCCGTCGATCTCCAGGGTCACCTCACCGCGGGAAGAACCACCGAGGAAAACGTCGTATTCGCCGTCGGCGGGCACCGTGATGCTGCCGGTCGCAACACCATCCGAAGTCGGGGTGAGGGTGCCGTTCGCGGGATCAGGGATCCAGTCAGGCGGATACACGGTGAACTCCGAAATGCCGTTGGGTGCGCGGATCGCCGCCGCCACTTGCCCTCCACTGCCCGCTTTCGCCGCAACCGAAAGGATCGCCTGGCACGGAGGTACCTCGGCCGGGTCCCGCAAATCCCCGAAAGGCCTGTGGACGATTACCGAATCCTGATCGAAGTCCTGTGGCCGCTGCCAGACCTCGTAATACTCGCCACGTTCAACCAGGTCGTAAGGCGAAGGCGGACGGCTCTGCCCGGGGCTGCGCCGCAAAACCAGGGTCCGGTAAGTGAACAGGCCTTCGAGATCGGCATCGAGGACCAGTTCATCGGTATCCGACCAGGCCCCCTTGTCCGCGACCTCGCCGTCACGCCTTGGAATCTGGCGTCGACGCAACTCGGACGCGCCCTCAGCGTCGGCCAGCCTCAGGAAATGGCGCACCCCATAGGCCTGATACTCGGTCATCAGGGTTGGCCCCTGCCCGGCGAACTCCTCACCGATCTGCTCGAGCTCGGCCAACTGGGCCCGCGGGGCCAGATAAGCCTCGTTGTACTGAAGGGCATTCGAAGCGAGGACCCCGACCGGTACCACCAGCAGGACCACCCCGACCGCAAGAAACGCCAGCTTCGCCCCCGGCGACCTGTTTCCCGGAATCCATTGCCGGCCGGTCAGCAGGGCCCCGATGCCAACCATCACCAGGATCAGTACCGAAGCGGTTCCGGTGGCCAGCGCTTTGCCCTGGACCCACGGAGAACCGATGTACCAGACCAGGAACGAACCAAGCCCGCAACCGCCCGCGAAAAGCAGCAAGGCCCAGGCCCGGCTGAGAATCGCCGCCCAAAGCCCGAAGCCCCAGGCAACCACGGCAGCGACAAGCAGCACCACGGTTACCCACTGGGTTGCCGGTTCGATCCGGAAATCACCGGCCGGCCAGGGGCCGAGGACCTGGGTCAAAGGCAAAGCCCGGATCAGGTTGCCCATCTCGGTGGTATTGGTCAGCGGACCCTGGTTCGGGGAAAACAGCTCGCCCGCCGCGAAAATGGTTGGCAACCCGATCAGGGCAACCCCGACGGTGACCACCCCGGCCCGAACCAGATAGGTGACCAGCAGCCCCCCGGGGATCCCGTTCCCGCCCCGGGCCAACAAAACCAGCTTCGCGACCATCAAAAGCACCACGCCGAGAACCACCGCCATTAGCCAGGGAGCGCCGCCGGCACCCATAACGCCAATCAAAGCCGAACCGCTAACGATCGCGGCCGGGGTTGTCCAGCGAATCGAACGCCAGTTTCCGCTTTCGACCAGCCAGAAAGCGGTGGCCGCGAAAACCGCGACGATCAAGGCGGTTGCGACTTCCTTGATCCCGCCCCAGAGCGCGTAGCCGACCAGCAGGGCCGGCTGGGCAGCAATGAAAACGACCGCGGTCCGGACCCGGTGATCACTGAAGACCGGGCGGGTCAGCTCATAGAAAGCCAGTGCCATGAACGCCGCCATCAGCGCCAGGTACGGCTGGAAAAGCCAGGCCGAGTCGCTGCCGGTCATCTCGTGGCCGATGGCCAGCGGTATGAAAGCGCCAAGCGGATACCCGGCTGAAAGGTTTATCTGGACGGTGGCTTCATAGCTCGACGCCGGGATCCCGGCGGTCGAATGGCCGTAAGTCAGGACATGGTCGGCGAAAGCCAGCCAGGTCGAAGTGTCATCCAGCTTGACGTAGCCGGCGAAAGTGGCGTCCCCGGAAAAGATGACCGGGGCACCGAAAACGATGAACACCCCGACCGCACCGGCAATCGGCCAGTAATTGAGGTCATTGCGATGTTGCCTCCAGGGAAAGGTCGCGGCGAAACCGGCGGCAGCGAGGGCGGCCACCGACGCGGTCGTGAACTTCGCCAGATCGGGAAAGCAGGTGATCACGCCGCCAACCGCGATCATCGCCGCCAGGCCAACCCCGGGCAGCAGGGCCGGTCGCATGCGTCGTCCCATGATCACTTCGATGAGCAGGCCAAGGCCGACGCTCAGGGCGACAAGGACGAGCGGGAAAATTATCCAGGCGAGAATCAGGGCACTGGCACGATATCGCCACTACGGACGACATCCAGCGCTGCGTTCTTTTCCGGGTGGTAAACCTCAACCTGAAGGTCGGGTTCATCCGCAAAAGACAAGATCACGCTGTACGGCGATTCCTGATCGTAAAAGCCGACCCCGCCCGGGACCTCCACCCTGACCACACCTTCACGGTTGGTCAGGTTCCTGGTCGTCTGGAACGCCCCGGCAAAGGGATAGGTACCGATGTTGAGGAAAGTCTGGCTGGCTGTCCCAAGCTCGTCGCTGCTGTTCAGATAACGAAGGTGGACGTTGCCGGCCGGATCGTCGCTCATCTCGACATCGGTGTCGGGACGATCACCCGCCCAGAACACTTCGTGGCCGACTTCGTCCGGGATCCCGGCGACGTCGCCGTCGGAAACGAGCTTCGCATCCGACGAAGAAACAACAACCATTGCCGGGCCGGTGTCATCACGGTTGCAACCAGTCGCGAGCCAGACCGAAATCCCGACAAGTGCGGCGATTCCAACGACGATCGCGACTCTCGTGCCACGACCGGAGGTGGGATCGCCGGGAGTTAGTGTCGTTTCGTTTGCACTCACAGCGAATGGAGGACTCTAAATGGAATTTCTTTAGGAAACCTCAAGGCAAGCGAAAGCCCGGAAGCGGATTCGAACCGCTGACCCCTTCCTTACCATGGAAGTGCTCTACCAACTGAGCTATCCGGGCGAAGACGGGCAGATTACCGAAGCGCGGGCCAACAACGACTCAAGAGGCTCCGT
>JBAWHK010000236.1:0-1852 GCA_049593795.1 Solirubrobacterales bacterium
CGAACCAGAAAGAAGCCGACCTGAACCGGCTCGGTTCCAACCCCGGAACCGGCATCCCGGAGGGCTGGACTTTCAAGAAGAAGAGGGTCAAGCAGAAGTTGCTGACGCTGAGCACGAGGGGCGCGCCGTACATCGTCCGTGACGGATTCGGCAACGTCTACCAGCGCTTCAACTGGCCTCGGAAAAACAGGGGCTAGGACCTAACCGGTGAAAGGCAGCAGCTCTCGGGCTGCGGTCTGTTTCACCTTGTCGGTGAGGGCTTCCAGGACCGGTGTACTCAGGGTCCATCGCTGCCAGTAAAGAGGAACGTCCACAATGCGGTCCGGGATCAGGTCGACCAGCTGCCCGCTCTCGAGGGATTCGAGACACTGCTGCTCCGGCAGTAGTCCCCAGCCAAGTCCCATGTGAACCGCACGCAGGAACGCATTTGAAGTCGGAACGTAGTGCCGGGGCGAGCGGGTGTGGTGGCCAGCGAACTCGCGAAAGAACCGGTGCTGAAGATCGTCTTTCCGGTCGAAGTTCACAACCGGCGCCCGGTCGAGACTCTCGGCGGTCGCTTCACCATCAAGATGCTTGGCGAGGAAGTCCGGGCTGCTGATTGCGTGGTAGCGCATGACCCCGAGGACTTCCGACTTGCAACCCTGAACCACCGCCTTATTCGATGTGACCGCCGCCATCACTTTGCCGGCCCGAAGCAGCTCCACGGTGTGCTCCTGATCCTCGCGAAGGATGTCGTAAAGGACCCCTTCGGTCTCCGGGGTCGGGGCCAGCGCATCGAGGAACCAGGTGGCAAGGCTGTCGGCGTTGATTGCCAGCGGGATGGTGGTCTTGGTGCCGCCACCCGGGTCGGAATCCAGCGCTTTGCTCGCCTGGGCCTCAAGCAACATCATCTGACGCCCGAAACGCAGGGCGACATCGCCGGCCGCGGTCGCTTCGACCGGGATCGTGCGTTGAACCAGAACCTGCCCCGCTGACTGCTCCATCGCCTTGATCCTCTGGGAGACAGCCGATGAGGTCACCTGGAGGCGGCGGGCGGCTTTGTCGAACGAGCCTTCGTCGACCAGGACGACCAGGGTTTCGAGATGTTCGGTGCGAAAAGCCATCATAAGCAACTCTAATGACTGTTCAGGAAGTGTAGTTGGACTAAGGCCTCGGCCGCCACTAGTTTTGCCTTCGTGGACGCCTCCTCAATCCTTCCAACAATGCTGCTCGGCTTCGGAACCGGTCTCGCACTGATCTGTGCGATCGGGGCCCAGAACGCCTACCTGCTGAGGCTGGGCATTGAGGGTCAGACCAGAACGGTTCTGGTCGTGGTTTTGATCTGCGCTGTTTCGGATGCGGCGCTCATCATCGGCGGCGTCGCCGGAATCGGCGCGATCATCGACGCCGCACCGGTCGCGGTTGACATCATGCGAATTTTCGGGGTCACTTTCCTGCTCGCCTACGGGCTGTTCGCGGCCCGGCGTGCTTTCCGGCCCGGGATGATGCCCGATTCGGAAGAACCGGCCGGCCTTTCACTCAAAGCGGCGGTTCTCACCACTCTGGCCCTGACTTGGCTCAACCCGCACGTATATCTCGACACGGTGATCTTCCTCGGCTCAGTCGCCAACCATCACGGAGCGGACGGCCGCTGGTGGTGGGCAGCCGGTGCGGTGATCTCCAGCTTCACCTGGTTCTTCGCGCTCGGATTCGGTTCCCGCCTGCTGCGACCGCTTTTCGCGAGGCCTGGTTCCTGGCGGGTGCTCGATGGCGCGATCGCGTTCATCATGATCGGGCTCGGGCTCGGAATGGCTTTCGGAAGCTGATCCAGGCTAAATCAGGCTGGTTCGCTTCAGGTCGCTGCCATCGGCCG
>JBAWHK010000237.1:0-8327 GCA_049593795.1 Solirubrobacterales bacterium
AGAAGAAGCAGAAGGCACTGAAGAAGTGCAACAAGAAGAAGTCGGCCAAGAAGAAGAAGAAGTGCAAGAAGGCCGTCAACAAGAAGTACAAGAAGATCGCCAAGAAGAACAACACTCCGAAGGGCACGACCAAGACGGTCAACCTCGGGGACGACTTCTTCTCGCCGAACTCGGTTGATCTCAAAGTCAACGACTCGATCAACTGGTCATGGGCCAATGTAGGCGGCCGTGAGGCGCACAACGTGACCCTGGTTCAGGGTCCGAGCGGAGTCAGCTCGAACGACTTCAAGTCGCAGACCACCGCTGATACCGGTTACCGGTTCAAGCGCACCTTCACCAAGCCAGGCAATTACAGCTTCGTCTGTTCACTCCATGTGCTGATGACGATGCAGGTCGACGTCTCCAACTAGGGGCGAGTTGACCGCATGTCGAGAATCCGGTTGATATTGGCAGCGACCGCTGTGTTTGCCGCAATCGCGGCAACCACGGTCGCTGCCACATCAGCTGCCGTTGCCTTTGATGACGGTGCCCGGATTGACTCGACCGCTACGAAGAGAGGTTCCGCGACTGTTTCCGGACTGAACGCGAAGAGCAAGAAGGCCAAGAAGCGGGCCTTGAAGCGCTGTCGCAAGATCAACCGCAAACAGCGCCGGAAGGCCTGTCTCAAAAAGGTCCGGAAGCATTACCGCCAGAAAGCGGCTACCCCGGATGCAGCGCCCGCCGCGGTAATCGACGTCAGGGACAAGTACTTCAGCCCGAATGTCGTCGATCTCAAAGTGAACGACTCGATTCTCTGGGTCTGGAACGACGTCAACAAGGATGCGCACAACGTCAATCTGGTCGACGCCCCGTCCGGGGTTCGGCACCTTGACTTCAGCACCCCCAGTTCACCGTCGGTCGGCTTTTCATTCAAACGTAAATTTGTGGTTCCGGGAACATACGATTTCGTATGCTCGATCCATCATCTGATGACCATGCAAGTAAAGGTTTCCAAGTGAGGCACCAAAATGGAATTTGATTCTTTCGATCGTCGCAGCCTCCTTGGGGTATCCCTTGGGGCACTGCTCTGCACCATCGGTGGCAAGAAGGTCTACTCAAATGAAGAAGCGGACATCGAGAAGCTCGCCAAGGGCGTCCCCGTGCCGCCCAAGGTCGCTGCCGCCAGGAAAAACCCGACCGTCACCAAAGCCGCCGCGGTCAGTGGACCCCGACGCGAATACTGGATCGCTGCCGAGCAGCGTCGCTGGAACATCATCCCGGCCAACAAAAATGGCAAGAAGCGGGACCAGATGCTCAACCAGACCATCAAGAAGGGCAAAACGTCATTCGACGCATACGCCTACCGGCAGTACACCGCCGGCTTCGGTGAGCCGATCGGCCCGGCGACCATTCCCGGTCCGCTGCTCGAAGCCAACGTCGGTGAGACCCTGGTGGTTCATTTCCGGAATACCGTCCCGGTCCCGGTCACGATGCACCCGCACGGAGTTTTCTACTCGAACGAGATGGACGGGGCCTACAAGGGCTACTGGACCGATCCGGGCGGATTCGTGATGACCAACACCGAATTCACTTACATCTGGGAGTGCGCCGAAGGCACACAGGGAACCTGGATGTACCACGACCATGGCCCGACCGACCCGATTCCGCTTTACAAAGGCCTGTTTGGGCCGATGGTGATCAGGGACCCGAACGAGCCGCTTCCGGACAAGGAATTCTTCGTCGGGTTCCACAGTTTCCTGCCGCCGGCGACCGGTCTCAGCAGCGCCTTTGACTGCGTCAACGGGCGTTCCTACACCGGCAACACCCCGACCTTCCAGGCGAACGTCGGCGACGATGTGGCTTTTCACGTTTACGGGATGGATGACAATTTCCACACCTTCCACGTGCACGGCCACCGCTGGGTCGAACCCGGCGGAGCGATCGTCGACAACAAGACTTTCGGGCCCGGTGATTCATTCAGGGCGAGATTCATCGAAGACAACCCCGGACGCTGGCTCTATCACTGCCATGTGTTCTCACATCTGCACAACGGTATGAGTGGCTGGTACCTGGTCGAATGAAACGGGTAGCGACAGCACTGGTTGGCCTGGCCGTTGCATTCGCCTGCCTGGCGGTGGCCTCAGGCCCGGCCCAGGCACTTAACAGCCGGGTTTCGATCTCGGAGTTCCAATGGTCCGACCAGACACCCCGGATCGATCTGGGCGAAACCATCACCTGGGACTGGATCGGCCCCGACACGATGCATTCGGTATCCGGCCAGCCAGACAACGCCAGCCAGTGGGATTCGGACCCGGGAGCGGTCGGCCCCCATCCGCTCGGGGATACCTTTTCGGTGACTTTCAGTGAGCCGGGTGAATACACCTTCGTCTGCAAGCTCCACGCATCAGTGCGCGGCACCGTGATCGTTTCAAACGTTCAGGGCGACCCCTTCTCGAACCCGGGGCCGCAGGCGCCACTCAACTTTGACATCACGCCGCCCTCGTTCCAGGGCGTTTACATGCTGAACTCGGTCCTTGGCCACAAAGGCAAAGGCACAAGCCTCAGGTTCTCGGTGGACGAACGCGGAACCGGCTCGGCTGATTTCTACAAAAAAGTGAAGAAGTACAAGCGGAACAAAAAGGGCAAGAAAGTAGTGAAAAAGGTCGTCCGCAAGTTCGCCGGATTCCAGAACTGGGAAAACCACGTCGGCAACAACGCCGTGAAGTTCGCCCAGCGCACCGGTGAGTTCAGTGCCAAACCCGGCAAATACGTCGCGCTGGTCACCGCCACCGATGAGGCCGTGAACACGACGCCGGCCACCACACTCAAGTTCGAAATCAAGAGCAAGAACAAGAAGAACAAGAAGTAGCCGCCGCGTCCGCGGACGGGCGGCATATGCTTGACCGGTGCCGAATTCACTTGAGCGTCGCCACAACCGCCGCCGCCGGCATGAGCGGACCCGCCAGGAACTGATTCAGGCCGCACTCGATCAGGCGGTAGCCGGATCGTTCAAGGACCTCACGGTTGAAGGGATAACCCGGGAGGCCGGGGTTTCACGCAGCGCTTTCTACGTCTACTTCGGTGACAAGGAAGAACTGCTCCTCGGCGCGCTTGAGGATCTGATCGCCAGCCACCAGAACCGCCTCGGAAACTGCTGGCCCACCGGCGGCGACGCAAGGCGCGGAGTCGAGAAGTCCATCTATGACATGGCCCGGGTGTACGCCGACAACGCCGAACTGCTCGGTCTCGCCTTCGAAACAGCGACCTATGACGAAGAAGTGCGGGAACTCTGGTCGGTGCTGCTGGAAAACATCGTTGATGGAACCAGCGAACAGATCCGGACCCGGCAGCGGGAAGGGGCGATTGACCCTGAACTTGACGCGGAAGCCCTGGCGAACGGACTGGTGCTGATGACCGAACGCAGCTTCCAGGTGAACCTGGGTGGCGACGACCGCGGGGCAGAATCAGTCGCCGCCGAATTGACCAAGGTCTGGCGGGCGGCGCTGTTCGGATCGGCGCCCCGTCCTGCCACTGAGGCCGAGGCGCCCGATCCTGAAACTTCAGATACTGCCGAAGACTAGAACGTAACCGAAGGGGTTTCGCGCTCGGCGGCGTCGGTGATTTCGAAGAAGTCCTTGTCACCGAAGTTGCCCTGGTTGGCAACGATCGAAGTCGGGAACTGCTGGATCTTCGTGTTGTAGCTCTGGACGTTGGAGTTGTAGATCCGGCGGGAAGCCTGGATCTCGTCCTCGAGTTCCGAGAGGTTCCGGCTGAGCTGCTGGAAGTTCTCAGTGGCTTTCAGGTCCGGGTAGTTCTCGGCGACCGCACGAAGGTCGGCCATCGCCCGGTTCAGCGTGCCTTCCGCGGCAGCAGTCTTTTCGACGCTGTCCGAAGGGGTTGCCATTGCTTCGGCACGGGCCTGCGTCACGTTTTCGAAGACCTGCTGCTCATGGGTGGCGTAACCCTTGACGGTGCTGACCAGGTTCGGGATCAGATCGTGGCGCCGTTTCAGCTGAACGTCGATGCCGCTCCAGGACTCTTCAACACGGTTGCGGGACGAAATGATGCCGTTGCGGGTTGCGACCCACCACAGTCCTACGATCACTATCAGTGCCACAACTGCGATCAGTACGTACAACATTCAGGCGGTCTCCTCAAGCTTGGTTTGGGATACGGGGTCATCCTACTCCCGAACGCAGACCGGTTGGAGAAATGGCCGATGCGGGGGCTATAGGGTTGCCGGGTGGCCGGTGAAGACAGAGAATGGGCGAACGTGGTTTCGTCATTCAAGGGAGCGGACCCGACCGCCGTGACCTACGAACCGGTCGGCGGAATCAATCCGGCGAACGGTCCGGTGGCCCTCTGCGTGGGTGGCACCAACCGGCTGACCGGACATCTGGCCCCGGAATTCTGGGGCGCAAGCTGCGACGCCGACGAGACCGAGGTCGGCAGGATGTTCCGCAAAAGCGTGGTTCCCTCGGCAGTGCTGGCCAAGGCCCACATGCCGGACCTGGCGAAAGTGATCGCGGCCTTCAACGTCGAATCGATCGAGGCCCGGCCAAACGAGTACCTGAAGACGAAGATCTCCCGCAAAGTGGAGTTCGAATCAATGGAGTTCAACAAACGATTCCTCGCGACCGTGCCCGAGGGGTATGACCCGACCGCGCTGCGTGAACTGTTCTCCCCGGCATTCCTCGACTGGACAACGACAATCGACCGGGAATGTGACTTCGGTATCAACGACCGCCAGTTCTGGTTCCTCTGGCGGCTGAAAGAAAGAACCAACGCCGAGCTGAAACTCGCCCTCGGCAACGCCGGCGAACTGTTCAAACGCCTGCATGCGGAACTGGACGAATCGGGATACCACACCTATCCCGGCGGACCCTGGAACGCCGGCCTTGAACCTTTCCCGGCTGACTGACTGGCGGCCGGACCCGGCCGCGCTCAAGGGCGCGGCACGGGCAGCGATAATCATGCCGCTCTGCTTCGGCCTGGTTTCGCATTTTGTCGCCGGTGAGCACGCCCCGGTATTCGCCGCCTTCGGCAGTTTTGCGGTGCTCGTCTTCGTGGACTTCGGCGGCCGGACCAGGCAGCGCCTGATCGCCTACCTGGGCCTCGCACTGGTCGGGGCGGTGTTGATCACGCTGGGAACTCTGTGCTCCGGCCATCTGCTCCTCTCGACCGCGGTCACGGCCGCGGTCACCTTCATCATCTTTTTCTCCGGTGTGATCAACGGCTACCTGGCCGCGGCCAGAACCGCCGCCGTTCTCCTGATCGTCCTGCCGGTAATGATTCCCGGCGCCCCGGCCGACATCGGCGACCGGCTTATCGGGTGGGGTGTGGCCTGCGCGATCTCGATCCCGGCCGTATTCCTGCTCTGGAAACTCCCCTGGAACGCCGAGTTGCGAAAAGGCTGCTCCGCGGCCTGCCAGTCGATGGCCAGGCTGATCGAAAAACCGGATGATCTCGAACTGCGCGACGAAACGAACCGATCGATAGTTGCCGTGCGCCAACGGTTCCTGGCATCACCGCACCGGCCGACCGGCCCGACCGGTCCAACCGCGGCGATTGCCGGGCTGATCGAGCAGCTCGGCTGGACAGTCAGCCAGTTCTTCAGGGAAGGTCCGGCGATGGACGACCCTGCCGGGCCTGAAGTGATCCGGACACGGAATGAATGCGCGGCAACGATGCGACGAACCTCCGATGTGATCCTCGGAGCTGAAGGGTCGGTCTCCACCACCGGAATTGATGAAGCCAGACATGACCTGATCCAGACCTTCAGCCAACGGGTGGGCCAGGGCGGCCGGTCCGATGAATCGCTCCGGGTTGACCTCGCCCGGACTTTCCGGCTGCGACTGCTGTCCTTCTCGGTGGCTGACGCCGCTCGATTCGCCAACGTCGCCACCGGCGAAAAGCCCGCGCCGGGAGCCCTCGGCCAGCGCTGGCTGAGCGTCCTCGGGCGACAGGGCCGCAACGCGGTAGCCACCGAACGCCTGATCGCCGAACACATCAGCCCGCGCTCGGCCTGGTTCAGGAACAGCATCCGGGGCGGGGTTGGCATCGCCCTCGCCGTGCTGGTCGCGCAACTGGTCAATGCTGACAATGCGTTCTGGGTTGTCCTCGGAACTCTTTCGGTGCTGCGGTCCAACGCGATCGGGACCGAAGGCAGCATTGTGTCCGCCCTGCGCGGCACGGTCGTCGGCATCGTGATCGGCTCCGCGGTGATCGCCCTGATCGGCGAGCATCAATACCTGCTTTGGGTCGCGCTGCCACTGACGGTCCTGGTCGCGGCTTATGCCTCGGCGGCGATCTCGTTCGCGGCCGGTCAGGCCGCCTTTTCGGTGCTGGTGATGGTCCTGTTCAACCTGATCGCACCGATCGGGGTTGAAGTCGGTCTGGTCAGGATCATCGACGTCGGCATTGGTTGTGCGGTCAGCCTGGCCGTCGGCCTGCTGCTCTGGCCCCGGGGGGCCCGCGAACTTGTCAGGTATTCACTCGCCGATGCGTACGAGTCGGCTTCGCGTCTTGTTTCGAACCGGGTCCGGGCAGCGATAAAGGGGGAGACCTCGGACCGTTTCGATCCGGCCAGAAACGAGGCCGTTGCCGCGACCGACCGTCTCGATGCCGCCCTCAGGCAAAGACTCGACGAAAGTTCGGCCGCGCATGTCGATGCCGAAAGCCTGGTCGCTTTGACCGCCTGCGCCAGCCGCCTGCTGCGCACCTCCCACGCGTTCCGCATGATGGTGCTGATGCCATGGTACGAACCGGTTCCGGCAGCGATCGCCGGACAGATAATCAAGCTCGATGAGCGGATCGCGGCCTGGTACGTCGCCTGCGCGCAGGCCTTCCGGGGAACAGGTGCGATCCCGAGGCCCGACCCGGAACCGGTTGACTACGCGGACTCCGCCCTGGACCTGATCGGCCGGGCAGGCAACGAAAAGGAACTCCACGCGGCATTGAGCGGAGCCTGGGTGCTGCAGGGACTCGAATACCTGCTCTTTCTGGAAAGAAGGGTGGCCGTTCAGGCTGACCGTCTCTTCGCCACCAAAGAGGAACAGAAAGCGGACCGTCAGGTCGGGTAATCGTCCTCGTGTGGAAGGACAACGCGATGGTTACGTTCGTCGCCGATGACCTTGGGCAGGATCTGCCGGGTTGAATTCGGATCCGCCTTGGCGGCAGCCAGGGCAGTCGCGGTGTCAGGGAACGGAACCAGGGCCTCGAGCTGCTTCAGGGTCGGAAATACGATCGCGAACTCCTGCTTTTCGTATTCAGCGAGGGCGGTCGCGGGGGTGAGCCAGCGTTCAGCCGTTGTCTCGGATCCGTCCGGGACCGCGACCGAACCGGTGGGGGCCTCGGCGATGAAAAACCAGGTGTCGAAGCGGGTCTTGATCACTTCCGGGGTGACCCAGCGGGCCAACGTGACCACCTCGGCTTCCGCGGAAAGCTCGATGCCGGACTCTTCGGCGAGTTCACGGCAGGCGCAGGCTGCGAGACCTTCGAGGCCTTCGCCGTCCTCCGGGTCGAGCGCGCCGCCCGGGAAAACCCAGACGTTCGGCATGAAACGCGCTTTCTCGGAGCGTCGCAGCATCAAAACTTCGAGGGAACCATCGGTTTCGCTGTCGCGAAGCAGGATGATCGTCGCGGCACTACGCGGCAGCGTGGGATCTCCAAGGTTGATTCTTTCCGACGGTCCCGGCTCGGGCAGCTGTGGCACAGCGCAACCGTATACCGGGCCGGGATTCACGGGACGTCCGGGCACGGGATGCTTGGGTAACCTGCCTGACATGAGCACCGCAACCACCAGCCGATGGATCTGTGTTTCCTGCGGCTGGATCTACGATCCGGCCGAAGGCGACCCCGATGGCGGAATTCCCGCCGGAACCGCTTTCGAAGACATTCCCGAAGACTGGTTCTGCCCCGTATGTGGAGCCAGGACCAGCGACTTCGAGCCTTACGAAGGCTGAGCTCAGTTCTCTTCGAGGGCGCGGCGGCGTGAGCGCCTGACCCAGGCCCGGTTCAGGGCCAGGCTGATCAGGACAACGATGCCGATCGGGATCGCGATCGCGAGGGCGATCAGGGTCACCCCTGCGGCGATGCCCAGCATGTTGCCGGCGTCGTCCAGCGCGTCGCTGAAGCCCCATCCGGAATCGTCGGTTGAGCCACTGGATTCTCCGGTAACAACGGTGACTGCGACCGGAGTCAGGTTGGCGCGGCGCTCGAGCCGGTTGAGGCTGGTCGTGAGCCGGGCCGCCTTGCGGCGTTCCTGACGCAGTTCCTTTTCGACCGCTTCCCGTTCATCGTCGGTGGTCGTCTCGGAAAGCTGGCTGACCAGGCTCTCGATCCGGGCT
>JBAWHK010000238.1:0-3367 GCA_049593795.1 Solirubrobacterales bacterium
AACTCGACCTGAAACCAGGCGAACGTCTGCTCGACATCGGTTGCGGCTGGGGTTCGCTGATAATTCACGCGGCCGCCAATTACGGGGTCCGGGCGGTTGGCGTGACCCTTTCCGAGGAACAGGCAAAACTGGCTCGCGAACGCGTAAAGGCCGCCGGTCTCAGTGACATGGTCGAGGTTCGGATTCAGGATTACCGGGAGGTGAACGACGGCCCCTACGACAAGATTTCTTCGATCGGAATGTACGAACACGTGGGCCTGAGCCAGCTTCCGACCTACATGGAAACAGTGGCGAAGCTTGGTCGTTCCGGCGGGCTCGCCCTTCACCACGGCATCTGCCGGATGCAGGATGAAGACGAGCAGCCAAATACGTTCATTACCCGGTACGTATTCCCGGATGGCGAGCTCCACCGGGTGTCAACCGTGGTCGAAGCCCTCGAATCATCCGGTCAGGAAATGCGAGACGCCGAGTCGCTGCGTGAGCACTATGCGCTGACCTTGAAACGCTGGGTCAGCAACCTTGCCGAGAATCAGGAAGAAGCCATCGCCCAAGTGGGTGAAGAGAGAGAACGGATCTGGCGGCTTTACATGACAGCCAGCATCGGGGCCTTCGAGCGGGGTGATGTCTCAATCCACCAGATCGTCGCGGTCATACCGGAGAATGATCACGATATTCCGCTGGCCCGGCCGTCTTACGTCAGGTCGGTATCGGATCTCAAGGCGGAGATGGATCCACTCCTGAAATGAACGTCCGGTCGTCTTCCAGGAGCCTGGTCGCGACGTCAGCTGAAACCGGACGGGACAGCAGGAAACCCTGGGCCATGTTGCAGCCCAGGTCCCTGACCATCTGCAGCTGAGTTTCCGAACTGACCGCTTCGGCGACGACAGTCAATGAGAGGGAGCGGCCGATCTGGACGATCGCATCCGCGATCGCTGAACCTTTGAGATCACCGTTTCCGAGATGTTCAACGAATGCACGGTCGATCTTGATCGCGTCCAGCGGAAATTCGTTGAGGTAGCTGAGCGAAGAAAAGCCCGTGCCGAAATCGTCGATCGCGAGGGTAACCCCCATTTCATGGAGTTCACCGAGCACATCCTTGACTGTGCTGGTGCCGACCACGAGCACGCTCTCGGTGATCTCGAGCGCCAGTCTCCGGGCTTCGACACCATGCTTTTCGAGCAGGCCACTGACCAGATCGGTCAGGCCGTTTCGCCTGATCTGACGAGACGAAGCGTTGACCGCGACGATCATCGTCCGGTCAGGTTCGATGATCTTCTGCCATTCGGACATCTGTCGCAGCGAATCGTTGAGCACCCACGTGTCGATCTGGCTGATCAGGCCGCTTTCCTCCGCGATCGGAATGAAGTCGAGAGGTGAAATCAGGCCGTTTACCGGATGCTGCCAGCGCACCAGGGCTTCGAAGGCCCGGATCTTGCCGGTCCGCAGGGAGATGATCGGCTGGTAGTGGACCAGCAGCTGATCCTGATCAATGGCGTACCGGAGTTCCCGTTCGATTTCCAGGCGTCGCAGGGCTTTTTCGCGCATCGGTTTCCCGAAAACCTGCGCCTGGGCGCGGCCCATTTCCTTCGCCTGGTACATCGCCGCATCGGCTTCCTGGATCAGGTCTTCCGCGACCTGGCCTTCATCGATACCGGCCCGATATATGGCGATGCCGATGCTCGCGGTGACGAAGTTGTCCAGCCCTTCGACATTGATCGGTTCATTGAGCGAATCGAGCAAGCGGTCGGCGATGTCGTGGGCGTCTTCTTCTCCCGCGACTGATCGAAGGACAATGCCGAATTCGTCGCCTCCGAAGCGGGCAACCGTGTCTACCCTCCGCAGCACCGACGACAGGCGCGGCGCGACTGCCCTCAGGATTTCGTCACCGGCATGGTGGCCGATGCCGTCGTTGATCAGTTTGAAATGGTCAATGTCCAGGAAGAGGACAGCGCAGCTGCCCCTCGTCTCCCGGACCTGCTCGATCGCGTCGGTGAGCCTTTCGATGAACAGTTGCCGGTTGGGCAGATCCGTGAGCGGGTCGTGGTGAAGCCGGTGGCGCAGTGATTCATCGGCCCGATGTCGCTCGATCGCGTTGGCGAGCACGTTGGCGGCGGAGAGCAGGAAATGTCCGTCCTGCTCGGTGAAGTGGTTGGGCACGGTTGAATGAACGGACAGGAAGCCGAACTGTTTACGGGCCCCGTTTATCGGCACCAGCATCGTGCTGCGAATGCTGGGATCCATGTGGTGCAGGTAATTGGAGACACGTGGATCCGCGTGCCAGTCGACGATCGAGACGATCTCGCCATTCGCCATCCGGTTGCCGGGAAAGCGGTCGGTTTCGTACGGCACCACCGAGCTGAAGGTTTCGTTGGCGGTGGTGTGACGGAGATGGATCTGGGTGAAATCTTCCTGTTCCCAGACCGAAACCTCACATACTCCATCCTGCTTCGCCAGTGATTCGGCGGTGATGGCGATCAGGTGGTCGGGCTGCTCACCCTCCATCGCCATCTCGCCTAGTTTCGCGATCACTACCTGCTGCTCGACCTTCGTCTGGATTTCGTGTTCGGCCGCCTTCACGGCCGTGATGTCCTGCATCACCCCGTGCCAGACCGGAGTTCCATCTTCATCCTTGATCAGCCGTGCCCGTTCCCAGATCCAGACGTATGTGCCGCTCTTGGAGCGCAACCGGTATTCCGCCGGAGGATGGAGCTCCAGGCCGACCAGCCGCGCATCCTCAAAGGACATCGCGTGTTTGACGTCATTCGGATGGATCGACTCGTACCAGAGGTCCGGATCGGACATCCATTCCTCCGGCGTGTATCCAAGGATGGTTTCAATCTGCGGGCTGACGAATAGCCAGCGTCCGGAGGAACCCATTTCCGCCTTGTAAACGATCGCCGGGACCGCTTCGACCAGCCGTTGGAAGTCCTCTGCGGTTCCTGCGAGGGGATGGGCGATCCCCTCCTTGTGGCGAGTCACTGATTCATCTCAATTTCCGCTGGTTTCGGGCTCGGAACGAGCGAAGGTCGGCGTAACTAAGCATTATTATCCGATACCCGATCTCAGGCAAGCTCAACCGTTTTTAGACAGGAATCCTTCAGGTGTTCAGAAAGAGGAATCCGGCACTGGAACCGCGGGAGTCCGGGCGACCATCAACGCCGCCACGATGAATTCAAGCTCAGGCGGGTGGGCGCGACCTGGCAGCAGTTCGGTCCCCGCCTGCCGTGCCAGCGAGATCAGCTCGAGCAGGGCGAGCATCATCGCCGGATTGTCCGAAGAAGGATCAGCGCAGGCCAGTTCGGCCAGGGCGAGTGACTCGGCAGTGTCCTGTCCCTCCACGGCCCTGCCGAACCCCGAATAGAGATGG
>JBAWHK010000239.1:0-2373 GCA_049593795.1 Solirubrobacterales bacterium
GGTCAACATCTCCGGAGGAATCCTGGAGTGGGAGGCCCAGGGCCTGCCGACCGCATCCGACGCCAACCTCACCCCGGAACAGCGTGAACGCTACTCACGGCACACCCTGCTGCCGGAAGTGGGCGTGGACGGGCAGGCCAAACTGCTCAACGCCAAAGTGCTGCTGCTAGGCGCCGGCGGCCTCGGCGCACCCACCGCGCTTTACCTCGCTGCTGCCGGCATCGGCAAGATCGGCATCGTTGATGATGACGTGGTCGACGCTTCCAACCTCCAGCGTCAGGTAATCCACAAGCTTTCCACCGTCGGTACACCCAAGTCGAGTTCAGCCCGAGAAGCGATCGAAAACCTGAACCCGGACGTGGAAGTCGTCGAATACAACTTCCGCCTTGACGCGAGCAACATCCTCGACGTAATCAAGGACTACGACATCATCGTTGACGGCGCCGACAACTTCCCGACGCGTTACCTGCTCAACGACGCAACCGTACGCCTGAAGAAGCCGGTTGTTTCCGCCTCGATCCTTTCTTTCGACGGCCAGATCTCGACCTTCATGCCTTACGACGGTCCCTGCTACCGCTGCCTCTACCCGAGCCCGCCGCCGCCGGAACTCGCACCGAGCTGCTCCGAAAACGGGGTCCTGGGCGTGATGGCCGGAATGATGGGCCTGCTGCAGGCAAACGAAGTGATGAAGCTGGTCCTCGAGATCGGTGAACCGCTGATCGGCCGCCTGCTGCTGTACGAAGCCCTCGGTACACGTTTCACCGAACTCAAGGTGAGGCGTGACCCGGAATGCCCGATCTGCGGTCCGAATGCCGCCGAAATCCCGGAATCCGAGATGGGTCAGTTCCCCGATTACGACGCCTTCTGCGGCGGTCACGTCGGCTCCTGAAGCCGCGCTCAATACCGATAGGATCAACTACATGCCGTCAGTCAAAATTCCCCCAGTACTCCGCCAGCACACCGGCGGCGCCACCGATGTGGACGTCACCGGATCAAAAGTGGGGGAGGTGCTGAACGCGTTTGCCGACCAGTTCCCCGAAACCAAGTCGCAGCTCTTTTCGGAAGAGGGTGAGCTGAACCGTTTCGTCAACGTCTACCTGAACGACGAAGACGTAAGGGTCCTCGACGGCCTCGATACCGCGGTCAAAGACTCGGACACAGTGATGATCCTGCCGGCCATGGCCGGCGGCAGCTGAACCGGAAACATTTCGATGCAGTGAAAAGGACCGCCCCGGGCGGTCCTTTTCATTGCAGGCTTTGACGCCAGGCTACGGTCAATATCGCTCTGGCTGTGATCTCAGTTACCGGATTCCCCGCCGATTGAGTCATCAGTCAGCTGTTCCGTTTCGCTGACGTCCTCGAGCACCTTGAGTGCGTGCTCCTCGGCCGCGGCCGGCACCACGATGTTGCGGGCACCGATGCCGAACAGGTCAGTCAGGAAAGTGCCGTTAGGTTTGCGGGTAAGACTGGGGATTCCCTCTTCGCGCAGGATGCCCTGGATCAGTTCGGCCTCGGTCCGATTGGCCGCATAAGCGACCTTCACCGGTTCGGGTTCCCGCTCCCTAGATGACTTGAAAATCGACATCTTCAACTTCGTTGCCGCGGATCATGAAACCTTTGACATAAGGCTCATCCGGGTTCTCGAGGGACACGATGAAATAGACGGCATCCGGCCAGCCACCGGCAAGGTTGATGTCGGTCTGCGACGGATAGGCGGCAGTGCGGGTGTGCGAATGGTAGATCCCGACGACCTCCTGGCCTTCTTCCTCGATCTTCGTGTAGACCCGGTACTGCTCCATCGGATCCATCTCGTAACGAAGGGGACTGTGGGCCGTGTTCTCCATCCGGTAAATCGACTTCGCTTCATCCCCGTTGCCGCCAATCAGCCCGCAGCATTCATTCGGGTCGTCGGCGATCGTGTGGGCGATCATCTCGTCGTGCAGGGCCTGGCTGAGTTTCACTTCACTACCACCAGTTGGTGGCGTCAATGTCGCCCAGTTCTTCGAGGGTCTTGGTGTAAACCCCGGAAGAGAGATATTTCCAGCCGCCGTCAGGAATCAGGAAAACGATGTTGCCGCTGTCGATCTCACCGGCGATGCGGACCGCGATCGCGGCAACCGCGCCAGATGAAACACCGGCGAAGATTCCTTCGTCCTCGAGCAGGCGTTTGGTCCAGACGATCGCGTCACGGTTCGAAACCATGATCTTGCGGTCGAGGACGGAAAGATCGATGATCGGCGGGATGAAACCGTCGTCGAGGGAACGCAGCCCCTGGACCAGTTCACCCTGCATTGGTTCAGCGGCCACGATCTGCGTATTCGGATCGTTTTCCTTGAACCGGCGGCCGTTACCCATCAGGGTGCCGCCGGTGCC
>JBAWHK010000240.1:0-12045 GCA_049593795.1 Solirubrobacterales bacterium
TAGTGGTGCTGCTCGACGGCAAGGTATCGACCGACGAACCGACCGCATCTCTCAACCGCGAGAGCCTGGTCGAGAAACTGGTCGCGCATGAATCGGTGATGGCCGAGGACGGTGCGCAGTCGGAAGAGTTCGAGACCGGTGAGGAGCTGATCTCGCTCGTGGATGCCTGCGCGGGGAGGGCCGGTCCGATCAACCTCGTTCTGCGCGGCGGTGAGATCACCGGGCTGACCGGTCTGCCCGGCTCGGGCCTCCATGACATCGGTTTCATGGTCCATGGATCGTTGAAGCCGAGCAGCGGCACGATCACTTTGGGCAGCCAGGTCAAACGGGCGCTGGTTCCGCCACACCGTGAATCACAGGGTGGCATCCAGGAGAGTTCGATCCGGGAGAACCTGACGCTCTCTTCGCTGGCCCGCTGGCGCACTTTCGGCCGCCTGCTTTCGCTTCGCCGCGAAAGTCGTGACGCTCAGGCGAAAGCGACCGAATTGAATGTTCTGCCCGGTGATGCCGAGGGTCCTTACGGCGTCCTGTCAGGTGGAAACAAGCAGAAGGTGATTTTCGGGCGGGTACTGCTCCAGGAGCCACAGGTTTACGTGCTTTGCGAACCCACCCGAGGGGTGGATATTGCCACCCGGACGGAGATCTACCGGCTTATCCGCAAGCTCAGGTCGAAAGATGTTGCGGTGCTGGTGATCAGCTCCGACTCCGAGGATCTTTTCTCGGTTTGCGACCGAATCGGTGTGGTTGATGACGGCACCGTCGATGAGCTGGTCCCCGCCAGCCAGATGAATACACAACAACTGGAGGCCTTGGTCTGATGAGCAGCGTTACTTCGGGTGCGCCCGTGAAAGAACCGGCGGCCCCATCGGCCTGGAAGCGTTTCGCCACTTCACCCCTGACTCAGGGTTCCCTGACCACGGTTGCTTTCCTGATCCTGTTTGCCGGTTACGGCCTCTGGCTCGGCGACAAGTTCATCAACGTGGACGCCCGTCTGCTCGACGTTCATCAGAACGCGCCGATCCTGCTGCTTGGTCTGGCCGTAATGGTCACCCTGATTGCCGGCCAGTTCGACCTTTCGGTCGGTGGCATGGCGACCCTCACCACATACCTTTCGATCGGGCTTGTTGTCCAGGACGACTGGGCGTTTCCGATGGTGATGCTCGCCTGCGTGATGGCCGGGCTGATCGGTGGTCTGATCAACGGTCTGCTGGTGGTCAAACTCGGGGTCAATACGTTTATCGCCACGCTGGGAACGGGCGGCATTTTCCTTGGGTTGTCGAACGTTCTGTTCGGGGGCACCCAGCTGGCACCTACGGGCGAGAGTCCCCAGCTTCCCGCCTGGTTTTCCGGGGATGGTTCCCTCGGCAGCTTCGGGGAGAAGTTCCCCAGTTTCATCCTCTGGATCGGCCTCGCTGCCTGCGCTTACGGGCTGTTCCGGTTCATCCAGTCGCGTAAACCGAAGGGCCGCACGCCGATGTCCTGGAACGTGGTCAGTGGAGCGATCGTTGCGGTTCTGGCGGTGGTGCTTTTCATCCTGAATCTGCCGGAATGGGTCGATGCCACTTCGGTCACCATCGGTGTCCTGGGCATCATCGGCCTGATCCTCTGGGTCATCCTTCGTTACACCACCTATGGCCGCTACATCCACGCGACCGGATCGAATCCGGAGGCATCACGTCTCGCCGGGGTGAAGACCGACAAGGAAACGATCATCGCTTTCGTGATCGGCGGGCTGCTTGCGGCTTCTGCCGGGGTGCTGCTCGCCGCCAACCAGGGTGCGGCCTCGCCAGGTATCGGTGTCGGCTTCCTGCTGCCAGCTTTCGCTGCCGCTTTCCTTGGCACGGTGATCATGTCTACAGGCAAGTTCCATGTCTGGGGAACGCTGATCGGCGGTACGTTCCTGCTCTGGGTGACCCAGGGACTGATCGTCGGTGGACTCCCGTTCACCTGGACCGACATCGTCAACGGCACAGTCCTCGTCGCGGCCGTTGCCGTTTCAACAGTTTTCCGCCGCCGCGCCTGAGTAAACCGGCGCGCACAGGCTGATCCACTCTCCCTGAGATCAGTCTGGGCCGATCGCACCTTCTCTCCTAAGTTCAGTGCGGTCGGCCAACGCGGCGGGCCCGGGAGGTAAATCGGATCGATGCTTGCTGGTGGCACAGATCCGGGTCACCTCCGGGTAAGGTCGGTTGATGGCTACCGAGATCGAACGCAAGTTTCTGCTGGACGGCGCACCGGACTGGCTTTCCGGCAATGAATCGCGGGAGATCCAGCAGGGATATCTGGTGGTCAGCGAAACCGACGAAGTCCGGTTGCGGCAGGACGGTGAGGTTCCCCGGATGACCGTCAAGCGTGGCCACGGGATGGCGCGTGAGGAGACCGAGATCGAACTGACCGCGAGCCAGTTCGCTGAGCTCTGGCCACTTACCGAGGACAGGCGGGTCGAGAAGACCCGTTACCTGGTGCCGCTCGAGGGCGGACTGACCGCCGAGGTCGATGAGTATTCGGGTGCGTTCAAGGGTTTGCTCGTGGTTGAGGTGGAGTTCGAGTCGGAGCGGGCAGCGAATGATTTTGTCGCGCCGGAATGGTTCGGCCCGGATGTCACCGGGCAGCGCCAGTATTCGAACCAGAGGATGGCTCTGGAAGGCGGGCCACCCCGGGCCTGAAGTAACCCGGATTTTCACGATTCGACCTTGAAACCTGGGGTACTTTCAGGACATGTCGAAGAATCAGGGTGATCGCAGCCGCGCTTACCGGCTGAAATCGAAGGAGACTCCAGCGAACGGCATCCGCCGGATCGCCATTGGCCGGGCCGACAAGGCGCTGGAAGGGCTGAGCCGGGTTGGGGACCAAGAGCGCGAACGCGCGGTTCATGAGGTCCGGAAGAACCTGAAGAAACTGCGTTCGTCGCTGAGGATGGTCAAGGACGAACTGGGTGACGACCAGTACCGGAAGCAGAACAAGCTCTTTCGCGACGCTGGTCGCGAACTTTCAGGATCCCGCGACGCCGCAGTCAAGGTCGAAACCCTGAATCAGCTGGTGAAGGATGCCCGGCGGGGCCTGCCCGCGAGACCGGTGACCCAGTGGCGGAGCGTGCTCGCAACCGAGGCTGAGCCCGGTTCGGTTGACGGTGATGATCACGTCGAAACCGCGACCGGAATGATCGTCGAGGGGCGTAAAGGCGTGGAGGGTTGGAGCCTGGATGTTGACGGATCCGCCCTGGTTGAAAAGGGACTGACCCGCAGCTACAGCCGTGGCCGGAAAGCGATGAAGGATGCGAAGAAAGATCCGACCCCGGCGAATTTCCACGAGTGGAGGAAACGCACCAAGGACCTCTGGTACCAGCTGCGCATTGTCCGGAAGTCATGGCCGTCGCTGCTCGGTGAAACCGCTGATCTGGTCCATGAGCTGGCGGACCTGCTCGGGGACCACCATGACCTGGCGATGCTGGCCGAGGACCTCGACGGGCGCGACTTCCAGAAAGCTGAACGCCGGGAGCTGGAGAAAGAGATCGAACGCCAGCAGTCCGGGCTCGCCGATGGAGCATTCAGCCTCGGTGAGCGGATCTACGCGGAGAAGCCGAAGCATTTCCAGCGTCGTCTCGCCGCTTACTGGGAAGCCTGGCGCTGAGCCCCGCCGACTAGGATCGGCAGATGGGCAAAGCAACCACGGTTTTCGATGAGCATGCGTCGCATTACAACGGTCCGCGCCGTCAGCTGATTCCGCCCTTCGAGAGCTTCTACGGAACGGCAATCGGGGCGATTGATCTGGCCGGTCCGGATCCCCGCCGCATCCTTGACCTCGGTGCGGGCACCGGGATGCTGTCGGGTTTCGTGCTCGAGGCTTACCCGGAAGCGAGCGTGACGCTGTTCGACTTCGCGCCACAGATGCTGGATCAGGCGAAAGAATCACTGGATTCTTCGAGGGTCGAGGTTCGGGTGGGGGACATGTACCGGGAGATCCCGGGAGGCCCGTGGGACGCAATCGTTTCTGCCCTCGCGATCCATCACATGACCGACGAAGGCAAGCAGTTCGTTTACGGAAAGGCCTGCGAGCAGCTGGTCCCCGGCGGGGTTTTCATCAACGCTGAACACGTTTATGGCCCGACCGAAACGATGGACGCCGAGTACCGCCGCTGGCACGAAGAAGAAGCCCATGAGGCCGGAATCACGGATACCGACTGGGCGGCAGCGGTTGAACGCATGACCCACGATCACCTCAGCCCGCTTGCCGACCAGCTTCAGTTTTTGGAAAGGGCAGGTTTCACTGACGTCGACTGCCTGTTCAAGGACCACGGTTTCGCCGTGATCTTCGGACGTCGTCCCTAGCGTCAATTTTTCCTGACGGTTTGTCAGGATTCTGAAACACCGCCTGACTCCCGGGTTCAGTCGCAGCGAGCGACGTGTCGTCCAAGAACGGGAGAATCGAATGAACCTTGATGAGGCAGGAGCACCGGCGGATATAACCGCCGGATGGAAGGAAGATCCGCTGGCGGAAAGCGAGTGGAGGTACTGGGACGGGGATGCCTGGAGCAACCGGGTCGGAACCAGCCAGACCATGGCCGCGTCCACCCCAACTGGTTCCGCGGGGAGCTTTGCGGCCCCGAACAAGGTTTGTCCGCATTGCGGAGCGGGATCGCAGACAGTGGCGAAGAAATGCCCCAACTGCGGGAAGGGCTACAAGAAGCGCACCGGACTCAAAATCTTCGCGGCGATTTGTGTGGTCGGTCTTGTTTCCGTGGTTGGTTGCTCAGCGCTGCTGATCGGTGGTGTGAATGAGGCCGTGAACGAGCTCAACGAAGAGCAGGAACAGCACGCCATTTCGAAGTCGATGTTCAACCGGATCGAGATCGGCATGACGGAAAAGCAGGTTCGTGAACTCACGGGGAAAGTGCCGGAAGATCGCCAGAGCTTCGAGTCCGAGGGTTTTCTGAGCGAGGAGCCCTCTACATCGAAGTGCATCTATTACAACAAGTCCGGTGGCGAGTTTCTTGACTCGTTCCAGCTCTGCTTCGATGAAGGAAAGCTGAGATCCAAGAACGACTTCTAGGAGTCGCGCCCGGGGTTCGAGATGTTCTAGAACTCCGGGCGTTTTTTCT
Source organism: Solirubrobacterales bacterium (assembly GCA_049593795.1). Taxonomy (GTDB): domain Bacteria; phylum Actinomycetota; class Thermoleophilia; order Solirubrobacterales; family 70-9; genus 67-14. Next base: position 5,099 of record JBAWHK010000240.1, read on the forward strand.
CGGCGAAGGCGGCCAGGCCTTTGGCTGCTTCGTCATCGGCGAACACGCCGTTGGCCAGTTCGAGTTCGACTTCAACTGCCCCGGCCAGGTCGAGATCCTGTCCTTCGCGGACCGAGCGCTTGACCCTTTGGACCGCTACCGGTCCGTTCATTGCCAGCTGGGTGGCCATGCGCATCGCTTCTTCTTCAAGTTCGGCGTAAGGAACAACCTTGTTGATCAGGCCGATCCGTTCGGCTTTTTCCGGACCGAAGAACTCTCCGCCCATCATGATCTCCATCGCGTTCGCCCGGCTGATCTGCCTTGGCAGGCGGGCCGTGCCTCCACCGGCAGGGAACAGGCCGAGCGTCACTTCGGGCAAACCGAAACGGGCATGATCGGCGGCGATTCTGATGTCGGTGGCGAGCATCAGCTCGAAACCACCACCCATGCAGTCACCATTGATCGCGGCAATCACCGGTTTGTCAACCGGCTCGATCTCACCTTTCATGTACGCCTCCTGGTTGTCGCGGGCGTTCATCTCCCCGGACTGGATCAGGGGCACCAGTTTCTTCAGGTTAGCCCCGGCGCAGAAGGACTTCTGGCCGGCACCGGTCACCACCGCCACCCTCAACTCCGGGGTTGTTCCAAAATGTTTCCAGGCGTTGGTCAGGCCTTCCATGGTCTCGGGATCCATCGCGTTTCTCGACGCGGGATCGTCAATCGTGATCCAGAAAATGTTCCCGTTCTTGATCTCGGTGCGGATCATGGTGCTCCTGTCGTGATTGAGGGGTCAGCCAAGACCGGCGAAGCCGGCGGCTTCTTCGAGCAGGGCCGGTACGTCCTGTTCGAGCTGCGCGGCATAAGGCGTGTCAAGCAGGCCGGCGACATGCTGGGCGTAAGCGCCTTCGACTATCGCGGCGAGCTTCCAGAAACCGATCGCCATGTACCAGTCGATGTGCTCCACGGAGCGACCTGAATGCTTCGCGTAATGGTCGGCAAGTTCGTAGCGGCCCGGGTTGCCAGGCAGACGTGAAATGCCTTCTACCTTGGGCATCGCCATCGGGTTGGTTCGCTCCGCACCCCAGAAAGCGAGGCTGATGCCAACATCGAAAAGCGGGTCGCCGATAGTTGACATCTCCCAGTCGATGATCGCTGAAACATGGACTTCGGGTTCGAAAACGATCAGGGTGTTGTCGAGATGGAAATCGCCATGCATTATCGCCGGTTCCTGGGCTGGTGGACGGTTCGCTTCCAGCCACTCGCCGACCTGGTCGAACCGGGGCAGGTCACGTATCTTCACCCGGTTGTACTGCTTCGACCAGCGCGGAACCTGACGTTCCAGAAAGCCGTCCGGCTTGCCGAAACCTTCAAGGCCGCAGTCTTTCCAGTCGACGTTGTGAAGTTTCGCGAGCCCCTCCATCAAAGCGGGGCCGACACCGGCGGCTGCTTTTGCCGGATCGATTCCGTCGGGCAGCTCGTCAGTAAGCGGATGGCCTTCAACCGCTTCCATCACAAAGAACGGTGAGCCGTCCACGGAGGAGTCCTCACTGACCCCGACCGGTTTCGGCGTCGGCACGTCGGCGTGCTCCAGCGCCTTCAGGATGCGGTACTCACGCTCCATGCTGTGGGCGCTCGCATCAATCGCGTCAGCTGGTGGGCGGCGCAGGACAAAGCTGCCCTCGCTGTCACTCAGCATCAGCGTTTCGTTGGAATTTCCGCCATGAAGCGGCGAAACTTCGAACGGCCCGCGATCGGGCAGTTTGTCTTTCAGCCAGCTCTGGAGCGAATCGGAAACGGTGGTCGAACTCATTGGTCCATCATGCCTTCGAACCGGGTCGGGTTGCCACCCTGCCGCAGTTATGGATTGGAGAACTCCCTAAGCGACCGTTTGTGAACCCGCGGTTGCTGCTCAATTCATCGCATACCTTTGAACCATGAGCTGGGACTTCCAAACAGAACCTGAATTTGAAGAAAAACTCGCCTGGATGCGCGAGTTCGTGCGGGAGGAGGTTTACCCGCTGGAAACTCTCGATATTGACTATCTGCAGTTCCGCGAGCTGATCAAGCCGCTGCAGGAAGAAGTCAAGGAACGTGGTCTCTGGGGCGTTCACCTGAGCCCCGAACAGGGCGGCGCTGGCTACGGCCAGGTGAAGCTCGGCCTGATGCACGAGATCCTCGGCGCCTCGGAACTGGCGCCAGCTGTATTCGGGGTACACGCCCCTGACACCGGCAATTCCGAACTGATCGCGGTCGCCGGCAACGAGGAGCAGATTGAGAAATGGGGCAAGCCGCTGCTTGCCGGTGAACTCTGGTCCGCCTTTTCGATGACCGAAGCCGGTCGCGGGTCGGACCCGACCAAGCTCCAGTGCTCAGCCCGGCTCGAAGGTGACGAATGGGTGATCGACGGAGTCAAGTTCTGCGTCGGTAACGCCGACCGTTCGGATTTCCACATCGTGCTCTGCCGGACCGAACCGGACGAAGGTACGGCCAAGCACAAACGTCATTCGATGCTGATTGTTCCGTCTGACTCCGAAGGGCTTGTAAACCGTGACCTCGGCTTGATGTACGACCCGGAGTCGACCGGTCTGCTTCACACGCACAGCGAAGTCACCTACACCAACGTCAGGGTCCCGGCAGAGAATCTGCTGGGCGGACGCGGCGAAGCCTTTGTTCTTGCCCAGAAGAGGCTGGGCCCGGGACGAATCCATCACTGCATGCGCTGGATGGGAGTTTCGAAACGGGCACTCGACGCCCTTTGCGAGAGGGCCGTCTCGGTTGACGTTCACGGAGGCCTGCTTTCCGACAAGGGAATGGTTCAGGACTGGATTGCGAGCTCGGCCGCAGCGATCGCTGCCGCTCGCCTGCTGACCCTGCAGGCCGCCTGGAAGATTGACCAGGTTGGTGCTTCCGGCGCCCGCCAGGAAATCGCGATGATCAAATATCACGGCGCGAAAGTAATGCACGAAGTGCTCGACCAGGCAATCCAGATTCATGGTGCCATGGGCTTCAGCACCGACATGCCGCTTGAGCACATGTACAGGTGGTCCCGTGCCGCCCGGCTTTACGACGGACCGGACGAGGTCCACAAAGCTTCGGTTGCCCGGCGGATCCTGCGGGAATACGAACCGGTTGAGATTCCGACCGATCACGTACCGACCCGCAAATTGGCCGCGATGGAGAAATACGCTCCGCTGATCGAAGCGCTCGAGACCCCGGAATCCTGATGCCTGAAGTCCGGCCGGCCCAGGCGTTGCTCGTCGATTTCGGAGGGGTCCTCACCACCAGCGTTTTCGATTCCTTCCGCGCTTATGCGGGAGGGGCCGGCCCGGACCCCAACCTGATCGAGAAGTTGTTCCGCGAGGACAAGGTCGCCCAGGATGCCCTGGTCGCGCACGAAACCGGCAAGCAGTCAATCGAGGCTTTCGAAGAAGTATTCGCTGGCCAGTTGCGGGCAAACGGGGTCGATGCCGAGGCGACCGGCCTGGTTGCGGCAATGACCGCGAACCTCCATCCGGACATGCCGATGATCGGTGCGGTCAAGCGGGCGGGGGAGAACGGCATCCCGACGGTGCTGGTATCGAACTCACTCGGCTACGAGGCCTACGAAGGCTATGACCTCGAAGAACTGCTCGATCACGTGATCCTTTCCGGCCATGTCGGGGTGCGCAAGCCTTCACGCAGGATCTACGAGATGGGGGCTGAAGCCGCCGGGATCGAGCCGGAAGACTGCGTGATGATCGATGATCTCGCCCAGAACGTGAGCGGGGCCGGACGGCTCGGCATGCAGGGCATTGTCCATGCCGACGCCGCACTCACCCTGCCGGTGCTTGAACAGATGTTTGAGGTCGATTTCATTGACCTTCTGGAAGATCCCGGAGTAGAAGGCGTATCTGCGCAGATCGAAAGTGGAGGTAAACCACGTTGATTGAAACCACTGAATCCCGCACCGTTCTGGTGACCGGGGCGAGCCGCGGCATCGGTCGAGGTATCGCGGTCGCATTGGCCGAGCAGGGCCACACCGTCGTGCTTTCCGCGAGAAGCGCTTCCGGACTGGAAGAAACCGCAGCCGCCTGCTCCGAAGCGGGTGCCGCCGCGGTCGCCGCTATTTCGGCTGATCTGAGCGACGCTGAAGACTGCGCGAGCCTGGTCGGACGGGCGAACGACGCGGTTGGTTCGTCACCGCTGATCGTCGTGCATTGCGCTGGCATCACCGAGAACGAAACGGTTGACCGGATGAGCCTTGAGGGCTGGAACCGGGCTTTTCAGGTGAACGTGACTTCGGCAATGCAGATTGCCGGTCAGGCGATCCCGGCGATGAAAGAAGCCGGATGGGGACGGTTCATCGCGATCGGTTCGCTGTACTCGCGCATGGGTGTCTCCCACACCGCTGCCTACACATCTTCCAAACATGCGCTGCTCGGACTGGTCCGGGTGCTGTCGGCCGAGCTGATCGGCAAAGGAATCACTGCCAACGCGATCCTTCCCGGTTTCGTTGATACCGAGATGGTCAGGTCGGAAGCGAAACTGGCCGCCGACGCACGCGGCCTCACTACCGACGAAGTGATCAAGAAATTCCTCCGGATCCAGCCGCTCGGACGTATGGTCACGACCGAGGAGGTGGGTGCACTCGCGGCGTATCTCGCATCCGATGCCGGCGCACCGATCACCGGCCAGGGCCTCAACATTGACGGCGGGGCGATGCAGCCGTGATGCACCATCTCGCGGACGACCAGCCGACCGGCCCGCTCAGCGGAGTGCGTGTCCTCGACCTGACCCGCCTTCTTCCCGGGGGGTTCGCGACCGCGATCCTGGCTGACCTTGGTGCCGAAGTGATCAAGGTCGAGCAGCCCGGACAGGGTGATTACATGCGCTGGGACGATCCGAAAATCGGCAGCGAGTCCGCGCACAACTGGACCAACGACCGCAACAAGCATTCCGTTGCGCTGAACCTGAAGGACCCTCGCGGCACAGAAGCCCTGAAGAAGATGGCTTTGAAGGCCGACATCGTGTTCGAAGGTTTCCGTCCAGGGGTGGTCGACCGGCTGGGGGTGGGTTACGAAGCAATCAAGGAGATCAACCCGAAGATCGTCTACTGCTCACTGACCGGCTTCGGCCAGGACGGACCGCTCTCCCGCGACCCGGGGCATGACCTGAATTACGCGGCGAGAGCCGGCATCACTTCGATCACCGGCCCGGCCGACGGGGTGCCTACCCTGCCCGGCGTGCAGATCGCGGATCTCGGCGGCGGCGCTTTCTTCTCGGTAACCGGAATCCTCGCGGCGCTCTACCGCGCTGCGACCACCGGCGAGGGCGATTACGTCGACATCTCGATGACCGATGGCGCGTTCGCCTGGACTTCGATCTGGATGGGCGACCATTTCGCCACCGGTGAGGATCCGCAAGCCGGCAAGATGATGCTGAACGGCGACAGTCCCTGCTACCAGGTGTACGAATGCTCGGATGGCAAGTTCATCACTGTGGCTGCGGTCGAGGAACAGTTCTTCGCCGAGGTCTGTGAAGTCATCGGACGGCCGGAATTGAAGAGCACCCAGTTCGAGACCGATCAGATTCCAATGTGGCGGGAGATCTTCCTCGGGAAGCCGAGGGACGAATGGATGGGGATGTTTGCAGGCCATGACGTCTGTGTCGGACCGGTAAATACCTTCTCCGAGGCCACCGCCGACCCGCAGCTCAATCACCGCGAAATGATCGTTGACCTTGAGCATGAAACCGCCGGGACTTTCAAACAGATCGGCAGTCCGGTCAAGCTGAGGGAGCATCCGGCTCAGATCCGCACGCCTTCGCCGAGGCTCGGGCAGCACACCCATGAGTACCTCGAAGATGCCGGTTTGAGTGAAGGGGAGATCCGCGAGTTGCTGGCTGATGGTGTCGCCGCGAACGGTGCCTGAGCCCACAAAGCTGTGGTTCGGTGGTAGAAACGCCGGGTGAGCATTGAAGAACCCGTCGGATCCGTTTCCCAGAGGGTCCATCACGCCTTGAGGCGTGACATTCTCGAAGGCAAGCTGGCGGCTGGTAGCGCCTTGCCTTCGGAGCGTTCGCTGGCCGAGGAGTTCAGCGTCAACCGGCATGCGGTTCGGGAAGCTCTGAAACGTCTTGAGCAGGCGGGGCTGATCCGTATCACGCATGGCGGGGCGACCCGGGTTCTTGACTGGCGGGATACCGGCGGGCTGCAGGTGCTGCTTGATCTGCTCGGTGAGACCTTTGATCCACCGCCGGAGATCGCCCGTTCGGTGATCGAGATGCGCGCGTCGATCGGGGTTGATGCGGCCCGTCATTGCGCGATTCGGGCACCGCAGGAAGAAAGGCTGGAGATTCGCGAACTCGCGATGGCTGCCGCCAGCCTGGTGGAGAGCGACGACCCGGCTTCGGTGGAGAAACTTGACATCGTTTTCGCTGCCTTCTGGTACGCGATCGTCGGCGGTTCGGGCAATATCGCTTATCGCCTGGCCCTCAATTCGCTGATGCAGGCGATGCTGGCCTACGGGGATGTCGCTGAAAGGATCCGGCCGGACAATGCCGACGGGATCCGGGCCCTCGGAGAAGCGATCGCCGCCGGGGACGAGGAACTCGCGCTGGTCGCCGCCCGGAACCTGCTCGAGAGCGACATCGAAGCTTTCTAAGTCGGCCCGTCCCCGTGCCCTCCGGGTCGACTTTGCCGCGGCCAAGGCGGTGAAACCGACCCGGACCACCCGGACCCTGGGTGCCGGAGAGGTCCGGGTCGACTTTGCCGTTGAGAGAGCGGAGAAACCGACCCAGGGCTACCGGGCGGCATGGGGCCTACAGGCCCGGGTCGACTTTGCCGCGGGTAGCGCGGTGAAACCGACCCGGTCCATCTCTTTTTTGCGATGCGCGGTGCCGTTGGTTTCTCCTTGACGGTTTCTTGTTCGACTGGTATAACCAGTTAATCAACTGGTTGGACCAGATGGTCTCGTCGGTCCGGCTGAGCA
>JBAWHK010000241.1:0-2380 GCA_049593795.1 Solirubrobacterales bacterium
CCGGTACCTGGTGCCCCGCCAGATCAGGGCGAACGGCCTCAAAGCGAAGAACATCGCCTTCACCGACCCGGCCCTGACCGCGATCATCGAGGAATACACGCGCGAAGCGGGGGTCCGCAACCTCGAACGCGAGATCGGCACGGTTTGCCGCAAGGTTGCTCGGGTATTTGCCGAGAATGACGGCAAAGGCAAGAAGGTCAAGGTTTCGGGCAAGAAAGTCCGTGAACTTCTGGGCCGCCGCCGGGTCTTCTTCGAAAGCCGCCGCCGGACCAAGGTCCCGGGTGTTTCAACCGGCCTCGCGTGGACACCGACCGGGGGCGATGTTCTTTTCATCGAAGCGACCGCGATGCCCGGCACCGGCAAGCTCGTCATCACCGGCCAGCTTGGCGATGTCATGCGGGAATCAGCCCAGGCTGCGCTCTCCTACGTTCGTGCCAACGCGAAAAAGGTCACGCCCGACGCGGACGAAAAATGGTTCGCCCGTCATGACATCCATATCCATGTGCCGGCCGGGGCGGTGCCCAAAGACGGGCCTTCCGCCGGGGTCGCCATGACTGTCGCCCTGGTCTCCCTGATCACCGGGCGCCCGGTGAGAAACGATGTCGCCATGACTGGCGAAGTCACCCTGACCGGCCAGGTACTGCCGATCGGTGGAGTCAAGGAAAAATCACTTGCAGCGCAGCGGGCCGGCATCAAGCTGGTAATCCTGCCGAGCCGTAACGAAGGCGACGTCGACGAGATCCCGGAACACGAACGGGCGATCATCGAATTCACGTACGCCGGAAAAGTCAGTGAGGCACTGGAAATCGCTTTGGAACCCAAATAGCGGTTTGCCGGTATTCTCGAAAAACAGTTCACAAGATCAAGCGAGGGACGAAATGCCTAAAGACATCTCAAGTAAAGCCGGGCAGGCTTATTCCGCAGCCCGCGAAAACCAGTACGTCCGCCGTCTGATTGAAGACGAAGAGCTTCGAGACAGCCTGGCCGCTGCGTACTTCGCTGGCCGCAAGGCTTATGGCCGGGTTTCTTCGAACCGTGCCAGCGTCGCCGAATCGGTCACCAATGACCGCAAGGTGAAGCGCGAACTCAAGAACGCCACCGACGCCCTGCGTGACGCTTCCGAGCGTCTGCGTGAGCCGAAGAAGAAGAGCCACCCGATCCGCAACGTACTCGCGATCGGCCTGCTTACCGGTGGCCTGGTGCTGGTCTTCAGCGAGACCGCCCGCAAGACCCTGCTCGACACCATTTTCGGTGCTGAAGAAGAATTCGTTTACACCTCAACGACCTCCGGCGAAGGTGCTCCCCAGACAAACGGGACCCCTGTTTCCGAGTAGATAGAACTGGCTCCGGACACGCATCACGGTGTCCGGAGTTGAGTTTCCCTAGACTCTCCCGTCCTCATGGAGCGCAGGGAAGACATACGTAATATTGCGATCGTGGCCCACGTGGACCACGGCAAAACGACTCTGGTCGACGCCATGCTGTGGCAGTCCGGGGCCTTCCGCAAAGGCCAGGACGTCAACGACCGGGTCATGGATTCAATGGATCTTGAACGCGAGAAGGGCATTACGATCCTCGCGAAGAACACCGCGGTGCGTTACGGCGACGTGAAGATGAACATCATCGACACGCCCGGACACGCCGACTTTGGTGGTGAGGTCGAACGTGGCCTGACCATGGTTGACGGGGTTGTCCTGCTGGTCGACTCATCCGAAGGCCCGCTGCCGCAGACCCGCTTCGTGCTTGGCAAAGCCCTCGAAGCGAACCTGCCGGTGATCCTGGTTGTCAACAAGGTCGATCGACCTGATGCCCGCATCGGTGAAGTCGTCGACGAGGTTTACGAACTTTTCATGGATCTGGGTGCTGAAGGTGACCAGATCGAGTTCCCGATCGTTTACACGAACGGCAAAGACGGCTGGGCGTCGATGACCGAAGGCGATGTCGGCACTGACCTGAAACCGCTGATGGACCTGATGGTCGATCACATTCCGGCCCCCGAGTTCGATCCGGAGCACCCGTTCCAGGCTTACGTGACCAACCTCGATGCGTCGCCGTACCTCGGGCGCCTGGCGCTCTGCCGTGTCCGTCACGGCAAGCTGACCTCAGGTTCCAAGGTCGCCTGGTGCCGCGCCGACGGAAGCATCGAGTCGGCCACCGTCTCCGAACTGTTCGTCACGGAATCGCTTGAACGTGTGCCCGCCGACGAAGTCGGTCCGGGCGAGATCATCGCGATCGCCGGCATTCCCGAAATCACGATCGGCGAGACCCTCGCCGATCCGGAAGATCCACGTCCGCTGCCGGTGATCAAGGTCGATGAACCGTCACTTTCGATCGTGGTTGGGCAGAACACCTCGCCGCTCGCCGGTCGTGAGGGTGACAA
>JBAWHK010000242.1:0-1862 GCA_049593795.1 Solirubrobacterales bacterium
GCTCTGGGTCATCTCTTCGATGAATCGCAACCTCAGGACCAGCCTCGAAGTCTCATCGAGGTTGATCACGGCGCTGCGAATCTGATCGGTGTCGTCGAAACGGCTGTAACCAGGTTCTTCCCGTCCCACCGAAACCGCCGGAGCGTGATCTTCGTCATCGCCAGCGAAATCAAGCGAAATCGGGTGCCGGTCGGCCTTGGCGAGAATCGCCTCATCCACCTCGGTTTCGGTGAGATCAGCGCGATCGGCGATCTCGATCACGGTCGGATCGCGATGGAGCTCCGCGCTCAGTGCGGACTTGGCTTTATCCACTGCCTGGATCCGTTCCTGGAGCCCTCGGGGAACGCGGACCAGCCAGATCCGGTCGCGAAAGTACCGTTTCAGTTCACCGTTGATGGTCGGGGTGGCGAAGGCCGCAAAAGCGGATCCATGGGACGGATCAAAGCGATCCACGGCGTTGACAAGCCCTACCGACGCGACCTGGAGCAGATCGTCGAAGGAATCGGGTCCGCCATTGAAGCGGTTGGCGTGAGAGACAGCGAAAGGCATGTAACGCCTGACCAGCTCGTCACGGGCCCAGAGATCGGAATCCCTTCTGGACCACAAGGCCGCTTCGGGCAAGCGACGCTTCTTGATCTCAGTGAGACCCCCGGTTGATTCAGTTCCTGCGGACAACTCCTGCAATTCCATAGACAGCCTCGGTGCCGGGTTCCCCCGATTGAGTGCTGCCCTTGAGCCATAAGGCCGTGCAGATTAGGTTCTTAGTTACCCGCTGCCGCCGGTTTTACACATCAGAGGAATTCTCGCTGATGATCCCCGGCGAAACAGGGGATATAGCCTGCTGCCATGCAGACAGAATTCACGCCTTCCCACCGTGGCGGCTCCGGCGAACCGCTCCTGCTGCTCCACGGATTCACCGATACGTGGCGCACCTGGGACCTCGTCCGTCCGGAACTCGAGAAGCACCACGACGTCCTTGCCATAACCCTGCCGGGCCATGCGGGCGGACCCCCGCTCGAAGAACCCGTCGTGCAGGACAAAATCATCGACCAGGTTGAAACCATGCTGGACGAAGCCGGTCTCGAAACCGCGCACATCGTCGGCAACTCGCTCGGTGGCTATCTCAGCCTGCGGCTCGCCGCCCGTGGGCGGGCCCGGTCCGTGGTCGCCCTGGCCCCAGCCGGTGGCTGGGCCGAAGGGGATGAATCGTTCAAGGAAACTGTCGGTTTCCTGGCCGACATGAAAACGCAGCTCGAAGGAGCCGCCCAGCACATCGATGCGCTGATTGCCACCCCTGAAGGCCGTCGACTGGCCACTCAGTTCCTCACCACCAACTACGAACACATCCCGGCTGGGCTGATCGGGCACCAGATGATGGGGGTGATCGGATGTGACGGCGCCCTGCCTCTTGTGCAGTCGGCGGTCGAAGAGGGATGGAGCCTCGACGCCGAACGGGTCACCTGCCCGGTGCGACTGGTCTGGGGTACCGAAGACAGGATTCTCGAGATGAACGTTGCGTCACCGCGCTTCCGTAACGACTGGCTTCCCCAGGCCGAGTGGATCGAACTCGAAGGCATCGGTCACTGCCCGCAGCTGGACGTTCCGACCGAAACGACCCAGCTCATCCTGGGCCGAACCCGCGGCTGAACCGGACCGTTCCCTGAAGGTTCCCGGTTCCACCGATCTTCATATGCGTCATGATGCATTCATGGGGAGGGAAAGAATCAAATTCATAATCGGGTCCATCGTGATCGCCGCATTCTTCGCTGGCGGGATCAGTTCAGCTCAGGCTGCGGACGACATCGTGGCCGAAGGTGCCTGCTGCACCTTCATCGGCGGGCCGTTCACGCAGGCTGCCGGCG
>JBAWHK010000243.1:0-35203 GCA_049593795.1 Solirubrobacterales bacterium
CTGGCTCGATTATTTGCGTCATCTCCGAAATATCCGTGCCAGAACTGGGGCTTCTGTACAGCTGTGGCTCCTGCTGAGCTGGGCCTGCTGCTCGGCTGGGCCTTCTGCTCAGCTGGTGCTTCGGCGGCGAGTGCTCGCCTTCGACGCCTGGCGGTCGCCGCCGGGGCCGATCTGGCGAAGCTGCGTATCGCTGAACATCGCGAGGGCCGAGCCGGCCAGGACCAGGATCATTCCGCCGGTCAGTTCCAGCCAGAGGCCGGCCGCAGCCTTGCCTTCGACATCGATATTGCCGGCCTGCTCGGTGTTGAACATGCCGGTGTCGCCGATGTCAGGCACGTCCACCAGCAGGAAAACCAGGATCACGGCGATACCCATGCCAATCACGAAGATCGCCGCGAGACGATTGCCAGTAGCCACCGCGAACACCACGGCCAGCGCGGCCAGAAGCCCGAAAATGGCGGTGATCGCCCCGTGCTTGCTGAGCAACGTGACCGTATCGACCGTCTCACGAAGTTCGTTCTGCAACGAATAAGCAGTGACAACCTGCGAAAGGATCACGATCAGCGCACCCAGCAGGGCGGTGATCGCGGTCAGTCGGGCGATGTCCGGCGAAACCTGGTTCATGCGCTGCTCCCGGCAACCCGTGAGCTGGCCCGGCGCGGCTCACGGACAGAAGAAGGATTGCGGTCCCGGGCAAGAGTGAAAGCAAGGCCCGAAACCAGCAGCACGGTGCCCGCCGCGAGCTCGAGCCAGAAACCGGCAAGCAGGATCGCCTTCACCCCGGAGTAGGCGAGCTGCGCATCAGCGACATCAAGGGCGACCGGCAGATCAACAGCGATGCCGGTGATCAGAACCACCGCGCCGCAGGAAGTCAACACAAGACCGGCAATGCGGCGCCGGCCAAGCAAAGTCGCGGCCGCGGCACCCAACGCCAGGATGCCGATCGCCACCAGGAAAAGGGAATGGGTGTCGATCGGGGTTTTCACCTCGGTCCGGGGGGCCCGGGTTATGTCCTGAACCTGCACATAGCCCGGCTGGCCGATTTCAATCGCGCGGAAATCCATGAACTGCGACGTGATCAGCAGGCCGGCCGCGACCAGCGCGATCAACGTGAAAGCGCGCCTCGCGGTGACCACACGATCGAGGGCAAGCAGCAGACGACCAAGCCCGGAGAAGCCCCGGGCGACCAGCCCCGCAGCAAGGATCAGCCAGCCGACTACGAGCTGGGCGAAAGAACGGGCGGCGGGAGCGATCACCCTGAAAGCCGGTTTGATCGCATCGATACCGGACACGACACTGCGGCCAAGGAACAAAGCGGTCCGCTGCGCCTCAAACGCAACCGCCCGCAAGCCGCGGGAGATCAGGTTGCCGGTAACCGGACGACGTTTCTTCGCCTGGCGCTGACGCCGGGCTTCGATCCGCTGCTTCTCGGTGAGCGCAACCTTGCCCGATTCGGTGGCCTTCTTCTTCTGCTCCTGAAGGCGCTGCGAAGCCTGTCCGGGCTCCGGCTTGCTGTCCTCGTTTTTCCCGGAGATCAGCGCATCGACCCGCTTCTCGGCCGGTGACACTTCCTTCTTCTTTTTCGAATCAGGTTTTTCTGGATCCATCGATACCTCTCCTAAGGCAAACGGAAACGCAGGTTACCCCTTGTGATCGGCTGAAATGCATCCGCTTCTTTGTTATAGTCACCGGTCGCTCGGGCAGGCCTCGCACGCTGCGGGCCTTTTTTTTGGTCTGGAACCGATCCGGGCCCCGAACCTTCTAAAGAAACTTCGAGAAACAAAGAGAAAAATGGCTCGCGACTTCACACTGGATAAGACCCGCAACATCGGGATCATGGCTCACATCGACGCCGGCAAGACGACGACGACCGAGCGCATCCTCTACTACACCGGCCGTACCCACAAGATCGGTGAAGTTCACGAAGGCGCCGCCACCATGGACTGGATGGAGCAGGAGCAGGAGCGTGGAATCACGATCACCTCCGCCGCCACCGCCTGCGAGTGGCTCGACCACCGCATCAACATCATTGACACGCCCGGCCACGTCGACTTCACGGTTGAAGTCGAACGTTCGCTTCGCGTACTCGACGGCGCCGTTGCCGTCTTCGACTCCGTCGCCGGAGTCGAGCCGCAGTCCGAGACCGTCTGGCGCCAGGCCGACAAGTACTCGGTACCGCGTATCGCTTACATCAACAAGATGGACCGCACCGGAGCCGACTTCTACATGTCGGTCCGCACGATCAAGGAACGCCTCGGCGCCAACGCCGTGCCGATCCAGCTGCCGATCGGTGCGGAAGGCGACTTCCTCGGAATCATCGACCTCGTGACCATGAAGGCCACTGTCTACAAGGATGACCTCGGAGCCGAAGTCGACATCGTCGACATCCCCGAAGACATGCAGGAGCAGGCCGAGGAATACCGCGCCGCCATGGTTGAAGCGTGTGCTGACCAGGACGATGAGCTGATGGAGCTCTACCTTGCGGAAGAGGAAATCTCTGAAGAGAAGATCATGGCCGCACTCAAGGCCGCGACCCTGGCGATCACCGTCACCCCGGTCCTCTGTGGCTCATCCTTCAAGAACAAAGGCGTGCAGCCGCTGCTCGACACGATCGTTGCCCTGCTGCCCTCGCCGCTCGAAGTTCCGGCCGTCGAAGGCATGCTGCCGCTGAAGAAGGGTGAAGAGGAACGCGAAGAAGGAAACCGTCCAGCTGACGACTCCGGACCGTTCGCCGCCCTGGCCTTCAAGGTCATGTCCGACCCCTACGTCGGCAAGCTCACTTACTTCCGGGTTTACTCCGGCACCCTCGAAGCTGGCGGACGTGTATTGAACGTCACCACCGGCAAGACCGAGCGCATCGGCCGTCTGCTGATGATGCACGCCAACTCGCGTGAAGAGATCGAACGGGTCTACTCCGGTGACATCTGTGCCGGCGTCGGACTCAAGAACACCGGTACCGGCGACACCCTGTCGGCCCCGGATGCCCCGATCGAACTCGAATCAATGGACTTCCCGGACACCGTTATCGCCGTGGCGATCGAGCCGAAGACCAAATCGGATCAGGAAAAGATGGGCACCGCCCTCCAGCGCCTGTCCGAAGAGGACCCGACTTTCAAGATCGAATCCGATGAAGAAACCGGACAGACCCTGATTCACGGAATGGGCGAGCTGCACCTCGAGGTGCTGGTCGACCGCATGATCCGCGAATTCAACGTCGCCGCCAACGTCGGCAAGCCGCAGGTTGCTTACCGCGAGACGATTCGCAAGCGCGTCGAAAAGGTCAACGCCAAGTTTGCCCGCCAGACCGGTGGTCGTGGTCAGTACGGACACGCTGTCATCAACATCGAGCCGGCCCCGGGCGAAGGTTTCATTTTCGAAAGCAAGATCAAGGGTGGCGTCATCCCGACCGAGTACATCCCCGCTGTCAAGCAGGGGATCACCGAGGCCCTGGAGAACGGCGTCAAGGCCGGCTACCCGCTGGTCGACCTCAAGGTCGAACTGATCGATGGTTCTTACCACGACGTCGACTCGTCGGAAATGGCTTTCAAGATCGCCGGTTCACTGGCGCTTCAGGAAGGTGCTCGCAAAGCGAACCCCGCCCTGCTTGAGCCAGTGATGAAGGTCGAAGTGACCACCCCCGAGGATTACCTCGGTGACGTCATCGGTGACCTTTCACGTCGACGTGGCAAAGTCCAGGGCCAGGAGCAGCGCGGCACCGGACTGATCGTGGATGCCTTTGTTCCGCTCAGTGAAATGTTCGGATACTCAACCGACCTGCGTTCAGCAACGCAGGGCAGGGCGAGCTACTCGATGCAGTTCGAGCGGTACGAAGAGGTCCCGCAGAGCATTGCCGAAGAGATCGCGGAAAGCCGTTCAGGCGGCAATTCAGGGTCCGGATCGTAGACCGCATTACCCCGAGCTGGCCAAGCAGCTATTCTTCTCAAGTTCGCCCGGAGCCGGGCGCACGCCGCACGCCAGCCAACAAGCTTTAGCAGTTCAATCAGACGTAAAAGCAAAATAGACTCAGAACAGATTCAGAGAAAGGTTTAGGAAAGCGATGTCCAAGGAGAAGTTCGAACGCGATAAGCCGCATGTAAACGTTGGCACCATCGGTCATGTCGACCATGGCAAGACCACCCTTACGGCTGCGATCACCACAACGCTTTCCGGCGAGGGCGAGACCGAAGCCAAGAGCTTCGCCGAGATCGACAACGCTCCGGAAGAGAAGGAACGCGGCATCACGATCGCGACCTCTCACGTCGAGTACGAGACCGCGGGCCGTCACTACGCCCACGTCGACTGCCCCGGCCACGCCGATTACGTCAAGAACATGATCACCGGTGCCGCCCAGATGGACGGCGCGATCCTGGTTGTTTCCGCCGCCGACGGCGTCATGCCCCAGACCCGCGAGCACATCCTGCTCGCCCGTCAGGTCAACGTGCCGCACGTCGTGGTCTTCCTGAACAAGGTCGACCAGGTTGATGACGACGAACTGATCGAGCTCGTCGAAGAAGAGGTCCGCGACCTCCTCAACGAATACGACTTCGATGGCGACAACACGCCGATCGTCAAGGGTTCAGCAACCATGGCCCTCGAAGGTGACGAAGAGATGAAGGCCCGCATCATCGAGCTCGGCGAAGCACTGGACAGCTACATCCCAGAGCCCGTCCGTGAGCTCGACAAGCCGTTCCTCATGCCTGTCGAAGACATTTTCTCGATCACCGGACGCGGCACCGTCGCAACCGGCCGTATCGAGCAGGGCATCGTCAACACGGGTGACACGATCGAGATCGTCGGTATTCACGAGAAGACCGAGACCACGACCGTCACCGGCGTCGAAATGTTCCGCAAGATCCTCGACGAGGGTCGTGCCGGCGACAACGTTGGTTGTCTCCTCCGAGGCACCAAGCGTGAAGACATCGAGCGCGGGCAGGTTCTCTGCAAGCCCGGATCGATCACTCCGCACACCAAGTACAAGGCTGAGGTTTACTGCCTGAAGAAGGAAGAAGGCGGCCGTCACACTCCGTTCTTCTCGGGCTACCGCCCGCAGTTCTACTTCCGGACCACCGATGTGACCGGCGTCGCCAACCTGCCCGAGGGCACGGAAATGGTAATGCCCGGCGACAACATCGAAATGACAATCGAGCTGATTCAGCCGATCGCCATGGAGCCGGGACTTCGTTTCGCCATCCGCGAGGGTGGACGTACCGTCGGTTCCGGTGTTGTCTCGGAAGTCATCGAGTAACGATTTGCTTTCAGGGGCGGGTTCCGAAACCAACCGTTTCGGACCCGCCCCGGGTTTCACCCCTTACCGGGTGATCGCAGCACCAGATTTGTTTCAAGCAGGATCGCAGCAAGGTTTCACCGCAGGAAAGATTCACCAGCAGCACAGATAAGAACTTAGAATTACCCCAGGTAGTCGGACCACTCCGCACCCCCATCACCACGTGATGGGAACGGAGCAGGCGGCGGGGGACCTTGACATCAGCGTGTCACTGGCGCAAGCCTGGTCACGCCCACAGAACGAGAAAGTCAGAAAAAGCCGAAGTGGCCGCAATTGCAGCACAAAAAATTAGGATCAGGCTCAAAGCCTACGATCATGACGCCATCGACCGCGCAGCGCGCGAAATCGTTGATACGGCTGAGCGCACAGGCGCCACCGTGTCCGGTCCCGTGCCCCTGCCAACGGAACGCAATATCTATTGCGTGATCCGTTCACCCTTTAAGGACAAGGACTCTCGTGAGCATTTCGAGATCCGGACCCACAAGCGGTTGATCGACATCAAACAGCCGACCCCGAAGACCGTTGACTCGCTCCAGCGCCTGGACTCGCTCCCGGCCGGCGTCGACATCGAGATTCGACTCTAGGACGCCATGTCTGCGATTCTCGGCAAGAAACTAGGCATGACCCAGATCTTCAGGGAGGACGGCGAAGTCGTGCCGGTCACCGTGGTTGAAGCTGGACCGTGCCCGGTCACAGGTATCCGCAAGCCCGAACGGGATGGCTACTCAGCCATCCAGCTCGCCTTCGACGAAGTCAAGAAAGGCAAGCTCAGCAAAGCTGAAGAAGGCCATCTGGCCAAGGCCGACGCCGCTCCGATGCGGATCGTCGTTGAATTCCGCGACGCGGAAATCGGTGGCCAGGAAGAGGAAGTAACCCTCGGCCAGCAGGTCACCGTCGAAAGCTTTGAAGCCGGCCAGAAAGTCAAAGTCGCTGGCATCACCATCGGCAAGGGCTTCCAGGGAACGGTCAAGCGCCACAACTTCAGCCGCGGCCCCGTGTCGCACGGCTCGCACAACGTTCGTGCCCCGGGCTCGATCGGTGCTTCGGCATATCCGGCCCGTGTGTTCAAGGGCATGCGCCTCCCCGGCCAGATGGGCAACAAGCGCGCGACCCAGAAGGGTCTCGAGATTGCTGACATCGACGCCGAGCGCAACCTGCTTCTGATCAAAGGCTCGATTCCGGGCCATCGCAACTCAATAGTGGAGATCCGCACTGATGGCTGAAGCTAAAGCCCCCAAAGTCCCCGTACTGGGCAAGACCACCAAGGCTGACGTTCCGGCTGACCTCTTCACCGAGGACTTCCACCAGTCGCTGGTTCATGAAACTGCCCGTGCCGACGCCAACGCGCGTCGCCGCGGTACCGCCTCGACCCTGACCCGCGGTGAGGTCTCGATGACCACCGCCAAGGCCTGGCGCCAGAAAGGCACCGGTCGTGCCCGTGTTGGCGCCCTGAGCGTTCCGAACCGTTACGGCGGCGGTGCCGCTTTCGGTCCGAAGCCGCGTCACTACACGGTCAAGGTGAACCGCAAGGCCCGCCGCAAGGCGATGCGTTCCGCACTTTCGGTTCACGCCGAACGTGGCAGCGTGGCCGTGGTCGCAGCCAAAGATTTCGATACGCCTTCAACCAAGGCGGCCTCCGAAGCTCTGACCAAGTGGGGCGCCAAGCGTTCCACCCTGGTTGTGATCCTCGGTGACGAAACCGGCCTCCTGAGGTCTTTCCGCAACATTGAGCGGATCGAAGTCATGGAAGTCGGAGCTGTCGGAGTCGTCGACGTGATCGGCGCCGCTTCGATTGTGATTTCCGAAGGTGCGCTCGAAGTTCTGGCTGAACGAGCCGGAACCGAGATCAAGAACGGCACCAACAACACCGAGAAGGACGGCGAGTAATGGATCCCCGCAGCATCATCATCCGACCCGTCATTTCGGAGAAGACCTATGCCCTGATCGCGGCCGGCAAGTACACCTTCCGGGTCGACGACCGGGCGAACAAATTCGAGATCAAGGACGCAGTCGAGAAAGCGTTCGGCGTTGAAGTGGTGAAGGTACGGACCTCCAAGGTCAATTCCAAGCCGAAGCGTCGTGGACTTCACTCCGGCCGCAGCCGCTCCTGGAAGAAAGCAGTGGTCGAACTCGCCTCAGGCGACACGATCGATCTGTTCGAAGGCGCAGCGGTAGAGGGCTAAGAAAGAGACTTATGGCAATACGCAAGACAAAACCGACCAGCCCGGGACGCCGCTTCGCGACGTACCCGATGCGCGAGCAGGTCACCACCGGCAACGAGCCCGAGCGCTCGCTGGTCGAGGGCATCAAGAAGTCCGGCGGCCGCAACAACAACGGTCGCATCACTTCCCGCCATCGTGGTGGCGGTGCCAAGCGCCGTTACCGGCTCATCGACTTCAAGCGTCGCAAGGACGGTGTTCCGGCCAAGGTCGCGACCATCGAGTACGACCCCAACCGGTCGTCCTACATCGCGCTGCTCCATTACGCCGACGGCGTGAAGAGCTACATCCTGGCGCCCGCAGCGTCCAAGGTTGGCGACAAGGTCCAGTCCGGACCCGGCTCTGACATTCGTCCCGGCAACTGCCTGGAACTGAAAGACATGCCGGTCGGCACGCTCGTCCACAACGTGGAGATGAAAGCGGGCCAGGGCGGAAAGATCGGTCGGTCCGCCGGCACATCGATCCAGCTGGCCGCGAAGGAAGGCGACATGGTCACCCTGCGTCTGCCGTCCTCCGAAATGCGCATGGTCCGCGGTGAATGCCGGGCCACCATCGGCACGCTTTCGAACTCTGAACACAACAACGTCACGATCGGCAAGGCGGGACGTAACCGGCACAAGGGCAAGCGCCCGCAGAGCCGTGGTATCGCCATGAACCCGGTCGACCATCCGCACGGCGGAGGCGAAGCACACAAGACCCCGGGCGGCCATCCGGTCACCCCGTGGGGCAAGCCGACGCTTGGCTACCGCACCCGCAAAAAGGGCAAGCCGTCAGACCGCTACATCGTGCGCGGCCGACGTCGCGGAAAGAAGAAGGGCAGATAGACCATGGGTAGATCAACTAAAAAGGGCCCGTTCGTTGAAGAACGGCTCATGAGCCGGATCAACGGCATGAACGACGCCGGCAACAAGACCATGGTCAAGACCTGGTCGCGCCGCTCCACCGTCTTCCCGGAGATGGTCGGACATACGATCGCCGTTCACGACGGTCGTAAGCACGTACCGGTTTTCATCTCCGAGTCGATGGTCGGTCACAAGCTGGGCGAGTTCGCTCCGACCCGCACCTTCCGTTCACACACGGGCGGCAAGGACTGAGCATGTCTCTCCCGAAGAAGAATTCCCCGAAGAAGGTGGAGGACCCCGTTTTGGTCCGCGCCACCGCCAAGTACGTGCGTGTCTCGCCGCGCAAGGTCCGGCTGATTGCCGACCAGATTCGCGGCAAGCACATCGACGACGCACGTTCGCTGCTCCAGTTTTCACCCCGTTCCGCTGCCGGTGACATCGCCAAGGTGCTCGAATCGGCCGCCGCGAACGCTGAAGCGAACCACGATTTGATCGGTGACGAGATGATCGTCCACACGATTCGCGTTGACGAAGGCCCCACCCTGAAGCGGTTCCGTCCCCGCGCGATGGGACGGGCAACACCGATCCACAAGAGAACGAGCCACATCACCGTGGCGCTGACACCGGAAGACGAGGACTAGAAAGAGCTATGGGACAGAAGATCCATCCCGAAGGCTTCCGAGTCGGCTACATCCATGATTGGAAGTCGAATTGGTTCGCCGAAAAAGAGTTTGCCGACCTGCTGATGCAGGATCTGGCGATCCGCGACCATATCGAGACGAAGCTGGCCCACGCAGGCCTGTCTGACATCACGATCCAGCGTCGCGGCGAAGTCGCTGTAGACATCCACACGGCCCGTCCCGGCATCGTTATCGGCAAGTCCGGTTCCGAAGTCGACGCGCTGCGCAAGGACCTTCACAAGATCACCGGCCAGCCGGTGAAGGTGAACATCCGCGAAGTCAAGCGCCCCGAACTGGACGCCAAGCTGGTTGCCCAGTCGATCGCCGAGCAGCTTCAGAACCGCGTTGCTTTCCGCCGCGCCATGAAGCGTGCGCTCACCTCCGCCATGCGCTCCGGCGCCAAGGGCGTGAAGGTCCAGATTTCCGGACGCCTGGGCGGTGCCGAAATGGCCCGCACCGAGGGTTACTCCGATGGCCGCGTGCCGCTTCATACCCTGCGCGCCGACATCGATTACGGATTTGTCGAAGCCAAGACCGGTACCGGACGCATTGGCGTCAAGTGCTGGATCAACAAAGGCGAAGTCATGCCCGAAGGTTTCGAGTCGGCCCGTATGTCAGAGCCTGAACCGCAGCAGGACAACCGTGGCCGTGGCCGCGGTGGTGATGACCGCGGTCGTGGAGGTCGTCGCTAATGCTGATGCCCAAGCGGGTCAAGCACCGCAAGGTCATGAGGGGTCGCCGCAAAGGCAACTCCAAGGGCGGAACCCAGGTTACTTTCGGCGAGTACGGCCTCAAGTCCCTCGATCGCGGATGGGTCACCAACCGTCAGATCGAAGCGGCTCGTGTTGCCATGACCCGAAAGATCAAGCGTGGCGGCAAGGTCTGGATCAACATTTACCCGGACAAGCCGATCACCAAGAAGCCGGCCGAAACCCGCATGGGTTCCGGTAAGGGCAACCCTGAAGCATGGGTCGCCGTGGTCAAGCCCGGACGCGTCATGTTCGAGCTTTCCGGTGTTGATGAAGAACTGGCACGTGACGCGATGCGCGTTGCGGGACACAAACTTCCTCTCAGGACAAAATTTGTAATGCGCGAAGGAGTGGGCGAGTGAAGGCTTCAGAGATTCACGCCATGCAGGACATCGAGCTCGTTGAGGCTCTCAAGGATGCAAGGCAGGACGCGTTCAATCTGCGTCTGCGCCACGCCACCGGAGAACTCGAGAACTCGTCCAGCCTGAGGAGCGCCAAGCGTGAAGTCGCACGACTTCTCACCATTGCCCGTCAGCGCAACATCGACCTTGAGCGCGAACAGGGCTCCAAGTAAGTAGGCAGAACTGATGTCAGAAGAAGAACAGAACGTAGAAGAGACGACTCCCGAGGCTGAAGCCCCGGAAGAGACTCCGGTTGCCGAGGAAACTCCGGCCGAAGAAACTCCCGTGGAAGAAGCACCGGCAGCCGCCGAGCCCGAGCCTGAACCGGCCGAGCCCGATCCCCTGGACGACCTTCCCCGCAAGGAACGTCTGCGCATCCTCAAGTCACGCGAATCCGGTGCAGCCGGACCGCAGCTGACCGGTGAGGAACGCGACGCGCGTCGTCTTGCTGCCCGCAAGCAGAAGGCCGGCCAGCGCCGCAAGCGCCGTGCCGATGCGAAAGCGGAAGCCCCGAAGGGATCCGGCGAAGGTACGCCCGTTGCGGAGAAGACCCGTACCGGCAAGCCCAAGGAGCGTCAGGGCCTGGTCACCTCGAACAAAACCGACAAGACCATCACGGTCCAGATCGACAGCGCCCGCCGTCATCCGGTTTACGAGAAGATCGTCCGTCAGCGTCACAAGATTCACGTCCACGACGAGAAGAACGAAGCCAGCGAAGGCGATCTCGTGCGCGTGATCGAAACCCGCAAGCTTTCCAAGACCAAGCATTGGCGCTTGCTCGAAGTCGTCGAGAAGGCCAGGTAAGCAATGATTCAGCAGGAATCCAGACTCCGCGTCGCCGATAACTCCGGCGCCCGCGAAATCCTCTGCATCCGCGTCAAGGGTGGCTCGCACCGCAACTACGGTTCGATCGGTGATGTGATCACCGCGACCGTCAAGCAGGCAAGTCCCCAGGGCAACGTGCGTAAGGGCGAGGTCGTCAAGGCCGTAATCGTCCGTACCAAGAAAGAACTCGGTCGTTCGGATGGCACTTACATCCAGTTCGACGAGAACGCCGCCGTCCTGATCGACGATTCGAACAACCCCAGGGGAACCCGGATCTTCGGTCCGGTAGCCCGTGAACTCCGCGATCGTGACTTCATGAAGATCATCTCGCTCGCGCCGGAGGTGCTGTAGCCATGAAGATTCGCACAGACGACACAGTCCAGATCATGGCCGGCAAGGACTCCGGCAAGCAGGGCAAGGTCACCCGGACAGATCCCGGGAAAGAAAGGGTGTACGTTGAGGGCGTCAACATGATCAAGCGCCATCAGCGTGCCCAGCCGTCCCCATCAGGACAGGGGCCCGGCGTAGAAGGCGGGATCATCGAGAAGGAAGGGCCGATTCACGTTTCCAACGTGATGCTGCTCGATCCCACAGACAACAAGCCGACCCGCGTCGGTATCCGAACCACCGACGACGGCAAACGCCAGCGCTTCTCCAAGCGCACCGGCGAAGCAATTTAGGAATCATCATGGAAGCAGCTACAACCACAACTGAACAGGCCATCCCGCCGCCACGTCTGCGCGACACCTACAACAACGAGGTGTTGCCTCTCCTGGTGGAGAAGTTCGGGTACACGACTCCGATGCGCGCCCCGCGTCTGCAGAAGATCACCCTGAACATGGGACTCGGTTCTCACATGGACACCAAGCAGCGCGAGAAGGCAACGGGAGAGCTGGCGCTGATCGCCGGTCAATTCCCGAACGCCCGCATGGCGAAGAAGTCAGTCGCCCAGTTCAAGGTCCGCGAAGGCATGCAGGTTGGTGCCTCGGTGACCCTGCGCGGTGCCCGCATGTGGGAGTTCCTCGATCGACTCGTTTCGATCGCGATCCCGCGAATCCGTGACTTCCGTGGCCTCAAGGCCACTTCCTTCGACGGCCGGGGTAACTACTCCATGGGCGTCAAGGAACAGCTGATGTTCCCCGAGATCGACTACGACACGGTTGACGTGACTTACGGTCTCGATATCACCATGACTACTACTGCCCCGACGGACGCCGAGGCCTTCGAGCTTCTGCTTGCCCTGGGTATGCCTTTCGCTAAGGAAGGCCGCCCGGTAGCAGAAGGCGCCGAAGCAGCCAACGACGAAGAGCAGGAGGGCTAGGCCCAGATGGCCAAGACATCCCAGAAGGTGCGCCAGGCGCGCCCCGCGAAGTTCAAGACACGTGAATACAACCGGTGCCGTCGTTGTGGACGCCCCCGCGCTTATTACCGCAAGTTCGGCATCTGCCGGATCTGCCTGCGCGAAGCGGCCCACGAGGGTTACATCCCCGGCATGACGAAATCGAGCTGGTAGAACCATGCTTACTGACCCCATCGCCGATTACCTGACCCGTGTACGCAACGGCCTCAGCTCCGGACTCGCAACAGTCGAGGTTCCGAGCTCAAAGCTGAAGCTTGAGGTTTCCCGCATCCTTACCGAGCAGGGCTACATTGCCGGCTACGAGAAGGAACCCGCTGAAGTGGGCGAGAAGATCAAGGTTCGCCTGAAGTACACCAAGGACCATCAGCCGGTAATCACCGGCATTGAACGTGTTTCACGTCCCGGACGTCGTCGTTACGTTCGCAACACCGGCGTTCCCCGTGTATTCGGTGGAACCGGTACCGCGATCATCTCGACTTCGCACGGCGTCATGACCGGACACGAAGCCAAGAAGGAAGGCGTCGGCGGAGAAGTCGTCGCCTACGTCTGGTGAGAAAGAACTATGAGTCGAATCGGTAAAAAACCCATCCCGTACCCGAGCAATGTCGAAATTGACATCAAGCCGGGACAGATCACGGTCAAGGGCCCCAAGGGGGAACTTGTCCAGGAGATCTCGACCGACATGAAGGTCGAAACTGCCGACGGTGAAGTCACCGTTACCCGGCCGACGGACCGTGGACCGCATCGTGCGCTCCATGGCCTGACGCGCAGCTTGATCGCCAACCAGATCGAAGGCGTGACCAACGGTTTCGAGAAGCGCCTGGACATCCAGGGCGTTGGTTACCGCGCGACCGCCAAGGGCAAGGGCCTCGAGCTCGCCCTCGGTTACTCGCATCCGGTTTCGATCGCAGCGACGGACGGCATCGAATTTGAAGTACCCCAGCCGACGGAAGTAATCGTCCGTGGGATTGACAAGCAGAAGGTCGGCCAGATCGCGGCAAACATCCGCGAAAGCCGTCCGCCGGAGCCCTACAAGGGCAAGGGCATTCGTTATCGCGACGAGCACGTCGCCAGGAAGGTCGGTAAGCGCGTATGACCGTCACCACCAATCGCCAGCGCCTCCAGCGCCGGCGCCATCGTGTGCGGGCCAAGATCACCGGTACCGCCGAGCGGCCCCGGCTCTCGGTCTACCGTTCGAATCGCGGCATTTTCGCGCAGCTCATCGACGATGTCGATGGCAAGACGCTTGCTGCGGCCAACTGGACCGAAGCCGAGCTTCGCAAGCTTGGAAGAACTGAACAGGCGAAGAAAGCCGGCGAATTGCTGGCCGAACGCGCAAAGAAGGCAGGAGTCGGCACTTGTGTGTTCGACCGAAGCGGTTACCGCTACCACGGCAGGGTCAAAGCACTCGCCGAGGGCGCGAGAGAGGGTGGGCTGGAGTTCTGATGCCGTTCGGCATTCGAACTTTCGCTACGGTGAACAGCTGATATGAAAGGCATGGATACAGCCCGCGTCGAGATGGTCAGCCCCAAGGGGCTTGATCTCCAGGAACGTGTGATCGAAATCAACCGTGTGGCCAAAGTGGTCAAGGGTGGACGTCGGTTCTCGTTTACTGCACTCGTCGCTGTCGGAGATGAAGATTCAGTAGTTGGCATCGGTTACGGAAAGGCCCGGGAAGTCCCGCTGGCCATCCAGAAAGCCGTTGAAAACGCTCGTAAGAACCTGATTCGCATCCCGAAGCACAACGACACGATCACCCACAAAATCATCGGACGTTTCGGTGCAGGACACGTTGTCCTGCGTCCGGCCAGCGCCGGTACCGGCGTTATCGCCGGTGGTGGAGTTCGCGCCGTACTCGAGCTCGGAGGGATCAAAGACATCCTTACGAAGAGCATCGGTACGCAGAACCCGATCAACCTGGTCAAGGCGACCATGGACGGCATCGTCCGTCTGCGCCGGCCGGAAGAAGTCGCTGAGCTCCGCGGATTGACGATTTCGGAAGTGCTCGGTATTTACCCCGAGGACAAGGTCGAGGAAAACGGTGGTTCCGAGGACGAGGCCAGCACGGCCGCGGTCGAAGAAGCCGCTGATGCAGCAGCCGAGACCGCCGCTGAAACCCCGGCCGATATCGCCGGACTTGAAGCCAAGGCCAAAGAAGACACGACCGATGGGGCTGTTGCAGCCGATCCGTCAACTGTCGCTTCGTCCGAGGTTGAAGCCGAGGTCGCTGCCGAAGAGCAGCTCGACGCCGGTGAGGTTGAAGCCGCCGAAGAGGTTCAGGTTGAAGAAGAGTCAGCGGAAGACGCCGAGAAGGCCGCCACCGCTGACGCCAAGGAGGAGAAATCCTGATGGCGAAGCTCGAAATCACCCAGATCCGCTCCAACATTCATAACAATCCCCATCAGAAGGGAACGCTTCAGGCTCTTGGCCTGGGCAAGATCGGCAAGAAGGTCGAGCGCGAGGATTCACCGCAGCTCCAGGGCCAGCTCAAGGTCGTCACCCATCTGGTTGAGGTCGAGGAGGCCTGATGGCTGAGAACCAGGAAAGCCGCGAAGAAGAAATTGGTCTTCACAACCTGAGCCCGAAGTCAGGTTCACGTCGTCCGCGCAAGCGGATCGGTCGTGGCCAGGGCTCCGGCACGGGGAAGACGTCCGGCCGTGGACACGGCGGACAGGGACAGCG
Source organism: Solirubrobacterales bacterium (assembly GCA_049593795.1). Taxonomy (GTDB): domain Bacteria; phylum Actinomycetota; class Thermoleophilia; order Solirubrobacterales; family 70-9; genus 67-14. Next base: position 15,043 of record JBAWHK010000243.1, read on the forward strand.
CTCCGGTAACCGGAAGAACGCTGCCCACGAAGGTGGTCAGAACCCGATTCAGATGCGGATGCGCAAACTGCGCGGCCCGCACATGAAGAAGTCGATGCCCTTCGAGAACTTCCGTACATTCACCCAGCCGGTAAACCTGTCCGACCTCGAAGATCGTTTCGAAGCCGGATCAGACGTTACCCCTGAGACTCTCAAGCTGGTCGGCCTGGCCAAGCGTTCACATAACGTGAAGGTCCTGGCCAAGGGCGACATCACCAAAGCCCTGAATGTTCGTGCACACGGTTTCAGCGCAGCAGCCAAAGAGAAGATCGAGGCGGCCGGCGGAAGCTGTGAGTTGATCGAGGACTGATGCTCGCAACGGTTGCGAAAGCCTTTTCTGTTCCGGATATCCGCCGGAAGCTTCTGTTCGTTGCGGGCATTCTTGCCCTGTACCGACTGGGAGCCTATGTTCCGGTGCCCGGCATCAATATCGATGCCGTCAAGGAACTGGAGAGCCAGCTCTCCGGGTCAAACATCCTTGGATTCCTGAACCTGTTTTCAGGCGGAAGCCTTTCGCGGCTTTCATTGTTTGCGCTGGGCATCATGCCTTACATCACCGCCTCGATCATCCTGCAGCTGATGACCGTGGTGGTACCGGCGCTTGAGCGTCTCCAGAAGGAAGGCGAAGTCGGACAGCAGAAGATCACCCAGTACACCCGTTACCTGACGGTTGCCCTGGCTGCGATGCAGTCTTTCGCTTACGTCTTCCTTTTCGATTCACTCACCCCGGGCGGTTCGGAAAGCGTGATCAAGAGCCTTGATCCGCCGACCGTCTTCCTGATCGTTGTCTGTCTGACCTCAGCTACCACCCTGCTTATGTGGATGGGTGAGTTGATCACCCAGCGCGGCATCGGTAACGGCATCTCGCTGTTGATCATGGCTTCAATCGTCGCCGGCGTCCTGCCGGGTATCTCGTCCTGGTGGAACAACCCGGATCAGGTCTTCGTTGTCCTGCTTCCGTTCATCTGCCTCGCCGTGGTGCTGGCGGTCGTTTTCGTCCAGGAAGGCCAGCGCCGGATTCCGGTCCAGTACGCGAAGCGTGTGGTTGGTCGGAAGATGACTTCCGGCGGATCGACCTACCTGCCGTTGCGAGTCAACATGGCTGGCGTCATCCCGGTGATTTTCGCCGCTTCGATCATGGCTATGCCGCCGACGATCGGACAGCTGATCAACACCCCGGCAGCGCTCGACTTCGCGGCATTCCTGTCGCCTAGCGGATGGCCGTACATCATCGGTGAAGTGTTCTTCATCGTGGTCTTCACCTACTTCTACACAGCCGTTACCTTCAACCCGGTCGATCAGGCCGACAACCTGAAGAAATATGGCGGGTTCATTCCGGGCGTTCGTCCGGGAAGGCCCACGGCCGAGTATCTCGACCGGGTGCTTTCCCGACTGACCTTCCCCGGCGCGCTCTACCTGGGTGCGGTCGCGGCTTTGCCGACGATTCTGTTCAACCAGATCGGCGGCGGGTTCTTCTTCGGCGGAATCTCGGTCCTGATCGTGGTCGGTGTGGCGTTGGATACGGTCAAGCAGCTGGAAGCACAGCTGATGATGCGTAACTACGAGGGCTTTCTCAAGTAGAGAGCCATCTGGATGCCCAATCTCAATCTCATTCTGCTCGGACCACCCGGTAGTGGCAAAGGAACCCAGGGGGAGCGCCTCCAGGAGGACCTCGAACTGCCGTACTACGCCACCGGTGACATCCTGCGGGCAGCTGTAAAGGAACAGACCGAAGTCGGTATCGAAGCCAAGACCTTCATGGATCGTGGTGACCTCGTTCCGGACGAGGTGCTGATCGGCATCATTGCCGAGCGGCTCGAGAGTGGCGAAGCCGACCATGGCTTCATCCTCGACGGGTTCCCCCGCACCGTGCCCCAGGCCGAAGCGCTTGACGCGAAGCTTCACGCGCTCGGACGGTCGCTCAGCGCGGCGATCCTGATCGATGCCAGTGACGAAGAAATCGTCCGCCGGATATCGGGACGCCGGGTCAGTGTCAAGGACGGCCACGTCTACCACGTCGATTTCAATCCGCCGAAGGTGGAGGGTGTCTGCGACATCGACGGTTCGGAACTGATCGTCCGCGATGATGACAAGCCTGACGTTGTGCGTCACCGGCTCACGCAGTACCACGAGAAGACAGCTCCCCTGGTCAGCTATTACAAGAAACAGGGGCTGCTGAACCGGATCGATGGTGCCCAGGATCCCGACATCGTCGGTGAATCAATCCAGAATCTTGTATCAACCCTCAGCCTCGAAGAGGGTGCATGATGTGCCGTCTCACCGCCAGCGCTGCATGATCAACCGCAAGACCGACGAGCAGCTTGACCAGATGGCTGCTGCCGGCGCTGTTCACGCCCGCTGCATGCAGATGCTCCACAAGAACGTGCGCCCTGGCGTGACCACGGGGGAGCTCGACACGATCGCCGAGAAGTTCATCCGGTCGCAGGGCGGCGTACCCACATTCAAGGGCTTCCGCGGTTTCCCCGGTTCGATCTGCGTCTCACCGAACTCAATGGTGGTTCATGGCATCCCGGGTCCGTACAGTCTCGAGAAGGGCGACATCCTCTCGATCGACATCGGGGTAACCCTTGACGGCTGGGTGGCCGATGGCGCCAGCACGATCGCGGTCGGCGAAATCGATGAGACCACCCGGAAACTGCTTGACGTCACCAAGGAATCACTGGACCTGGCAGCCGCACAGATGGTTCCCGGCAACCGGGTAGGTGACATCTCGAATGCGGTCCAGACCCACGTTGAAAAGAACGGCTTTTCAGTGATCAAGACGCTGGTCGGACACGGAATCGGCGAAGACATGCATGAGGATCCTCAGATCCCGAATTTTGGTCCAGCTGGACGAGGCCCCGAAATCGAGGCCGGAATGGTGTTCGCGATCGAACCGATGGTCAACGTCGGCGGACCGGGCATCTACCAGGATGACGACGGCTGGTCGATTTATTCCGAAGACGACTCGATGGCAGCCCACTTCGAATATACGGTCGCAGCCACCGCTGATGGACCACGAATCCTTACTCCCTGGGACGACAAGTGAGAATACTTGCTATTGTTCCTTTTCGGCCTTTTAGGCCATTTTTTCACGCCCGTAACCCGTCTACTGGGGTCATCGGGACACCTCTTCAAAAAGGACCAGGCCGATGAAAGTCCGCGCCTCAGTAAAACCGATGTGTGAGAAGTGCAAGATTATTCGCCGACGCGGACGCGTTCTGGTGATTTGTGAGAACCCGCGACACAAACAGAGGCAGGGTTAAGTAAATGGCGCGTATCGCCGGGGTAAACATCCCCTTGAACAAAAGGGCCGAGATCGGTCTGACATATGTCTTCGGAATCGGCCAGGCCACGGCCCAGCAGCTTCTTGACCAGGTCGGCATCGACCGGAACACCCAGGTCAAGGATCTCACCGAAGAAGAAATCATCAAGCTGCGTGAGGCGATCGAAGATCTCGACGTTGAAGGCGATCTCCGCCGTGAACGTTCGCAGAACATCAAACGCCTGATGGAAATCGGCGCCTACCGCGGACTCCGTCACCGCCGTGGACTTCCGGTTCGCGGTCAGCGGACCAAGACCAACGCCCGTGGCCGCAAGGGCCCGCGTCGCATGAGCATCGCCGCGAAGCGCAAAGTCTAAGACCGAAAGCAAGGACGTAGAGACCTCTCATGGCCGCCAAGAAACCCGCCAAGACCCGTACGCGCCGTCGTGTTCGCAAGAACATCGCCGTCGGTCAGGCACACATCAAGACCTCTTTCAACAACACGATCGTGACTCTCACGGATCTCGAAGGCAACGTCATTGCCTGGGAGTCCGCCGGCAGTGCCGGATTCAAGGGATCACGCAAGTCGACCCCGTTCGCCGCGCAGGTGACCGCTGACGCCGCTGCCAAGAAGGGGATGGAGCACGGTCTTCAGAAGGTCGAAGTTTTCGCCAAGGGCGCCGGATCGGGTAAGGACACCGCGGTTCGTTCACTTCAGGCCGCAGGGCTTGACGTGACCAGCGTCAAGGACGTAACACCTCAGGCACACAACGGCTGCCGCCCGCGCAAACGCCGTCGCGTATAGGCCTCCTGTTTTCGGCCCAGTTTTAACCCTTCACGAATAACCAAGGAACTAATGAGCACAGACTTCCAGGTACCGAGCATCAGCTCCGAGCAAATTGACGAGAACAAGGGTGTCTTCACCATTGAGCCCCTCGACAAGGGATTCGGCTACACCTTCGGATCCAGCCTTCGTCGCGTACTTCTCTCGTCGCTGAGCGGTGCCGCCATCACCAGCGTCCGGATCGAAGGCGTTTCCCACGAATTCTCGAACATCGCCGGTGTGAAGGAAGACGTCACCGACATCGTCCTGAACCTCAAGGACCTCGTGGTGCGCATGCACACCGAAGCTGATGCCGTCGAAGCCCCGATCGTCGTGACCGGCCCCGGTGACGTCACCGCAGCCGACATCGACCTGCCGGCCGGCGTTGAGATCCTCAACCCCGACGCTCCGATCGCCACGCTCGAGAAGAAGACCCGCCTCGAGATGTACATCACCATCGGCCGCGGCCGTGGTTACCGTCCGGCTGAAGAGAACAAGGACGACGACCAGCCGATCGGCGTCATTCCGATCGACTCGATCTTCTCACCCATCGGTCGCGCCTCTTACGTCGTGGAAGCTGCCCGTGTCGGTCAGCGCACCGACTTCGACAAGCTGACCCTGGAACTCGAAACAGACGGTTCGATCGAGCCCAACACGGCGCTCCGTGAAGCCTCCGAGATCCTGATCAAGAGCCTGGCGATCTTCAGCGACCCGGACCGGGTCGAAGAGCTCACCGCTCGTGAACCGGTAGCCGTTGAAGCTGTTGTCGAATCCACCGGTGGCGCTGCTGCCGGACCGGACAACGACATCCTGATCGACGAACTTGAACTCAGTGTCCGTTCGTTCAACTGCCTGAAGCGTGCCGGTGTTGAAACCATCGGCCAGCTGCTTCAGAAGTCCGAATCCGAACTGGGTGCCATCCCGAACTTCGGCCAGAAGTCAATCGAAGAGGTCATCGAAAACCTGCAGAACCGCGGTTACGACCTCCGCGCGGACTGAGTCCAGCGAGAACTTAGGAGAAAACGATGCGCCACGCCAAGAAAAGAAACAAACTGGGTCGCGATTCGGCCCACCGCAAGTCGCTGATGGCAAATCTCTCCAAGGAGTTGATTGACCACGAGCGCATCAAGACCAGCCAGGCGAAAGCCAAGGCGGCGAAACCCGAGATCGAGAAGCTGATCACCCTCGCCAAGCGCGGAGACCTCCACGCCCGGCGTCAGGCCCTCGCCTTCCTGCGGAACGACAAGTTCGCGACGCACAAGCTGTTCGAGGAGATCGCCCCCCGGTACGCGGAACGCCCCGGCGGTTACCTGCGGATCATCAAGCTCGGCCCGCGCAAGTCAGACTCGACGGAAATGGTTTTCCTCGAGCTCGTCTAGCCAGCCGGCTTGTACAGAGTTTCGAAAGGGCGCCCGATGGGCGCCTTTTCTTTTGCAGCTTTGCGGCCGGTACCCGTAGTTTCAGACTGCGACCGCGCCTTTACCACGGATCGGGTGTTCATAAACCAGACTGTGCCGTGTCTGTTATTTTTGTGTCTGGATTTCGAAACCTGAAACAGGGAGATGCTTTGTCCGCAGGCGGGACGATGACTTCTAAGGTTTTGAAAGCGTTCGGTGTCGCTGCCGTAGCTTCGCTTTGCATTTTTTGCCTCACGTCCCCGGCTCGATCCGAGGCGGCATGGCCCACAGCAGTTGTCAACCCATCGCAGGTGGGTACCGACAGCTCGGGCAGGGTTTACGTTGCCGCCTCGGGTCCAAGCCAAATCGTCAAGTACAGCCCGTCGGGCTCGGTGGTGCAGACCATCGGTTCTTTCGGCAGCGGGGCCGGCCAGTTCAAACATCCGCAGGGTGTCGCGGTGGATGACAGCGGCAACATCTTCGTGGCAGACACCGGCAACGACCGGATCTTCCGGCTCTTCCCTTCCGGCAACGTGCAGTCCGAGTGGGGATCGACCGGGTCATCCCTCGGCTATTTCCAGGGTCCGACCCAGATCGCGACCGATGGCTCGAATGTCTACATCGCTGACACCGGCAACGACCGGATCGTGAAATGCAACGGATACGGCTTCTGCGGCTCCGAGTTCCTTTTCCCCGGCATCGGTGGCATCCAGTACCCGACCGGCATCGCGGCTGACAGCAGCGGCAAGGTTTATGTGTCCGACACCGGTGGCAACCGGATAATCAGGAGTGACGCGGCCGGCAACGTTCAGGCCGTCTGGGGCACCAGCGGCTCAGGCGACGGTCAGTTCAACGGACCCGGGGGACTCGACCTCGACGGTTCCGGAAATCTCTATGTCGCCGACATCGGCAACAACCGGATTCAGAAACTGAGCCCGGCCGGCAGCTTCGTCCAGAAATGGACCGGCCCCGGAACCGGAAGCTTCTCCGGGCCGCAGGGCGTCGCTGTCGACAGTTCCGGGACGCTCTTCGTCGGCGACACCGCCAACGGCAAAGTTGAACGAATCGGCGGGGCGCTACCACCGGTCACCCCGACCGGCGGCGGTGGAGCAACCGGGCCCACCGGCCCGACCGGACCAACCGGCCCGACCGGACCCTCCAGTGGCGGCGGTGACGATGACGGTGGAAACAACGGCGGGAAGGACAACGGCGGCAACAACGGCGCCAAGATCCAGGACAAGAAGCCGAACATCACCAAAGTCGAACTGATCCCCGGCAAGTACGGCTGGATCTACGCTGACGGATACCTCAACATGCAGGTTGCGGTCACCAACAAAGGCAAACTTGCGGCGAAAATGGTCGAAGTGACTTTCGGCAGCTCTCAGAAGAAGAGGGTCAAGCCGAAGCCGGAGAAGATCCTGATCAAGAAGATCAAGCCGGGCTGGACAGTGACCAAGAGCTTCAAGGTCACCGCGAAACGCAAAGCCCGTGGCAAAGTAGACATTTATGCCTACGCCGGCGGCAAAAAAGACCGCTCGCGCCTCAAGCTGATCCGTCCTTACTGGTAGCAGCGCGTAATCTGGGCGACTTGCCCACCTATCGACTCGACATCGAATACGACGGCTCGGCTTTCAGCGGCTGGGCTGAACAGGAAGGGACCCACACGGTCCAGGGCGTGGTCGAACGTGCCCTGTCGATCTCGCTGAGGGTGCCGGAAGGGATCAGGCTCACCGTCGCCGGCCGGACCGATGCCGGGGTCCACGCGTTCAGCCAGGTGGCGAGCTTCGATTACGACGGGGAAGTCCCGAAAACCATAATCCGCAGCCTCAACGGACTGACCCCGGAGGAAGTCGCAATCCGGGCCGTAACCCTGGTCGAAACCGGCTTCGACGCCCGCCGTGACGCTGTGTCACGGACCTACTGTTACCGGCTGCTCAACCGCAAGCCGGGCAGCCCTTTCGCGCCGGAACGCGCCTGGTGGATCTCGCGTCCGCTCGATCGTGAAGCACTCGATGCCTGCGCGGCGGCAATCATCGGCAAGCACAACTTCACCGCTTTCACCCCGACCGATACCTACCACACGAGATTCGAACGGGTGGTTCATTCAGCCGTATGGATCGACGAGCCCGGGTTGGAAGATCCGGCCACCGGCCAGACCCTCAGGAACGACACCCTTCAGTTCTGGATAACCGGTGACAACTTCATGCGCAGCATGGTCCGGGTACTGGTCGGCACGATCATCGAAGTGGCCGATGGCAGCCGCAGCCTCGACAGCTTCATTTCGTTGCTCAGTGGTGACAGCCGACCGGCGGCCGGTGTCACCGCCCCGGCCGAAGGTCTCTACCTGGTCAGGGTCGACTATCCGGAGCCACCACCGCAGGCAATCGTTCCCTGAGACGGTCAGGGGTCTGCGGTCGTCACCTATCCTTGAGGGGTGCGAATCCTCCTCACCAACGACGACGGCATCGGTGCCACTGGCCTTCAGGTCCTGCGCCGCCACCTGCGAGAGATCGAAGGGGTGACCCTGGACGTGATCGCGCCCGACTCCAACCGCAGCGCTTCGGCCCGCAGCATCACAACCCGGTCCCCGCTCTCGGTTGAGGAAATCCGTTTCGAAGACGGCGACCTCGGCCACGCCACCGACGGCACCCCGGTCGACTGTGTGCGATTTGCCGATGTCGGCCTGGTCGGTGACCGGCCCGACCTGATCGTTTCCGGGATCAACCACGGCCTCAACCTGGGGGATGACGTCACCTATTCAGGCACGGTTGCGGCTGCCTTCGAAGGGATCATCCTCGGATTGCCCGCGATCGCCGTGTCACAGCAGTCGAACGGACGTGAAATGGGATACACGCCGCAAAAACATTACGATTTCGAACTTGCCGCCCGGTTTACCGCGGACACGGTCCGGGAAATTGTTGACCATCCGATGCCGCCAGGAACCCTGCTCAACATCAACGTCCCCGGGGTCGAGCCCGAAGGAGTCGACGTAACCCGCCTCGGCAAACGTCTCTACCGGGACGAGCTGCGCAAGGTCGAAAAGGAAGTCGAAGACGGTCGTGCCCATTACCGGATCTACGGTTACGAACCGGAGATGGGGGACGAAGAAGGAACCGACATCGGCACGATCGCCAGGAGCCGGATATCGGTAACCCCGCTACACCTCGACCTGACCGACCACGGTGGGCTTGACGGCCTCAGGCAGCGGGACTTCGAGCGGGTGCTCGGAGCCGCACGGAGATAGGCGGAGATGGCTCCAGCCGTGGAGAAACGGATCGCGGAACTCCGGGAGGAACTGAACCACCACATCCACCTGTACCACCAGGAGGACAACCCGGAGATTTCCGACGAGAAGTACGACGCCCTCTACGCCGAGCTGAAAAAGCTCGAGGATGAAAATCCGTCGCTGGTCACCAGCGATTCACCTACCCAGCAGGTCGGAGCCACGCCAGCGGTCGGTTTTGCGCCGGTTGAGCACGCGATCCCGATGCTGTCGCTGGCCAACGCCCGCACCGAAGAGGAGCTGGTCGCCTGGGAAAAGAGAATCCGCAACCACCTCGCCAAACGCGACGTTGATGCAACCGGGCTCAGTTTTGTCACCGAACCGAAGATCGATGGTCTGGCGATCTCCCTCACCTACGAGGACGGCAAATTCGTCCGGGGGGCGACCCGCGGGAACGGCCGTGTCGGAGAAGACGTCACCCACAACATCGAAACGATCGAGGAACTGCCGAAGCGGATCAAGGATGCACCGGCGCTGGTCGAAGTTCGCGGTGAGGTTTACATGCCCCTTGCCGCTTTCGCCGAGCTCAACCAGAAACGGGTAGATGCCGGACAGCCGGCTTTCGCCAATCCCCGCAATTCGGCGGCCGGATCGATCCGCCAGGTGGATCCGAAAGCGACAGCTGAACGACCGCTTTCGATCTGGTCTTACGCCCTCGGCACTACCGACGGGATCCGGCAGCTCGACTGTCACTGGGACGAGGTTCGCTGGCTGGCCGAACATGGTTTCAAGACCAACCCCGACACCGCCACCCACGACACGATCGAAGCAGTGCTGGAGCGTTGCCACTGGTGGCTGGAAAACCGTGACCGGCTCGACTTCGAGATCGACGGCGTGGTGATCAAGGTCGACCAGCTTGACCTCTGGAAAGAACTCGGATCGGCCGGACGTGAACCGCGCTGGGCGATCGCCTGGAAATTCCCTCCGACCACGGCGACCACCAGACTGCTGGAGATCGACTGGAACGTCGGCCGCACCGGGCACATAATTCCGTGGGCGATGCTGGAACCGGTCCGGGTCGGAGGGGTGACGGTGTCCAACGCAACCCTCCATAACGAAGAGGACCTGGCCCGCAAGGACGTCCGGGCCGGGGACGAAGTGGTGGTGCTGCGGGCTGGCGACGTGATTCCACAGGTGATTTCGGCATTGCCGCAGAAACGCCCCGACGATGCCGTGAAACCGGTCCCGCCGACCCATTGCCCGGCCTGCGGAACGGCGATCGTCAAACCGGAGGACTCGGTTTTCTCGATCTGCCCGAACCGGTCCGGCTGCCCCGGCCAGATTTTCCAGCACATCAAACACTTCGTTTCGCGGGGTGCGATGGATATCGAAGGGCTGGGGGAGAAGCAGGTTCATCGTTTTCTGGAAGAAGGCCTGATCAGCGACGTGGCCGACATCTATGAACTGAAACACGAACAGCTGGCGGAACTGAGTGGCATGGGTGACACCTCGGCTGGCAAATTGATCGCCGAAATCGACAAGTCACGCCAGGTGCCATTCGCCAGGGTTCTTTTCGCGCTCGGGCTGCCCGGGGTGGGTTCGGTCACCGGTGAAAGCCTGGCCGAGCAGTTCGGTTCGATCGAGGAGCTTCACCGGGCCGATTCCGAGACGGTCGAGCGGACCGAAGGGGTAGGGCCCATCCTGGCCAATCAGATCACGGAGGCGCTGGCTGACGAACGCACATGGCAGATGGTTGAACGCCTGCGTGACGCCGGTCTCCGGATGGAGGTTGACGAAAGCGAAAGGCGTCCTGAAGGGGGGCCGCTGGAGGGGAAGTCGGTTGTGCTGACCGGCACCCTGCCCGACCTGACCCGCGACGAAGCCGGGGCCATGGTGAAGCGTGCCGGTGGGCGGATCGTCGGTTCAGTGTCCAAGAAGACCGATTACGTGGTCGCTGGCGAGAGCGCCGGTTCGAAACTGGAGAAAGCCGAAAAGCTCGGCATTCCGGTACTTGATCGCGAAGCTTTCGACCGGCTGCTCGCCGGTGAGATCGATACCTAAAGCCGGGCGATCGCCGCAGCGATTCGATCCTGCCCGAGATGGGCCGCGTACAGGTCCCTGACGTTGTTCATCAGGATCGAAAAAGCAAATTTCCGGCCCGATGAGTTGAAGCAGTAGCCGGACAGGGAACTGACCCCGGTCAAGGTGCCGGTTTTGGCGTGGCAGTTGCCGACCGCGGCAGTTCCGCCCATGCGGTTGGCCAGGGTGCCATCCACCCCAGCGGTCGGCAATGACTGCAGGAAGGATTCACTGAACGGTTTGTTCCTTACACGGGAAAGGAACTTGACGACATCCGCCGGCGAGGCGATGTTGCCGCGGGTAAGCCCGGAGCCGTCGATGTTGTCGAGGTCGGCTCCGAGCGAAGCTGCGTAGCGGCGGGCGACGATCGCGCCCGAGCGGGTGGTGCCGGATTTACGGACCACAGCGCCGAGGTCCTTGAGCAGGGTCTCGGCGTAGAAATTGTTCGAAAGTAGATTGGTCAGCCTGGCCATCCAGGCCATGTCCTGCGAACGGACCCTGCTGATCAGGTTCTTCCTGGCGGAAGCGGGAGTCTTTCTCATGGCGATCTCTTCCCGGATCTGGATGCCCCTTTTGCGCAGTTCGCGGACCAGCGTCCGGGTGGCAAGCTTTTCCGGACTTGAACTGAATTGGCTGAAACTGGAACTGGTGTATCCGGCATTGAAAGCAAGCCCGGAAAGCGGACCGATGTACGGACTGGTGCCGAAACCGGAATCAGCCACCCCGCGGGTGCTGTCGAACACGCTGGCGTCACCGAACAGGCGGCCCGTGACTTTTGTGATTCCGGCGGCCTTCACCTGATTCGCGATCTTCTCGATGTCGGTTCCCTGACCGGCCAGATAGGCCTTGTTGAACGCTTTGGTTCCGAGGCTCGGGTCGCCCGCACCTTTCAGGTAGAGGCTGCCTTTGAGCACCCCGTTCTGGCCGACCTCGCTGGTGGCGAAAACTTTGGTCTTGAAGCGATGTTTCTCCCCGAGCCTGGCGAGGGCGGCTGCGGTGGTAAAAATCTTGGTGTTTGACGCGAGGGAACGTTTGCGGGCGGCATTGAGGCCGCAGATGGTTTTGCCGCTCTTGAGGTTCCGCACCCGCAGCCCGGGGCCGTTATTGCCCATCCGGGCGTAACGCTTCAGGGTCGAACAGATCGGGTTGGCGCTGATCGACGCACCAGCTTCGCCCTGGCTGATTCGCGGGGTTTTCGCGGGCAGGTCGGGGTTCGGCAGCGGTGTCGGGACCGCAGCCCGGGCCGGCCCGGCCAGAAACAGGGCGATGAGCAGCGTGAATGCGGCAGTTGGCTTCATTTTCATCACTGGTTACAACAACCGGGAGCGACAGGGATGCGGCCCAGAGGGTTTCTAGCTTCGACGGTGGATTCCCTTTATTGACATAATGGCAACTCGAATGGGAAAAGTCGTAAACATCGAGGATTCCTCGAAACGACGGAAATCAGCTGGACGCAAGCGGCCGACAAAGACCGCACTCGTCCTCGGCGGCGGCGGTTTTACCGGCGGCGTCTACGAGATCGGTGCCCTGCGCGCCCTAGACCTTCTGGCCGTGAACAGCACGGTCAACGATTTCGACATGTACGTCGGCACCAGTGCCGGTTCGTTCATCGGAACCATGCTTGCTTCCGGGGTGACTCCGGAAGAAATGATGCGGGTCCTGACCGACGAAGACGAAGCGCCGATCGAGCGCCTCAGCCAGGACGTCATGCTCCACCCGAACTTCGGCGAATTCGTAAAGAAAGCGGTCGGGCTGCCCTGGCACGTCGCCGGAATGGTCAAAAGCCTGCTGCCGCGCATCGGTGACGTTTCCGCAATCGACTTCGCTTATGGTCTCGCCGAGAACCTGCCAAAGGGTCTGTACAACAACGCCGGCATCGGCCGCTACGTAAAAGAGGCCCTGGCGACGCAGGGACTCACCGACACCTTCGACGCCCTGCAGCGAGAGCTTTACCTCACCGCGACCGACCTCGATAACGGTGAACGGGTGATCCTCGGCGATCGCACCGGTGACTGGAAAGGCGTGCCGGTCTCGAAAGCGGTCGAATGTTCGACCGCGCTGCCGCTGGTTTACGAACCGGTTGAAGTAAACGGCCGCACCCTGGTTGACGGCGGTATCTACTCAACTACCAACGTTGATGTCGCCGTCGAACGCGGAGCCACCTTCATCGTCGTGGTCAACCCGCTCGTACCGTTCGTGAACGACCGCAACAGCGGCCTGAGCACGGTTTCTGGCGGCAACGTGCGCCGCATCGCCGACATTGGCGTGCCGGCGATCGCGAATCAGGCCTTCCGCCTGCTGCTCCACAACCGCCTCCATCTGGCCGTCGAGTCGTGGAAAGAACGTTTCCCCGGGGTCGACATCATGCTGATCGAACCGGAGATGGACGACGAGTTGATGTTCGGGACTTCGATCATGGATTACTCGAGGCGTCTCGAGATCGCCAAGCACGGATTCGAGACGGTCACCTCCAAACTGGCTGAGGATTACGGCATGTACGCCGAAACCGCAGAGCGTCACGGCATCCAGATCTCCGCAACCAGGTTGAAACGGGTTTTGCGCAAAGTCGAAGAGCAGGAGTCTTCGGATGATTCCTTCTGGCGTCGGGTTTTTGACCAGACCACCGGGAATCTGCTGCGCCAGACTGGCAACTGAAGTCCGCTTTTTCACGCCCCTTGCCCTGGACGAGGCGGCAGTTCGGACCTTAACGGGATTTACCGGACCCTGTTAAGTTAGTTGCAAGCGAGTCGACCGGATCGCTGGTTGGCACTTTCAGGGGGCTTCAGATTTTCAGTACGACGCATTTCCGACGTTTGGGCCTGCCGGCCCTGATGTTCCTGTCCTGCTTTTTCGTTTTCAGCACCCAGGCACATGCCGCAACGGGAGACCTGGTCCAGAAAGCCGGCCTCGCCGGATGCATCTCTGAAGACGGCACCGGGGGTGAATGCACCGATGGCATCGGAATGGGGGATGCCTATTCGGTAGTGATCTCACCCGATGGCAAAAACGCCTATGCCGCCTCTTCCGCCGACAGCACCATCGCCATCTTCGACCGCGATGCCACAACCGGTGAACTGACCCAGAAGGCCGGGGCCGCCGGATGCATCGCTGATGACAACACGGTCTCCGGTCGTGAATCCTGCGCCGATGGTGTCGGACTCGACACCCCCCGGTCGATCACCATTTCCCCTGACGGCAGGAATGCCTACGTCACCTCCGATTTCTTCAGCTACGCCGTGACCATCTTCGACCGCGACACCAGCACCGGCGAGTTGACCCAGAAAGCCGGTGATGCCGGTTGTATCGCCGACGGGAGCAATTCCTCGGACCTGGCGGACTGCGCCGAGGGGGTGGGCCTGCACGGTGCCCGCTCGGTCACCGTTTCCCCGGATGGCAAGAGCGCCTACATCGCCTCGCGTTACAGCGACGCGGTCGCGGTGTTCGACCGGAACACCACCACCGGAGTCCTGACCCAGAAGGGCGGGACTGATGCCTGTATTTCCGAAGATGGTTCAGGTGGCGATTGCGCCGACGGCGTCGCCCTCAACAGCGCCGTCTCGGTCACCGTTTCCCCGGACGGCAAGAACGCGTACGTGGCTTCCAGCACCAACGGCGGCATTGCCATCTTTGACCGCGACAGCAACTCGGGATCACTCACCCAGAAGGCCGGGACCGCTGGCTGCGTCTCCCAGACCGGAGGTGCCGGCGACCCAATCGTCCCGGGGGTCTGCGCTGACGGCACCTCGATCCACCAGTCCGTCGGGGTCACGGTATCCCCCGACGGCAAAAACATCTACGTCGCTTCCTCGGGCAGCGACGCGGTAGCCATCTTCGACCGCGACAGCAACAACGGATCCCTCACCCAGAAGGCGGGTACCGACGGCTGTATTTCCAGGTTCGGCAGCAGCGGCGACTGCACGGACGGCACGGGACTCGCCGACGCCAGTTCGATCACCATTTCGCCTGACGGCCAGAGTGCCTACGTCACCGCACTTTCCGATGATGCCGTCGCCGTCTTCGATCGCGACAGCGGCACCGGGAATCTCGTCCAGAAGTCAGGCACCGACGCCTGCGTCTCCGATACAGGCGGCACCGCGGCAGGAAGCCCCGGGGACTGTGCCGACGGCGTCGCACTCGAATTCCCGAGATCGGTTTCGTTGTCTCCCGACGGGGAGAATGCCTATGTAGCTGCGTCCGTGGCCGGGGCGATTGCGATCTTCGATCGCGCCGACGGAACGCCGCCGGCCGTCACGATCGATTCGGCACCACCGACACCAGGCAACGATCCCACGCCGACGTTTAGTTTCTCGGCTGATGAACAGGCCAGCTTCGAGTGCCGTGTCCATGTACAGGGAACGGTTGCTCCGGGATACGAGCCCTGCTCCGGCCCCGGCGAAACTCACACCCCGGGGACCGCACTCGCCGACGGCGACTGGACGTTCGAAGTGCGCGCAACCGATGGCGGCGCCAATGCCAGCACGGCAACCGTCGACTTCAGCCTGGATTCCACCGCCCCCGTGGTCACGATCGCCTCGCCGGTAAACGGTGCGACGATCGGCACTGACTCGATCAGCGTGGCTTTCACCGCCGACGGGCCGGTGACCGGCTTTGAATGCAGGCTGGACACGGCGCCATTTGAGGCCTGCGGCTCGCCGGCGGTTTTCAACGACCTTGAGCCCGGCACGAGAACGATCGAGGTCAGGGCAAGCGACGACGTCGGTAACACCGGCACCGCGGCAGTCAGTTTCACGGTCGCCCCGGCTTCGTCAACCGCCTGCCAGACGGCTCAGGCCGACCTCAAAAAAGCCAAATCGAAGCTTGGAAAGGCCAACAGTCAGCTCAAGCAGGCGCGGAAGAAAGTCAACAACGCCAGCAAATCCCTAAAGCGGGCAAAGAAGTCGGGCAAAGCGGCCAAGGTCCGGAAGTCGAAGAAGAAGCTGACCAAATTGAACAAAAAGCTGAAGGCCGCGAAGAAGAAGGCCAGCAAGAAAAAGCGGATCAAGAAGAACGCGGCGGCCGCTGTTTCCGGGGCCTGCACCTGACCCAAGCCCCCGAAGGGGCTCAGGCCAGGAAATCAATATGGGTTAGCGGCATCTGCCGCGCAACCAGGGTTCAGGCGGAGTACAGGTCGTCGATCGCTTCGGAGTACTTCGAAGCGACAACGGGACGTTTGATCTTCAGGGTGGGGGTGAGCTCGCCACCTTCCTGACTCAGGTCGGCCGGCAGGACCTTGAACCGTTTCACCTGCTCGACCGGGGCGAAATGGGTGTTGACCTCCTCGATGTGTTTCTCGAGTTCGGCCCGCACGATCGGGCTGTTCACCATGGCACCCGGCTCATCCAGAGTTCCCTGCTCGGCAGCGAAACGGGTGAGGGCTTCCTGGTCCAGGGTGATCAAAGCGATCAGGTAAGGACGACGGTCGCCGATTACCACACACTGCGACACCAGCGGATGCCGCTTCACCAGAGACTCGATGTTCACCGGGGTGATGTTCTTGCCGCCCGAAGTGATGATGATTTCCTTCTTGCGACCGATGATCGTGACGAAACCCTCATTGTCGATCGACGCCAGGTCACCGGTGTGGAGCCAGCCATCAATGACAGTGTCTTTCGTCGCCTCTTCGTTGTTGTAATAACGCTGGAAGATGTTCGGGCCCTTGACCAGCAGCTCACCTTCTTCGGTCAGCTTCAATTCGGTTCCGGGCAGTGCCCGTCCGACGGTGCCGATCTTGAAAGCATCGGGTGTGTTCACCGCCCCGCCGGTTGACGTTTCCGTCATGCCCCATGCCTCGAAGATCGGGACCCCGGCGGCATGGAAGAAATGAAGGATCTCCGGATCGATCGGGGCGGCACCGGTGATCGCCATCTTCAGGTTGCCACCAAAGATCGCGCGAATCTTGCTGAGCACCATCTTGTCGGCGATCTTGTGCTTCCGGGAAAGCAGGAAGCCCGGTTCCTTGCCGGACGCTTTCACATCGTTGACCTTCCGGCCAACCTTGATTGCCCACTTGAAGATGGCTGCCTTGGCGCCACCTTCGGCGGTCGCTGAAGCGATCGCGGTGTCATGAACCTTCTCGAAGATCCGGGGCACCGACGGGAAATGCTCGGGCTTGATCTCGGAAAGGCTTGGCACGATGCGCAGCTGGTCACGTTCCCAGTACGCGATCCGACCACCAACGTCGATTACTCCGTACTGGATAAGGAGGGCGAAAACATGGGCCAGCGGAAGGAAAAGGAATGTCGTTTCCCCGGCGCCGAGAATGTTGACCTGCTTCGACATGTCGAGCATGGCGCGATAGTTGCCGTGCGACAGCACGCAGCCCTTCGGCGGGCCGGTTGTGCCCGACGTGTAGACGATTTTGCAGGCGTCATCGGGGGAGACCGCTTCGTAGCGCTCGCGGAAAGTCGACGTGTCACCGCGGGCGCCACGATCCCTGACTTCGGCCATCGAGATCGAATCTTCTGTCTCCCCGACCATCATGATCACCTGCTCGAGCTTCGGCAGCTGGTCACGCACCTCACGGATCTTCTCGAGCTGCGCTTCGTCTTCGACGATCAGGAAACGGGCGCCACAGTGATTGAGCACGTATTCGCACTCTTCGGCCGAGTTGGTCTGGTAGATCGGGACCACGGTCGCACCGGCGGTCATTGCCGCGAAATCGAACAGGGTCCACTCCGGGCGTGTGTTGCCGAGGATCGAGACCATGTCACCGGGGTTCACCCCGAGGTCGATCAGTCCCAGCGAGAGGTTCTCGACCTGTGCCAGGACCTGGTTGTAGGTCGTGGTCTCCCAGGTGTCATCTTCGTTCTTGAAGAGGAAAGCGCCGCTGTTCCCCTGGGCTTCTGCTGCGTTTGGCAGCAGGTCTGCCAGCGTTCTGGAACGGCTGCTTGACGGATCACTCTCAGGCAAGTTGATGGTCCTCTCCTTCGTGTCGAAAAATCTGTCGCAAAATCCTCGCAGATCAGATTGGATTAGGTATGTCGATGAAGCGATGCTCGATTCCGAAACGTTCCGAAATCAGGTTGCCGAGGGCGATAACCCCGACCGTCTCGGTTGCGTAATGACCGGCGGCGATAAAATGAATCCCGCCCTCGCGGGCGTCAGCCATCACGTGCTCCGAAGGTTCGCCGGTGATGAAAGCGTCAAGGCCGAGGCTGATCGCCTGATGGATGTCAGACGCGCCCGCGCCAGTGATCACGCCGATCGAATGAATCCGGGCGGGCCCCTCGGCGAAAACGAGCGGTTCACGACCGAGTTCGCGTTCGATCAGGGAGAAGAAGCCACCGGCATCTATTCCTTCGGCTGAACGGGCGACAACACCGATGTTTCGCCCCTTCACTTCACCGAGGGCTTCCTCGACCGGTTCGAACCCGAGCTTGCGGGCTATCAGGTGGTTGTTGCCGATACCGGGATGGGCATCGAGCGGCAGGTGGTAGCCGGCAACCGAGAGGTCTGCCGCGAAAGCCGCCTTCAGGCGGGCGGTCATCGCTGGCGACAGAGCCCGTGGATGAAAGTCCCAGAACAGGCCATGGTGGGTAACCAGCAGGTCGGCGCCAAGGTCGGCGGCAGCGGTAATCGAATCGAGGTGGGCGGACACGGCGGTCGCCACAAGGCCGACCTCGTCGGAGCCCGGAACCTGAAGTCCGTTCGGGCCGTAGTCCCCGAAAGACCCGATCTCCAGCAGGTCGTCACAGAAGGCGATCACTTCGTCCCGGTTGGCCACGAAGCCACCATATAGTGGCTCCCCCATAACATGGTCGTCGTGGCTGATTCAGAGCAAACCCCTCAAGGCATGACTGACAGCGATTCGTTCATCGAGTCGCTGATGGATACCGACCTTTACTCCATGGGTGCCTATTTCTCCGACCGCAATCCGGAACTGGTGGATGACGTGATCGAACGCAGTGTGGCAATTGAAGAACAGGGACTGCGCCAGTACTCGGAGGTTGAAGCCATCGACATCGAAGAAGCCTTCCGCATGCTTTGGACCGGCCTCGCGGTCCGCTATTACAAATCAGTGGCCGGATGAGCCCGGTTCAGCCGAAGACTCTCCCGGACGGCAGGCGTTCGGGCCGGATCTGGGTGATCCTGCTGCTGCTTGCCGGAATCATCGGCCTGGCGGTCGGAATCTTCGGGATCTCCACCCGGGAGCCCAGCCAGGAGTTCAAGGACGTAAACGGCGTTGGCGACATGCAGCGGATCTTCGGTGGGGTGCGCCAGTTCGAAGACCGGCTCGGGGTGGCCGACGCACCCGTTCAGGTCCAGTACTTCGTTGACGTTCAGAGTTCCACCTACGCCGACCAGTTCCTCGAAACTATCCCGCCGATAGTGACCACGCAGGTACGGAACGGCGACGTCCAATTGCTGCTCAGGAACCGTTCACTTACCGTCAACGCGACCCAGAGAAGCTTCTACGGGATCCAGGCGGCGGCCGAGCAGGGCTACGGCTGGCAGTACGCCTACCTGATGGTCCGCAACCAGGATGCGGCGGAAGAAGCGCGTCTCGATGATGAATTCCTCGAAACGATCGCCGGGAGCATCCGGTACCTCGACATCCTTGAATGGAAAGATGATTTCGACGAAGGGGTCAAACCGGACAGCGATATGACCCGTGGTCTCGAGGAAGATGACAAGCAGGCGATTGACCTCAAAATCACTGATGCACCGGCCTTCCTCGTGTCCGGACCGGCCGGCACCGAGATGCTCATGGACGCCCCCGACCTCGAAGCCCTAGAGCAAGCGATAGACAAGGTTCGGTAGGCTCGTTTTTCTCGGGGCGTGGCGCAGCCTGGTAGCGCGCACCGTTCGGGTCGGTGAGGCCCCCGGTTCGAATCCGGGCGCCCCGATGTTGATGGAGCCTTTCGGCTCCGCAGTTACGCAGGAAAGGCCGCCTCCAGGGCGGCCTTTCCTATTGCAGGACTGGCCGGCGGACGCTGAATGGCCGAGGGTTGGGGGCGATCGGTGGGAGGTAAGGCAATTAAGGGACACCTGTGGTCCCTTTTTTGCGCCACCTCCAATTGGAAACTTCCGGCTTCTCCCGGGTTATCTAGTCTGTAGGCACCTTCGGAATGCTGTTCGAATAGGGAGATTCACTTGACTTGCTTGGGGAAACGATTTTCCGGCCTGTTTCTGGCAGTTTCGCTTTTCTTGATTGCTGGCTCAACCGGGCCCGGTTCGGCTTCGGCCCTGACCCCGCCTCCCTTTCCCGAGAAGGCATCGGTCGTTTTCTCAAATGCCGGCCGGATCGTTTCGATGCGGGCCGATGGCTCCGAACGCCAGGTACTGGCTGCCAGATTCGCGAAAGTAGAGGCGACCAATCGCGGTTACGCCGAGCC
>JBAWHK010000244.1:0-4672 GCA_049593795.1 Solirubrobacterales bacterium
GTAGAAGCGGCCGATGCGAACCTTGAAGGTGCCGTTCTTGGCGCGAACGAGCTTGCGCTTGGTCACGACCCGCACGTTCTCACCGGGTACGAAGTTCTTCTTGGGTATCCAGCTGACGCCCTTGTGGTCGGAGTGAACCTTGCGGGTTCCTCCGTGCCTGCCTGAGCGTGATCCGATTACCTTGATCGGACCCATGTTTTTCGCTTTGACACCTCTGAAACTGAATGAGGTTGAATCAGATGCGACCGGGGTTCCAGCTGCCGGGTAGACGGCGATGGGCTTCTTGTTGATTGCCTGGGCGCTGCCGGTAATGGCGCCAAAGGCGAATAGGACAACAACTGCCGCCATGGCAGGCTGAAGTCGTTTCAGGGGTGCTGCGAGCAAAATTTCTCCTCCAATTTGATTCCGGGACTGGATTAGGCGATACGAGATTTTTAACCCCTACAAATGATGGTAGTTGCGCTCAGTCGCGCACAAGTTTTTTGTAGGTGATGCGGTGGGGCCTGTCTGCTTCGGGACCAAGCAGGTGACGCCGGTTCTCTTCGTAGGCTTCCAGATTACCTTCGAACCAAGTTACCTGTGAATCCCCTTCGAAAGCCAGAATGTGTGTTGCGACCCGATCGAGGAACCAGCGATCATGGGAAATCACCACCGCACAGCCGGCAAAAGCGAGCAGGGCTTCTTCGAGGGCGCGCAAAGTATCGATGTCGAGATCGTTGGTTGGTTCGTCGAGCAGCAGCAGATTGCCGCCTGATCGCAGCAGTTTGGCGAGGTGAACCCGGTTGCGTTCACCACCGGAAAGGGCGCCGACTTTTCGCTGCTGGTCAGAACCCTTGAAGTTGAAACTGCTGACATAAGCACGGGAATTCATGCGCTGTCCACCAACATCGATGTGGTCATCGCCATCGGATATCTCTTCCCAGACGTTCTTTTCACCGTCAAGCGAATCGCGGGACTGGTCGACGTAGGCAAGTTCGACCGTTTCGCCGAGGCGCAGGGTGCCTGAGTCGGGCTTGTCATCACCGACCAGCATGCGGAACAGGGTCGTCTTGCCGGCGCCGTTGGCGCCGATCACACCGACGATGCCGGCGGGCGGCAGGTTGAAAGAGAGATCTTCGATCAGCAGCTTGTCGTCGAAGCCTTTTCTCAGGTGGTCAGCTTCGATCACCAGGTTGCCGAGGCGGGGGCCGGCCGGAATGTGGATCTGGACCGCATCCAGCTTGACGTTCTTGTCTTCGGACAGCAGTTCTTCGTAGCGGGCGAGACGGGCCTTCGACTTTTTGCGTCGGCCTTTCGGGTTCTCGCGAACCCATTCCAGCTCGGCCGCAATGGTGCGTGAACGCGCGTTGTCCTTGCGCTCTTCGTGGGCCATGCGTTCCTGCTTCTGTTCGAGCCACCCGGAATAGTTGCCTTCGAACGGGATGCCGCGTCCACGGTCAAGTTCGAGGATCCAGCCAGCCACGTTGTCGAGGAAGTACCGGTCGTGGGTAACGGCGACGACAGTGCCTTTGTATTCCTCGAGGAAACGTTCGAGCCAGGCCACCGATTCGGCGTCCAGATGGTTGGTGGGCTCGTCCAGCAGCAGCAGGTCAGGGGACTGCAGCAGCAGGCGGCAGAGCGCCACCCGGCGCCGTTCGCCACCCGAAAGCTTGGTTACGTCGGCGTCACCGGGGGGCAGACGCAGCGCATCCATCGCGTTGTCGAGCATCGTGTCGAGGTTCCAGGCGTCAACCGCGTCGATCTTGGCCTGGAGGCGACCGAATTCGTCCGCGGTTTCTTCCGAGTAGTTCGCGGCGAGTTCATTGAACCGGTCGAGCAGATCCTTGATTTCCCGGACGCCGTCCTCAACGTTTCCCCTTACATCCTTGGTTTCGTCGAGATGGGGCTCCTGCTCCAGCATGCCGACCGTTGCGCCTTCACGCAGGCGGGCTTCACCACGGAAGTCGGTGTCGGTCCCCGCCATGATCCGCAGCAGAGTTGATTTGCCGGCGCCGTTATAACCAAGGATGCCGATCTTGGCTCCCGGCAGGAAGTTCAGGGAGACGTCGCTCAGCACCTCCTTGCTCGGAGGATGTGTGCGCGAAACCTTGTGCATGGTGAAGATGTAATCGGCCATTGCCGCCACCATACCCGCCTTGGTGCCGATGGTCCCGGATAGAGTTGCCACAGGGAGAGCAAAGTGGACGTCAACTTCTACATCCAGTCGATCGTTGCAGTGGTCGTGATTACCGATCCGATCACCCGCGGAATATTTTTCCGTCAGATGACCGCCGCCGAACCCGGGCGGCGGGCCGAGTACGTTCGCAGAATCACGATCGTTGTCGCGATCGTTCTTTTCGGTTCGGCGCTGTTTGGCAAGGAACTGCTCGAAGCAATGGGCATCAACCTTGGCGCTTTCGGGGTGGCCGGTGGGCTGATCGTTTCGCTGATGGGTTTCGAGATGCTTTTCGGCGGTGAACCGAGCCGGGCCCAGGGAGGCAAGGCGGCAAGGGAACTTCCGGAGAGCTTCGAAGGAAACGTCGTTGTGCCATACGCGATCCCATTTGTGGCTGGCCCCGGTGCGATCACAACGGTGATCACCATCGCCTCAACCACTTCGGATGGATCCGCGACGATCGCCGCACTTGTTGCGGTGGCCGTCGCGGTTGTCCTGCTGCCGATCGGTCATCTACTGGTGGCGAAGTACGTCAACCTCTCCGCCCAGGGCGAGCAACTGGCCACCAAGATCGGCGGCATGCTGATCGCGACGATCGGTATCCAGATGATGCTCGGCGGTATCCAGCGGTTCTTCGAGGTCTGAACCCCGATCCTGGAACCCGGCTGGCCGCGACCTGGGTGGGATCCTCAAGTGGACCACCCAGGCCGCGATAGAAGCAGCTGGCCGGACTAGCGTTTCCGGAAACCGGTTCGCCGCTTGACGATCTTCAAGTCACCGGCTGTGGACCGGTAGGTGAACTTGATCACTGCTTTCTTTTTCCGGGCGGCCTTCCCCCGGGCCTGCGGCTTCGGCACAAGACGGACCGTGTGCTTGCCGGCCCGGGTCAATTTGCGCGAGACCGGGCGGATCGCCCGCGACTTCTGGCCGGCGAGGTATCCCTTGACGGTGAGGCGACCGGGTGCGGTCACCCTGACCACCGCTTTCTGGAAGAACTTTCCGCGAGTCTTCAGCAGCTTCAGGACCTTCATTCGCCCGGCCGCTCCGGTTTGTGTCGGAGATTCTTTGTCGGGAGGTTTGATTCCCTCGGTCACCTCTTTGCTGCCGTCAGGCAGTTTGGTGATCGTGAACGAATCCAGTTCGTCACCGATGTCGCCCGGCGCGTCTGAACCTTCGCCCTTGGCGGCAATGATCGAGCGGTAGTACAACCGGTCACCGTCAAACCGGATTGGCTGGAAAGTCGAGGTCTGGTTGTAACCCTTGACCCTGGTGGCGCCGTTCTCGGTCCAGTTGTTCCGGTCGGCCGGTGACAGCTCGTAGTACTTGGGTCCGGCGACCGCAACCGTGTAGACCGGTCCGTTCGTTACGCCCTGAACATCGGTTTCATTTTCGGTGACATGTCCCCGGGCGTAAACATGATCATGCCCCTGAAGCACCAGATCGACGTTGTATTGCTCCAGCAACGGCATGAGGAATGCCCGATTGAGGGGGTTGTCGCGTCCGACTGATCCCGAGAAGATCGGCTGGTGGAAATGAACGACCGTCCAACGGTTGGGATTATTCTCGAGGGCGTTCCTGAGGAACTCCACCTGGCCAAGCGCGTCGGTTCCATTGCCATCGAGGGCGATCAGCCTGACCCCCTGGAAGTCGGTGTAGTAGACGGTGTTGCGGGCCAGCAACGGTCCGTTCTCGGGCATGGTGAAATGCTGGGCGAACTGAAGCCCGAAACTGTCGCCGGAGAGTTCATGGTTGCCGGTCGATGGCATCGTCTCAATCCGGTCGGCATGGCCTTCGAGACCGGCGAACCATTGGCCCCATTCCTCATCGATCGAGGATTTGTTGATCAGGTCTCCGGTGTGGATGGAAAGTTCCGCTTCCGGGGTTGCTTCGAAAGCCTTCTCGATTACCGGACGCCAGCTTTCTCCCAGGTTGTTCTGCGCATCGCCGAAGTAGAGCATGGTCCATGGGTCAGAACCGTCGTCCGCGGTGCGGAAGTTTCGCCATTCGCTCCAGCCAGCTTCGCTGCCGACCATGTAGCGGTAGCCGGTGTCCGCGGTGAGTCCGGTGACGACCGCGGAATGGTGCCTCGACTGGTATTCCCAGCCATCAAAACTGACCGGTGGGCCAGCGTCGGCGTTGACTGTGAAAGGGATCCCGCCGGCGGCGGGTTCGACGATTACCTGTCCGTCTTCGGTGGCGGCATCAGTCCGCCAGGTGATCGCCTGCGAGGTCATCGGCGATTCTGTCGGGTTGAGCACGATTCGTGACGGTTCCGGGGAGGGAGTGAAGTCGCTTTCTGCGGCCCCGGACTGGGGTGCCGCCACAAAAAGGAACAAGAGGGATATTGAGAGATACATGAGGGGTTTCATGTGCTGATCGTGATTGACCGGCAACCCGCTGATGTCAAGTTCTTGTTGCTTTCGGGGCTGGCCCTGACGGGCTAAACCAGGCTTCTTGCGGCGGCCAGCGAGATCAGGGACATAACGAGCACGAGGAACGGTGGGTAGCTTCCGTTGC
>JBAWHK010000245.1:0-4398 GCA_049593795.1 Solirubrobacterales bacterium
ACATCATGCATGGCCAGTGGGACTGGATGCGTGATCCGAAGATCCACTCGACCACTTGGGAATGGGATCACGCTTCTCCATCAGAACACTGGAAGCATTCCCACAACGAACTCCATCACACCTACACCAACGTTCTCGGCAAAGACAACGATCTTGGTTACGGAAACATGCGGGTCGATGAGGATCAGCGCTGGGTGCCGTTCTATCTCGGCCAGCCGCTCTGGAACTTCATCAACGCCTGCTTTTTCGAGTACGGGATCGCCGCCTACGACCTTGATCTCGTGAAGAACTGGAAGGGTCGCGCCGACAACCCTGAATTTCAGGAGCAGCTCGCGACAGTCATGGCCAAGATCCGGGCTCAGGCCACCAAGGATTACGTGGTCCATCCGTTGCTTTCCGGGCCTTCGGCCGCTACCACCCTTGGCGCCAACGTAACCGCGAACCTGGTCCGGAACATCTGGACCCATTCGGTGATCATGTGTGGCCATTTCCCGGATGGCGTCGCGACCTTCGAGAAGAAGTCGATTGATGGGGAAACCAAGGGTGACTGGTACGTGCGCCAGATGCTGGGCGCGGCCAACATCACCGGTTCGCCATTGATGCACCTGATGACCGGCAACCTTTCATTCCAGATCGAACATCACCTGTTTCCGGATCTGCCCAGCAACCGGTACGCGGAAATTGCCCCGCAGGTCAAGGACATTTTCGAGCAATACGACCTTCCTTACGTTGAAGGTCCGTTGCCGGTACAGGTTGCGTCAGCCTGGAAGAAGGTCTTTCGACTTTCGCTCCCGAACGAGATCGGGGAACAGGTTGCCTCGGCTCCCGGTGACATCGTGAAGATGGCCACTTCGGTTCCCGGGGGGATCTTCAGGAGGGCGAAGAAGGTTCTCCTGGGGGATGACAATGAGGCCGGGCCGGTCGCTTCGGTGAGTGAATTGCCAACCCGGGCCAACCCGGTCGGGGCCACCGCCGCCTGAAATTCCGTTCCTTCGCGCTTTATGGCCTAGGATTCACACATGGGGAAACTTACTTGGGGTTCACTGATCGCTGTGCTGCTCCTGCTGGGGTTCGCCCCGACGGCTAACGCCGTGGAGGTTCCGCCTACAGCCGAATGTCGGGCATTCATGAAGAACCAGATCGATTCGTATTACGAGAAGTACGGCCCGAACACTTCCGCCAAACAGGAAAAGAAGATCACCCGGCTGCAGGCGATAGCGCTTGAGGAGGCCGGATGTATCTCGGAAGCATTGCCGCTTTACAAGAAGGTTGAAACCAAACCGTATTCCGAGCAGTGTCAGGCGATCGCTCCGAAAGCCGACCGGTACTGGACATCGTCTCTGCGAAGGTTGAGCAAGGTGGTCAGGCCTTTCATGAAGAAGGTTGCGAAGCCACATGACCGCCGTATCAAGCGGATCAAGAAGCGGATCGACAAGTTGAGGGACCAGGGACGAAATGACCGTGCTGCCACTTTGGTCCGCAAGCGTAAAAAGCTCAACCGGAAGTATCGGGAACGTGAACGGGCCGCTCTTACCAAGTTGAAACCGGTCTATTACCGCATCGGTTACGACTCGGTACTGATCACCAGCGAAATTACTTCCCTGCGGTGCATCGGATCGTCACTCGACGAAGATGGAATCAACCGGAGCCCGGTCGGAAAAGTCGTGAAGAAACATTTCGGTCTGATCTTCATTTCGATCTTCTTCCTGATGGACAAGTACGGCGAGTTCGATTCGCCTGATTCCGGCAGCTCGAGCCGATCGAGCAGGTCAATGGTCCGCAGTCTGGAACTGCCCCTGATCACCCTGAGTCGCTGACGCTGGATTCTTCCGATGCCGAAAGTCATCCTCGGCCCGATTCTTCGATTCGCCGGGCCAACCGAGGCCACAGTCTGGGTAGAGACTGATGAAGCATGCGAAGTGGGGGTGCTGGACAGCAGGTCGGACACCTTCTGCGTGGCCGGCCATCATTACGCGCTCCTGATTGTTGACGGTCTCGAACCGGGCGGCACCTACCCGTATGAAGTCAGCCTCAATGGTGAAACGTCCAGCCGGGCTCCCGGCGAACCCGAAAGCCTGATCCGGACACCGATCGAAGACGACGATCGTTTGAACCTGGCTTTCGGTAGCTGCCGGGTGGCAGTTCCGCACGAGCCGCCGTATGTCTACAGCAAGGACCGCGACGAGCAGGGCAGGGAAGTGGACTCGCTTGTAGCCCTGTCGGAGAGGATGAAGGCCACGCCTGAGCCCGACTGGCCAGACGCGCTTGTCCTGCTCGGCGATCAGGTTTACGCGGTTGAGGTTCCTCCATCGGTCGCCGAAAAGATCAAAGCGAAACGGTCGACAGATACTGGAGCGGGGGAGGAAGTAGCGGACTTCGAGGAGTACACGTGGCTCTACCAGCACTCACTGGGGGACCCTGCAATTGGTTGGCTTTTGTCGTCGTTGCCGAGCACGATGATTTTTGACGATCACGATGTCACTGATGACTGGAACATCTCGGGAACCTGGATCGAGGAACAGCGAAAGAAGGACTGGTGGCGCGAGCGGATCCTGGGCGCCTACATGTCGTACTGGATCTACCAGCATCTAGGCAATCTTTCGCCGGAAGAACTCCGAAAGGACGCGCTCCTGACGAAGGTCAGGGACAACTCTGATGATGCGACCGGGTTGCTTCGTGATTATGCGGCCACGGCCACGGATGAAGTTGCGTCCACGCGATGGAGCTACCACCGGGATTTCGGTCGTACCCGACTGGTAGTGATCGATTCGCGCGCCGGGCGGATTGTTGATGACGACGATGATCGACAGATGATCTCGGACGCTCAGTGGGACTGGGTGTCGGAGCAACTCACCGGTGACATTGATCATCTTCTGGTCGCGAGCTCGGTCCCGATGCTGCTTTCGCCAGGGCTGCATCATCTTGAGGCATGGAATGAAGCACTGTGCGCGGGTGCCTGGGGGAAGCTTGCCGTGTCCAGTTCGGAGAAGTTGAGGCAGGCGGTAGACCTTGAGCATTGGGCGGCGTTCGGCAAAAGCTTCGACCGGCTGATCG
The DNA here is from genome assembly GCA_049593795.1 of Solirubrobacterales bacterium. GTDB lineage: Bacteria > Actinomycetota > Thermoleophilia > Solirubrobacterales > 70-9 > 67-14. Next base: position 3,055 of record JBAWHK010000245.1, read on the forward strand.
ACGAACTGGCCGCGGTCGGTTCCGGTGAGCGTGGCAGGGCGCCAGCCTCAATAATCATGTTGGCGGGAGACGTTCATCACGCGTACATCGCTGAAGCTGAGTTCCCTGCCAGTCGCGGGGTATCGAGCCGGATGGTCCAGGCGGTCTGCTCGCCGATGAGAAACCCGTTGGGGCAGCGTGAACGACGCATCATGCGAGCTGCGTTAAGTAAGACCGGAACCGCATTCACCAGATTCCTCGCTCGCGCTGCCGGGGTCAAGAAGCCGCCAATTGACTGGGAGTTCATCGGCCCGCCAACTTTTGACAACCAGATCGGAACTATCGAAATCGACGGTCGGACAGCTAGCGTCAGGATCGAAAAGACAAGTCCCGATGACTGGCAGGCGCCGCGCCTTCGAGAGAGCGTTACCCATCGGGTGACGGACTGATTCGAAAGCGGCCCGTATTGATACCGGCTGGGCGCCAGGGCGCTATCGGCTGAGTCGGGCGGCCCAGTTCGCAATCGCAAGGCCGATTTCGGCGCCGCTGTCCTCCTGAAGGTAATGCAGTCCCGGCACAGTCAGCTCAGTCTGGTTCGGCCACTTCCGACAGGCTTCTCGCTGGGGACCGGTGAGGATCGCGCCCGGGTCAGCGTTGACGAACAGTTTCGGTAGCTGGCTTTCGCCCAGCCATTCTGCGTATTTGGTGACGATCCGGGTCACATCTTCGGGTTCTCCGTCGATCGGGATCTGGCGAGGCCAGGTGAGGGTGGGACGCCGGTCTTCGCCTGGTTCTGCGAAGGGGCGGCGGTACTCGTTCATCTCCTCTTCGGAAAGATCCCTGATCACGCTGGATGGCAGCACGCCCTCGATGAAAAGGTTCTTTTTGAGAACAAGTTCTTCGCCGGCTTCCGAACGGAATGCCTTGAAAATGTCCTGGGCTCCGGCGGGCCAGTCGTCCCAGGCCACCGGCTGAACAATCGCTTCCATGTAGGCGATGCCGGCGATCCGGTCGGGGTTTCTGCGGGCCCAGTCGAATCCGAGCGCGGAGCCCCAGTCGTGAATTACGGGCACGACATGGTCGCCCAGTTCGATTGATTCGAGCAGCTGGTCAAGGTAGTGCCGGTGTTGGACGAAGGTGTAGGAGTCGGGGCCGGAATCGGGCAGCTTCGCCGAATCACCCATCCCGATCAGGTCCGGGGCGACACACCTGCCCATCGGCAGGAGTGGCGGGATTACGTCACGCCAGAGATATGAGGATGTGGGGTTGCCGTGAAGCAGCAGGAAGGTGAGATCACCTTCGCCTTCATCCCGGTAGGCCATTTCGAGTCCGTCAACCTCAGCTCTACGTTTCTCACTCATGGTC
>JBAWHK010000246.1:0-2587 GCA_049593795.1 Solirubrobacterales bacterium
CACTCCGATACGCCGCAAGTCCGCGGGCGGATGAGTTTGCGGGTCGCGACGCGATCCAGCGCCCTTGCGATGGCCCAGTCGGGCACGGTTGCCGAGGCTCTCGGCGGGCTCGAGCTGACCACGGTCGAGACCGATCCGACCCCGGGGGACAAAGAACGATTTGTCAGGGGAGTCGAACTGGCCGTTCTCGAAGGTCAGGCCGATATCGGCGTCCATTCCGCGAAAGACCTCCCCGGTGTGATGACCAGCGGGCTATCGATTGCCGCGGTTCCACCGCGGGAGGATCCGCGGGACGCGTGGATCGGTGCCGGAACCTCACTGGCCGACATTCCCGAAGGTGCGCGGGTGGGCACAGTCAGCCTGCGTCGCCGGGCGCAACTGCTCGCGATCCGGCCCGACCTGGTTCCGGTGGAGCTGCGCGGTAACGTCGATACCCGCTTGCGCAAGCTGCGTGAAGGCGAAGCCGACGGCATCATCCTGGCGATGGCCGGGCTCAACCGTCTGGACCGCGGCAACGAGGTGAGTTTTGCATTCAGCCTTGAACAGATGACCCCGGCAGCCGGTCAGGGCGCGCTGGTGGTGCAGACCCGGACCGGTCGGGAAGATCCAGCCCGTGACCTCAACGACTTTCGGTCGGAGGCGGAACTTCTCGCAGAAAGGGCCGCGGTGGTCGCCCTCGGAGCTGACTGTTCCAGCCCGGTAGGCATCCACGCCCGTCATGTCGGCACCCGGCTGGTGGTGGATGGATTCGTCGGCATGGCTGACGGGTCGATCTGGGTTCGTGACCGGCTGGAAGGTGACCCGGCACAGGCTGCGGCGGTCGGCACCGAACTGGCCCGCCGGATGGCGAATGCGGGGGCCACTGAAATCCTCGATCGATCTTCAGCGCTCGGCAGCGGCGCCGAACAGGTCGGCTGAAGCATGGACGTTCACCGAATACCCTTCAGGTCAGATGTCTGAACCCAGCCGAAATCGTGTCTATCTGGTCGGCGCCGGACCCGGTGACCCCGGGCTGATGACCGCGCGTGCACTCGAGTTGATCAGCGAAGCCGACGTCATCTATTACGACCGGCTGATCCCGCCGACCGCGCTTGATGGCGCCCGGGACAATGCCGAACTGGTTTATGTAGGCAAGAAGCCCGGGGTGCCCAGTGTGCCTCAGGAAGAAATAGTCGAACGGCTGATCGAAAGTGGCAAGGACGGGCTCAAGGTGGTCCGGCTCAAGGGCGGTGACCCGTACCTGTTCGGTCGGGGGGCCGAAGAAGCCGAAGGCCTGAAAGCAGCCGGGCTTGACTTCGAAGTGGTGCCAGGGGTTACCGCCGGAATCGCTGCCACCGCCTATGCGGGAATACCGGTGACCCATCGTGACGACGCATCAGCGGTCGCTTTCATCACCGGCCATGAAGATCCATTGAAACCGGAGACGGCGCTGGACTGGCCCGCTCTTTCGAAATTCCCCGGGACCCTCGTTTTCTACATGGGGGTGAAGCGCCTCGCCGAAAACGCTGCGGCCCTGATTGCCGGTGGCCGACCCGCCGCCCAACCCGCCGCCGCCATTCAGCAGGGCACCACCCCGAATCAGCGGGTGGTGACCGCGACGCTCGGCACCATTGCCGACGTCGTCGCCAAAGCCGAGATCAAGGCGCCCGCCTTGATCGTGATCGGTGAGGTCGCCAGACACCGTGACTCGCTGAAGTGGTTCGAAGACCGCCCGCTCCACGGCCGCAAGGTAGTGGTCACCCGGGCGCGGTCCCAGGCCAGCGGGTTCGCCAGGCGACTGCGTCTGCTCGGTGCCGACGTGGTGGAAATGCCGGCGATTCGCATTGAATCCCTGATCGAATCAGCCGAGGTCGAAAGGACCATCAACGGGGTAGCCAGATTCGGCTTGATCTGCCTGACCAGTCCGAACGGTGCCCATCTGTTCTTCGACGCGATTGCCCGCCGGGGTTTCGATGCCCGTGTCCTGGCCGGAGCGAAGATCGCGGTTATCGGGCCCGGGACCGCAAGGGCCGTGGCTGAGCACGGAATCAAGGCCGATTTCATCCCCGAGCGGTTCGTGGCCGAAAGTCTGGTCGAAACACTGGAAGGCATTGATGTGAGCGGCATGCCGGTGCTGATCGCCCGGGCCGAAGACGCCAGGGACGTCCTGCCGGACGCCCTGTCTGCCCGGGGTGCCGAAGTTCAGGTATTGCCGCTCTACCGGACAGTGCGTGAAACCCCCGGCCGAAAGGAACTGGCTGCGGCAGCCGATGCCGACTGGCTCACGTTCACCTCGGCTTCAACCGTGAAGAACCTGACCGAAGCCATGCCAGAAGGATTGCCGGCAGGCGCCCGGATCGTTTCGATCGGGCCAGTCACCTCCGGTGCCGCCCGCGAACTGGGGCTCGAAGTGGCAGTCGAAGCCGGCCGGCATGACTTGGACGGACTGCTCGAAGCCCTGCTGGAAGACCAGAGCAGGCTCAGCCCGTAACAGCCCGGGCATTGCCGGACGACTTCAGGTCGGGCGGCGAATCAGGGAAAGCTGCGGATCAGCCTGGAGACTTTCGTCTCCGAAGCGATGCCTTTGTCTGATGTCCAGGCCGCTTTG
>JBAWHK010000247.1:0-9703 GCA_049593795.1 Solirubrobacterales bacterium
AACGGAAGCTCTGGCTGAAACGGAAGCTCTACCCGTAACGGAGCTCGGTGTTTCTCCTGTTTCCCGGGGTCCGGCTAGTTCGAAGTGTCGGTCGGACTGAGCCTCTTCGAAATGGCGGCGAAGATCGTTGCGTTCGACCATGGTGGCCGCCTTCGTGCTGAAGGTCATTCATTCGAAATGCGAGCGGGCTATTCCAATCCGACTGAAATCGATCCGGTTAGGTGAAGCGTGTTGATCAGACTTAACCCGCTAGCGGTCGCTTCCAAGGCGGCAAAGGCAACCGATCCCGATGTGACCGGCACGTTGAGGCCGGAACACGAGAACTTCGTGATGGTTCCTATGGCGATGATCCCGGTAAGTGCCGGTGCTGCGTTACAGCTGGTTCCCGCTAGTTTGGAAGGTGGCGAGTCTCCGTCACTCGAATAGATACTTCCGTTAAGAGAAATCGTGGTAGCTACGAGCGACAGGGCCGTGTTCGAATAGAACCAGCCTGAAATGGAAGTGATCTCCCCGTCCCTCGGAATCGCCTGCATGACCCCTTTGGTTTCGGAAAACTCGGGTGGCAGCTCCATCGACTGAGGCTGGTCCAACGTGCCGGATAGCGGCAGGAGAGCGACCTGTCCCGGAAGCCCGCCTACGACAGTCGTGGGTAACAACGGACCATTCGAAGTGAGAACTGTCGCCGCTCCGCTGGCGCCGGCAGTCCCGGTTGGGCCAGTGGCACCAGTCGCACCTGCTACGCCCACGCCCGTAGCGCCCGTCGGACCTTGATCGCCCGCGTCTCCCCCGGGTCCGCGCTCCCCCACGGCTCCCTGAGGACCGGTGGCACCAGTCGGGAGTTGGCCCTGCTTGAAGTCCTTCGCGAGCAGAGACCGGTTCTTGACCTTCGAAGAATTGACCGCGTTCTTTTTGATCTGCTTGGTACCGACACTGTTCTTCGGCAGGTTGACTGCCGCGTAAGAAACACCACCCAAAGCAATGAACAAGGCCACCACGGCGATGACATTGGAGAACGTCAGTCGATTCTTGATGCCGGACAGCTTTACCTTCATGGTTTCCCCCAAGTTGAAAGCGACGGGCGTCTCAGCCTAACGGACCCTTAAGTCCAGGGCGTGCATTGGCCATGCGACTGCGCTGAAGTATCCTTTGTCGGCTAGATCACCCGGGGAGAATTCATGATGAATACGGACAGTCGCAGCCAAGATCTGAACCAGACACGATCCACTGGAATATCGCGTGGCCAGCGTCTGTTGGCGAGCCTCGGCTTCTTTGCCTTCGAAGCCCTGTTCATTTGGACTCTGGGTGACAAGGTTTACGACTACAGCTATTTCAGCCCAGTGCTTTGGGGGATACTCGCGATTGCCGGAGCCGGCTTTCTTGCGCTTGGTTATTGCTCTCGGTCATGGCTGTCAGCTTTGGTGCTGCCAGCTCCCCTGCTTATTGCCATCTACTTCGAGAACGTCGTTTGGACCACCCAGCTCGCAAACGGTGGCAGCATCGGGGTAAACGCCAATTTCGCCGAGATTTGGCTTGCGCTCTCGGTCATCTTCGTTCCGGCCTGGACGCTTGGTGTCCTGATCACCCGCTGAACGGCCCGGTCCACCTGACTACTGGTCGACAGCCAGGGACGCCAGGGCCTCGATGCCCTCGTGCGATTCGGCGACGACCAGAAAGAGTTTCGCATGGCAAAAGAGCACGTCGGCGACTCCCGTCAGCTCGGCCAACTCGGCCTGTTCGAGACCGCCCCAGGCGGCCGGCAGGTCTTGCCGGTTTTCGAAAGTGCCGAGCTCCTTCGGCACCGTTTCGAGCCCGAATCCCTGTCGCTTGGGATAGATGACGAAGAGCGCTTCGGGCGACTCGGTGACCACAACCTGTTTCCACGGCACATTCTCTGACAACTCGATGACGCGCGGATCCGCCGCGTTGGCGATTCCTTCCCGTACGATCCGCACCGCCTTCAGCCCGGACGTCGCCGAGGCAATCTCCCGCTCGAGGACCCCACCGGCGAGTTCGAGTGCAGCGTCGAAGCGCGCCCTTTCCTCTTCCTCGCTCAAATCCTCATCCCATCGCGAGTTGAAACCACCGATCACGGCATTGACGTTCATCGGACGCACGCCCTCGATCAAGGACTGGCTGATTTGCTGACCGATGTCATTGGCATCGACTGCCTGGACCAGCATCTGTTCGATTGCATCCGCCACCTCGACATCGCCGCATATGCGGGCGCCATGTTCACGCCAGATCAACCCGAAGGAGGCGTAGCCGATGCCGTTCTCCCGGGTCATCTCAAACTCGCGCTGATGGTGGTCGAAGTCGCCGCCGGCCGGGTCATGTCTGAAGCCGACATCGATGCGCATGTCGGCTTCAGCAAGCACCTCGCGGTCGCGGGTACGAACCACTTCAACCGGTTCGGGCAACAGTTTCATCGCCGCAATGGCGAAGACTTCGTCGGCATGGAAGGAACCGTTGTGTGTGGCGATCAGCATGCCGGCGACTCTAACGGGGCGAGAGTTTCAGAAGCCGGCAGATAGCTCCAGGATTTCCGGCGCGAACAGCATTAGCGCGGGCGCCCAACGACGATAGAAAGATCTACCCGGAAGCGGGTATCGATGAAGTGTGTGGAGAGACGTGGAGAGAACTCTCATTCCGGCTTCAGATTGACGCAACTCCAATGCTCCATAGTGTTGTGTGCTGTAGACCCACCCCACGTCGACATCAGGATGAATACCGTCAAGGCACCGCATTGAACCCCGGATCCAAGGAAGCTTCCTTCAGCCCGACAGCGGTTCCGGCGGCAGTCCGGTTCCTCCCTGCCCTACTCGTCCTACTCGCCTGCCTGGTCCCGTTCGGGTCAGCCACGGCGGCAACCACCGTGCCCCTGACCCCGGAAGTGCGCTGGGCAATCTCGGTTGGCGAGATCGATACAGCAGAAGATGAAATTGACGGGGTATCGGTGGACCCGAACGGCAACACGGTCGTATCAGGCGTTTTTCGCGAGCGGGTCTCCTTCGGGAACCAGATCTTCCAGAGCCACGGCCTTGGCGACATCTTCCTTGCCAGCTACTCCCCCAGCGGTGAAATCCTCTGGGCAAAACAGTTCGGGAGCACCGGCGATGACAATACTTTCGATCTCAAAACCGATGGTGACGGCAACATCATCGCTTCCGGATGGTTCGCAGGCACTGTCGATTTCGGCGGACACCACCTGACATCAAATGGAATTCAGGACATGTTCCTGGTCAAGTTCGACGCGAAAGGTCGCACCGTCTGGGCCCGATCGTTTGGTGGGCCCCAGGGCGATGGAGGAAACGAAATTGATGTGTTCCCAAACGGCCGAATCGCAGTTGCCGGGATCAGCGACGGTACGTTCACGGTTGACGGGCAGACCTATCCGTTCGGTGGCGGGTCCCGGGATGCTTACGCGTTGAGGCTCGACAAGGACGGAAAAGTGAAGTGGGTGCGTCCCTTCAACGGTCCCGGGTCCGAACGCATCCGGGCCATCGACATCAATTCTGACGGCGAAGTGTTTGTCGGTTTCCAGTACCGGGGGTCGGTCCAGAGCGAGCGGTTCACTGTGACCAGCCGTGGCGGCTGGGACGGAGCTCTGGCCAAGCTGTCATCCAGTGGAGAACCCGTCTGGATGCTGCCTTTTGGCGGAGCCGGTGAAGACAACCTCCGGGGACTCGCCAGCGGTCCTGACGGCTCGGTCTACGCGTCAGGGCTCTTTGAGGGTCCGGCGATCCTCGGTGACCGCGAAATCGGCCCGGTTGGCCGTGCGGGTGACGATTACCTGATGAGGATTTCTCCCGGGGGTGCATCCAGCTGGCTGGTGACCTTTGTGGGTGACGGCACCGGCACCGGATCTGAAATCAGATCCGACGGGCACGGTGTGGTCACTTCGTCGGTTGTTACGAGCCCGCTCGTGATCACCCGTGACCAGGAAACGATCGGTGGCATCAGTCCACCTGGCGGAAACCCGACCAGCTACCTCGGCGGTTTCACCCCCGACGGCACACCAAGGTTTCTCTACACGCCGCAATCGCCCGGCACCGGGTCCGGGGCACTTGGCGATGTCCTCGGGATCTCACCCGATGGCCGATACGTTGCTCAGGTTCTGCGTTTCAAAGGAACTCTGCTCGCCGGAAATGCAGCACTGAGCACGCAATCCGAGAAGGACTCAGCACTCATATATCTGCGAACAGATGTTCCGGCCGCAACTTCAGCTCGACTGCAATTCCGTAGGACTCCGTCTGCAAACACAAAGTTGGTCCGAGGTAAGAAAAAACGGCTCAAATTCACAATTCGTAACACCGGTGAGTTATCTGCAAAGCGGGTGCGAATCTGTGTTTCACCTGCGGGCGGATTCAAAGGCAGACTCACCACGGGTTGTCGATCGCTGGGAAAGATCCCCGGCCGGGATAAGACCACGGTGCGACTTGGAATAAAGCCCGGCGGCCGGGCCCGGAGCCGGGTCGCAATCAAGGTCCAACTCAAATCAAGAAACGCGCCAAATCGCTCGCGGCACATTCCGCTTCGGCTGGTTGGATAGTCATCCAGATATCCGGCAGCACTTTCGGCTGATACTGGTGGACCGTGGATTGGCAACACCCAGTTCAGGGATCAATCCTTGCGACCCCGTTCACATCTTCTGCCGGCACGAGCCAGAAATCTCCGGTGGAGCCGTTCTTCCGCATTTCCAGTAGTGGTCGATACTCGGCCGATTCGTAAAAGCCCGTCGCGGCTTGCTCCGATGGCCACTCAATGACCAGGACGATTTGCGGAGGCTCCCGATCACCCTCCAGCTGATCGATTCTGGTGGTGCGCGTCAGGTACCGGCCTCCATGCCGTTCGACCATCTTCGTGGTGCGTTCTACATATTCGGGAACCCAGGCGTGATCGGTGATCTCGAGGTTGGCTACAGCAAGGTGTTTCAAGGGACCTCCTTCGAATGCTGACTGTCCGATGATTGATATCCGGGACGGATTGCCGAAATGTTGCTGCTGCCTTCCTTCAAGCCGGCAACAGATGAGTTCGTGCCGCTTCCGATCCACTGGACAAGCTGGGCTAACCATGTTAGCCTAACGTTGTTAGCCAACTAGGAAAGGTTGCAATCATGCGTGAAATCAAGACTCGAACAACAATTGCCGCCGCCCCGGATGAGGTCTGGAAGGTCCTGACCGACCTCGAGTCCTATGAAAACTGGAACCCCTTCATAACCAGTGCATCTGGTGACGTGACCGAGGGCCAGCGTCTGAGGCTGCGAATCGCCCCTCCGGATGGCCGCAGCATGAGTTTCCGCCCCACCGTCCTGAAGGCAGATCCCGGACGGGAGCTTCGCTGGCTCGGACGTCTCGGCGTCCGTGGCATCTTCGACGGCGAACACTACTTCCAGTTGCGCGAACTCGACAATGGAGGGACCGAACTCCTTCAGGGTGAGAAATTCACCGGAATGGCGGTCGGGCTGCTCGGAGGCGCTCTGAAAAACACTGAACGTGGTTTCGAACTTTTGAACGAAGCCCTTCGCGAACGATGCGAGAAGAAAAATTGAGCAAAGCCCCAGGGCGGCGCGACCAGATCGTGTTGGTATCCCGGCAGCTACTGGAAGACGATGGCCCTGATGCCCTCACGATGCGGGCGGTGGCTGGCGCGATGGACATAAAGGCGCCATCGCTCTACAAACACGTGAAAAGCCGTCACGAAATTGAAACCCTGCTGAGCCAACAGGCACTGATCGAAATCGGAGCGGCGCTTGACAAAGCGGGGCCGGATCTGGCAAAGATCGGCAAGTCTTACCGGGCATGGGCGCTGGCCAACCCGGCGCTGTACGAACTCGCCACCTCTACCCCGCTCGACCGCGAGAACCTGGAAGAAGGAGTCGAATCCTCAGCGGAGTCAGCCCTGCTGGAAGCCGTCAACTCGGACAGGGATCGGGCCCGCGCCTGCTGGGCCATGGCGCACGGCCTGGTGATGCTCGAACTCAGTGGAAGGTTTCCACCTGACGCCGATATTCAAGCCGCATGGACTTCGGGTCTGAACGCGATGTCAGGACGCTGAGCGGCTGATCGCGTTTGCCAGATGGATCCTTCGCGGCTTTGCTCTGGACCCTTGACAGAACCATCGCATGAAACGGTTCCGTCACCCGGTCAGCGGTGCGGCACCCAGGTCAGCTGCACCATGCCAGAGGTGTCCGTGGCGACCTTGGTCAAATCAAGATCATGCGGACCCCGGAGGTTCGAGAAAAGGCTGATCCCCTCCCCCCTGACCGTGGGCAGCACGGTAGTGGTCAGCTCGTCCAGGAGGCCTGCATCGAGAGCGGCGCTCACCAGCTGTCCGCCATCCAAATAGACGTCAAGCTCGCCAGATTGCCTGAGCGCTTCGGAAACCAGTTCCGCGACGTCACCGGAAACAGCCTCAACGGTCGCGGGTATCGACGAAGGCAACGGCCGGTTGGTGGCGACCAGCACCTTGAGATCCCCATAAAACCAATCTTCGAGAGCGTTGACCACATCGAAGGTGCGCCGGCCCATCAGCATGACACCGACCTGGCTGGTGAAACCATCGAACGAGACCCATTCGTCATCCGTCGATGGAACCGGATCTTCTGTCAGTCGCCGGGGCGGTGCGGTGAGCCAGTCGAGTTCGTCGTCTGGCCCGGCAATCATCCCGTCCAGTGACATGCCCAGATATCCCCGCACCAGTCCGCTCATCGTGCAAACACCATACTCGGAAAACGGTGCAAACTACTGAGGACACGACGTGCCAGCCGACGTAGGCTCGGAGAAAAGAAAGGAAAGCGCAAGGATATGAGCTCCCATTCTTCTCAACCAGTAAAAGTGGCGATCATCGGAGGCGGAGTAGCCGCACTCGAAGCGATGCTCGCCCTTGACGCCATTTCCTATTCGGGCGCTGATGTTCACCTTTTCTCGCCCAAGTCCAGATTCGTACTGAAACCGCTGGCCGTGCTGAGCGGCTTCGGTCGTGGCGGTCTGCTCAACTTCGATCTCAAGAAACTGGCTGCCACTGCCGGCGCGAATTTCCACAACCTGAGTGTCTCCGAAGTTGACACCGAACGTCGAAGACTCGAACTCTCGGATGGCTCCGAGTTCGAATACGACTACCTGATTGCTTCACCTGGCACGAAATCGCTCTACTCGGTGCCCGGCACCATCACCTACTGGGGTCCGGCCGGCAACGAGGCGGTGGCCGAAGCGCTGGCGCCATTACGCGACCGGGAGGAAGTGAATGTCGTGGTGACAATGCCTGCGGGCGGCACCTGGCCACTTCCCATTTACGAGCTCGCGCTGCTCATAGCGGCTGAACCCGGTGTTTGCGGCACGGTGACCATCGTCACGCCGGAGAAATCTGTGCTTGAACTCTTCGGCGAGGCAGCCAGCGAAAAGGTCTCCGCCCTTTTGCGTTACCGCAACGTAGAAACGATCCTGGAAACCGCCCCGGCTGAGTATCAGGACGGTGTGCTGGTCACAACCGACGGGCGACAGATCAAAGCTGACCTCGCGATCGCCCTCCCCCTGCTTACCGGACGCAAGATCTCCGGGCTGCCATACGACGAACAGGGTTACATCCCGGTCGATGAATACGGACAGATCGAGCAGCACAGCCGTGAGTTCGCCGCTGGCGATGTGACCTCAAACCCGGTGAAGTTCGGTGCTCTCGCAACCGAACAGGCCGATGTGGTCGCAAGCGCCATCGCTGCCGCCGCCTGGAAAGGTCCAGCACCGAAGCCATTCAAACCGGTGTACCGCGGGACGTTGGCGACCGCCGACGGGCTGATCGATCTCGGCCCCGGATCGGGCAGCTCAGAACCGTATGCCTGGGACCCGGCGGAGAAGGTCCAGGGCAAATACCTGACGCCCTTCCTCAAGGCAGCCGACCCGGCAGCACTTGACAGCGATTAGCACCACGCCAGGATCAGGCAAAGACAGGTGCCGTCAGGTCAGCGCCAATCGAAATACTCGTGAAAGATCAGGTGGCCGGGAACACCTGCGGTCATCAGGCCCTCCCGAAAAACATGCACCATTGACTTCGGTCCGCACATGAAAACAGAGACGTCATCGACATCTCCACCAAGGGCTTCCAGCAGATCGTCAACCGTGAGATAGCCGTCCGCATCGCTTCGCACGAGATGGAAGGCAAGGTCACTGTGAGGATCCGCAATTGCCGCGATTTCCTCTGAATAAGGCGCTTCATCGGGGACCGTGTAGAAAAACTCGACCGGACCCTGAAGTGGATCTTCGTCGAGAGAGCGGATCCAGCTCAGGAACGGGGTCACGCCAACACCCCCGGCTACCCACACCTGGCGACGGGTGCCTTTCGAATGCCTGAAGCGGCCATAGGGTCCGCCCAACACGGCCGGCATACCAGGCTGCAGACCCTCTGACAGGCCCGATGTGTAATCCCCAAGCGCCCTGATGGTCAATCGAATGTCTGATTCCGACGGGCTGCTAGCCAAGGTGAACGGATGGCGTTCCCACCCTGTTTTCGATTCGAGGCTGAGCATCACAAACTGTCCCGCACCATGGTTGATAGGCGGGCCAAGCGGGCTGAGGACAATTTCGGTCCACCCCTTGCCCACCGTTTTGACTTCGCTGACTTGATAGTCACGAAGTCGGTGGCTGCGCCGCGCGAAAAGTTCGCGATATAGATAGAACGCCAGACCCACAACACCGATCGTTATGAAACTCCAGCGAAGCACGGGGGCGGCCGAGAAAAGTGTGGCGTCACCTAGCCCATGGGCCACCGCTATCGCGACGAATATCCCTGTCGTTCGGTGAACTCCCCGCCAGATTTCATAGTTGTTGACCAGACGCGAAATGAACTGCGATGGCGGCAAATCGTGAATCGCTGCGATCGGTCGTTGGGCGAATCCCGGCACGATCGAACGCCACCGCGGAAGAATCGCCCAGACAGCCAAAATAACCAGTCCGACCAAAGCTATAACCCCAGCCGGTCCAGCCCACGAATCATTGCCCAACACCTCGGGTGCCGGGCCGGAACCTTGTGACAGCAGCACATGAGGCAGCAGCAGAACGATTCCCGTGATCGCTACACGCCGATGCCAGATCGCGGCCCGATCCATACCATCGAAATAGGAATCGACCCAGGGCAAGGTGCTGACCAGAACGAGGCCGATCGAAAGCAACAGCACGGACTCGGCCCCGAGAAACTGACCGACGTAGGAACCGGTCGGTTCACCAGTCGGACGGGCAACTATCCAAAGTACCGCCAGCGCCACGACCAAACCGATTATTAACGAAGGTCCGAGATACCTGATGTTTTTCCGCATGACGTTTTTCATTCCGGGTGACACCGTTCCTGACGGTGGATCAACGCTGTTCGGGAATTGTTCGATGAGACTCTGACCACATGGGAATCCAGCTTCAGGACGAACGTCGGAGCGCGGCCCTTGCGGCTGCGTCTCCGGGCACCCCGTGAACAGCCCCGCCCGGGAAGGTTGCGGCGCTGCCGAGGAACAGACCGGACACCGGCGTGGAATAGGGCGACAGAACCGGCAATGGACGGAAGACCGCCTGGCGAAGCTTGTAGCTGCCGCCGCCGACATCACCGTGGATCAGATTCGCGTTGCTTCGCTGGAGGTCCGCCGGGCCCTGAACATGTCGCGCAAGGATGCGGTCCCTGAAACCCGGGGCGAAGCGTTCCACCTGTTCTTCCATCGCTTCCACAT
>JBAWHK010000248.1:0-6383 GCA_049593795.1 Solirubrobacterales bacterium
TTCGAAGGGGCCGAATGGGTCCGCATCTCTGAGGACACCCCGGTCGAAGAGCAGCGCCGGGACGAGCTGATCGATGAGTTCCAGAACGACAATCACGCTGGCCGCGGAAGCCAGGTCGGTGAAGCCCCTCCGGAACCGGACGACCTTGATCTGGACATCCTTGACGATGAAGACGGGCCCGTGATCTGATGGACAAAAGCCGGCTGACGCTTCTCGGGGTTCCGATTGACAGCGTCGGCAGGCAGGGAGGCACCGAACTCGGCCCGGCGAGTCTGCGCCAGGGTCTCGCCGGTCTTTCACTCAACGACGCGGGCGACACGAAACAGATGATCCGCGGTTCGCAGCGTGACCCGGCCAACGGCTGGCTCGACTTTGCCGACGTCGTCCGGATGAGTGTCGAGGTCCGTCAGCGGGTGGCAGAAATCACCGCCGAGGGCCAGGTCCCGGTGATCCTTGGTGGCTGCTGCACCCTGCTGCCCCCCGCCCTGGCCGGCGCCCGCGATTCGCTCGGTCCGATTGGCCTCGCCTTCTTTGACGGTCACCTCGACCTGTTCACCGGAAAGACCTCACCGACCGGTGAAGGCGCCGACATGCCGGTGGCGGCCGCGCTCGGGATAGCTCCGCCCGAACTTCTCGAGGTGCTTGGCGAGACCCCGCTGGTCGATCCGGGAAGCATCGCTTTCATCGGTGCCAGGGACCAGGAAGAACTCGACCTGATCGCCCCGCTTCCCGCCGGCCTCGGAATCGGCCGGATTGAATCCAGAGACTCGTTGCGCCACGCCGACCTCGACCAGGTCGGCAAATCAATCGCTTGCGAGCTGACTTCGAGCGGCCAGGGATTCTGGCTTCACCTCGACGTCGACATCCTCGATCGTGATGCCTTCCCCGCGACCGATTACCTCATGACCGACGGTTTGAGCGTGCCCGAACTCAAGGCCCTGCTCGCCCCGCTCGCCGGGTCACCGGACCTGATCGGAATCAACATAACCTGCTTCAACCCGGAGAAAGATCCGGAAGGTAGCTGCGCGATCACGCTGGCCAAGCTGCTTGAGTCCACCCTTATCATTTAGAATCCGGGACTGTGCTGGAAGCTGGCTCAAAAGCCCCCGATTTTACTCTGAAGGATCAGAACGGCAAGACGATCACTCTCTCGGATTTTTCCGGGGAGACCGTGGTGCTGTACTTCTATCCCAAAGCGAACACCTCAGGATGCACCACGCAGGCCTGCGGCGTCCGCGACCACATGGCGGAGTACAACAACGCCGGTGCCAAGGTGATCGGAGTGTCGCCCGACGACGTCAAAGCCATCAAGAAGTTCGACAAAGCCAATGACTTCGGATTCACGCTGCTGGCCGACAAGGACCACAAGGTTTCCGACATGTACGGCACCTGGGTGGAGAAATCGATGTACGGCAACACCTACATGGGTGTTCAGCGCGCAACTTTCATCATCAGTGGCGACAGCAAGATCGTCCGGGTCTTCCCCAAGGTCCAGCCGAAGAAGCACGACGATGTCGTGCTCAAGGCGCTGGTCGAGATCAACACCACCGTCTGAGCCGTGTCTGACTGGGGCACAGGTTCTTACGAACTGACTGCCGCCCAGCTGGCCCCGGTGGCCGAAGTCGTGGTTGACGCAGCCGAACCGGTTGCGGGACAGAAGACCCTCGACGTTGCCTGCGGCACCGGCAACGCCACCCTGATCGCCGCCGGCCGCGGCGCTGAAGCTACCGGCCTCGACCTTGCCCCGCGTCTGCTTGAAGTAGCCGGCGGACGGGCCGCCGACGCCGGCGTCGACGTGAACTGGGTCGAAGGCAGCATGCTCGAACTGCCTTTCGCAGACGATTCCTTTGATGTCGTCACTTCGGTTTTTGGAATCATTTTCGGCAGCCCGGCCGATGCGGTCGTCGGCGAGATCTCCCGCGTGCTCAATCAGCACGGACGGGTCGCGGTCACCACCTGGACCAACGAAGGCCTGCTGCCGGAAATCGCGAACCTGAACCGGGCCGCTGTCGCCGACGCCCTCGACCTGCCGGAAGATGGCTCCACTCCGTTCCAGTGGGGTGATGAAGCCGGATTGAAAATGCTGTTCGCCGAACACGGAATCGCCCTCCAGATCGAGAAGAAAGAACTCGTCTTCCGGTCGGAATCAGCCAAAGCGACGAATGAAGAATGGAAGCAGCACCACCCGATGTGGCTGACCGTGAAAGAAACCATCGGCGACGAGAACTTCGAAGCCCTTTCCCACAAAGTGCATGCCGCACTCGAAGCGGGCAATGAATCCACCGACGGTGGGTTCAGTTACACCAGCAGTTACCTGCTGGCTGTCGGCTCCCCGGTCTGACGGTCGAGCCGGCATGGCCTCCGAAATGGAAAAGATGCTGGCAGGAGGCCCTTACCTCGCCGACGATCCCGACCTGGTCGCTTCGAGACATCATTGCCAGGCGGTCCTCCGTGAATTCAACCAGCTGCCCGAACAGGATCTCGATGGCACTGTGCTCGGTGAACTGTTCGGTGCTGCCGGAACCGGCACCTATGTCCAGGCGCCTTTCACCTGCGACTACGGCTTCAACATCTCAATCGGCGAAGGGTCCTTCATCAACTTCGGCTGCGTCGTGCTCGACTCTTCCCCGGTTTTGATCGGCGACAAGGTTCAGATTGCGACCGGCGTCCAGCTCCTGACCGCCGAACACCCGATCGATCCGGTTGAGCGCCGCAAGGACATCCAGCTGAATCGCCCGGTGACGATCGAAGACAACGTCTGGCTGGGTGCCGGGGTGATCGTCTGCCCCGGAGTAACTGTCGGTGAGAACTCGGTGATCGGGGCTGGCAGCGTCGTCATTCGCGACGTACCACCGAACGTGCTCGCGGTCGGCAATCCGTGCCGCGTTGTCCGCGACATCTGAATCCCGGTCCGTTTCGCCTAGTACACCAGGGCGTCAGCCCTCGAAAGGATGAAACCGTGACCGGTCCCGGTGTTGATGCAGTTCATCCCGCTTTCTGAACTTTCACAGCTGAAAACACCTTGGGACGAGCTTTCACCGTATTTCAGGATCGGGGCACCCGGGTTCATGACGGTATCTCCGGCACAGACGAAAGAACCTTCCCCCTTCCTGATCGACAGACCTGACCCCCAGTCGAGGGTGCAGCTCGAGGGCTTTGCGGGCGCGGCCCAGGTTTTCTTTGCGATGTCGCACCTGACCCCCTCTTTGCGGTCCATGTAACAGGCGATGTTGCCGGTCGGTGACTGGAACGAAGTGAAAGATCTGACCGTTTCGCTGTTGCCGGTGGCTGGCGGTTTCGCCACTTCCTCTTTCGAGTCGGCGATCTGCTGCCGGAGTTCCCGGGATTCGAGCTTGGCCTCCCGTGCCTTGGCCTTGAGTTCGTCGATCTGCTTCTGAACGGATGCGACCTGATCGGCACCGGAGTCCGAATCATCGTTCGAACCGCAGCCGGCAAACACCGTTGCGGCCGCCAGACAACTCAGGGCTATCCCGGCGATACGTGTTGCGGAAACTGATCTCATCGCTACTCCCGTCGTCGTTGGCTCAACTGAATATGACAAATCCCAGGAAGGTCAGGTAGAAAATCGCCCAGAGTGAAATCGCGAGCTTGCCGAACTCACCGCGTTTCCTGAGGGCCCAGTAAGCGACGGCTCCACCGAGCAGGCCGAGGAACATCGAGAGGATCGCGTACCTGTCCAGTCCCCAGTCGATGAACACCATGCCGAAGAAAATCGGGATGGTTGACTGGAAAACCATCGCCCCGGTTATGTTGCCGAGCGCGAGGGCGTCCTTGCCTTCCCGGACCCAGAAGAAACTGTTTGCCTTTTCCGGGAGTTCGGTCGCCAGGGGCGCGAGGATCAGCGAAAGAATTATCGCCGAGACGCCGAGATGCTCGGCGACGTTCAGGAGTTCATGGACGAAGAGGTGGGCCCCGCCCACCATCGAGCCGAGCCCGACCAGCAACTGGCTGATCATTATGAAGGTCGGCGGCGGACTGTCGTGACGCTCGCTGCGGCGATCCATCATCAGCGGATCCATTTCGTGGGACTCCGAGGCATCACCACCGTTCCTGATGGTTTCCCTCACGTACCAGCCGTAGGCGAGCAGGAACACTCCGCCGGCCGCGTACTCGACGGCCTTTGGTGTGTCGAAAAGCCCGATCAGCAAGGCCAGCCCGAAGAAACACATGAAGAAGAGCAGGTCGCGATCGAGGGTCTCGACGTGAACTTCGAGACGATGTCCCTGCGGCCGTCGTTTCGTATAGGCGATCGCGGAAACTCCGACCAGAGCCATGGCGACGGTAGCGAGCAGGAACGGGGCCCCGACGATCGCGCCGATCGCGACTTCGGAACTGCCAACCGAACCACCGATGATTGCGACTATCGGAATCAGCGTTTCCGGCATCGCGGTACCGACAGCAGCGAGCAGGCTGCCGACCGCGCCTTCCCCGAGGTTCAGTTTGTGTCCCAGCCACTCGATCGCGTTGGTGAAAAGCAGGGCCCCGGTAAGGATCACCGCGAAACTGATCAGCAGGAGTACGTATTCCATCTAGGGAGACAACTCCTCGGGTTCGGATTCGGTCAGTGAAAACCGGATTCGGGTGGGTGGCAACGCATTCTCGCGGTCGTCCAGGGCGATTGTCAGGTCAAGCTGCTCGAAAGAACCCCCACCTTCCGCTACATAGAGGTCGAATCTGGCATCGACCAGCGTCTGCTCCAGTTCTGAAAGCTGGCTGGAACCCGGCAGGCCACTGTCGAGACGGTCAAGTTCGCTTTCAGGCGAACCGGCCTTCTCGATGGCGTCCACCAGTCCGGCCACGTCAAGCATTCCGGTTACGCGATCGACCTCGAGGCCATCGATCGTTTCGGTCCCGTCGTACCGCAGGTCGCTGATTGCCGATCGCAGGCCTTTCTGGGGTGCGGCGATCGCGCCGAGGATCGCGGCGTAGTCCTTTGAGCTGACTTTGATCGATCGCGTCTCGAGCGGCGCGTCTTCATAGCCGAGCGATGTCACTTCAACCTGCCCCCCGCCGAGAAACCCCAGCGTCGAAGGATCCTCTGCGAAAGCACGATCGATCAGGTCACCGGGATCCGGCACGGGTTCCTCTTTGCCGCCGCAGCCCGCGGCCAGCACACACGCTGAAATCAACGAGCAGGCGACGATGCTGAGGGTTAGCCGTTTCAAGGGCGAGCAGCCTATACGCTCGGGGCTTCATGCCACCTCGCACAATTCTCTACACCGGCAAAGGAGGCGTCGGCAAGACGAGCGTTGCCGCGGCCACCGCCCGGCGCTGCGCCGACCGGGGACTGCGAACGGTGGTGATGTCAACCGACCCGGCCCACAGTCTTTCCGATTCGCTGGGGCAGGAACTGGGCCCGGACCCAAGCCAGATCACCCCGATGCTTTGGGGCCAGGAGATCCTTGCCGCGGCCGAGATGCGGCGCAACTGGGACCGGGTTTCGTCGTGGCTGACCGGTCTTTTGCTCAATCAGGGCGTCGACCGGATCCGCGCCGAGGAACTGACAGTTCCGCCCGGCATGGACGAACTGTTTTCGCTGCTACAGATCAAGAGTCACTGGGACGCTGACGAGTTCGACGTGGTGATCGTCGATTGTGCCCCCAGCGGCGAAACCCTGCGCCTGCTCGGCTTCCCGGAGGTAGCCCAGTGGTGGGTGAAGAAAGCCTTCCCGTTCAACCGTGGCCTGCTTGGCGCTGCTGCTCCGCTGGCCCGCGCCCTCGACCTGCCGCTGCCGGATCCCGAGTTGATGGAAGAAGTCGATCATCTGGTCAAGAACCTGCTGGAGATGGACACGATCCTGAGGGACCACGACCACTGTTCGATCCGCCTGGTGATGAATCCCGATCGCATGGTGATCAACGAGGCCCGTCGCACCTACACCTACCTTTGCCTTTATGGCTACCAGACCGATGCGGTCGTGGTCAACCGGATATTTCCGGATGAAGTCGCGGGAACCTATTTTGGTGCCTGGCGTGATCAGCAGGAGAAACAGCTCGATGCCGTAGCCGACGGTTTTGCCCCGGTTCCGATTCTCACATCCCGATTCTTCGAAGAGGAAGTAATCGGCGAAGAGATGCACGGCCGGCTTTCCGATGAGCTTTTCGGCGATCAGGATCCCGCCTCGATCTTCCATCCGGGCCTGGCCCGCGAGCTCACCAGCAATGGTGATTCGACCGTGATCAGGATCGCCGCTCCGTTCGTCGAAAAGGACCAGATCGACCTGAAACAGGTCGGGGATGAGCTGATCGTCACAGTAGGAGACGTTCGCCGCACTATTATTTTGCCTTCGGGGCTGGCTCAACGCGAGCCATCCCGCGCCGCTTTCGATGAAGGAACCCTGGAGGTCACGTACGAGGATGTGC
>JBAWHK010000249.1:0-12506 GCA_049593795.1 Solirubrobacterales bacterium
GATCGGGTCGGCGGTCGAACCTGGTCAACCCGGCTCGGCAGCGCGACGATTGAAATGGGGGCGGAGTTCATTCTTCCGGGGAACACTGAAGCCCGGAAACTGGCCAGTGATCTCGGCATCGCTCTGGTCGACAAAGGCATGTTTTACGGGAACCGTGAACCTTGGGGTGCAGGCAAGATCACCGAGGACGGAATGGCCGAAGGTGCCGAGGCGATCCGCGGTGCTCTGGCCGCCCCCGATCGGGAAATGAGTGCGGGCCAGCTGATCGAATCCCTCGACATCGATGAAGCGGTGCGGGCCGCCATTCTTGCCCGCCTCGAGATTTCATCAGCCGGACTCGCCGACCAGGTACCGGCCTCCGACCTGGCCGGGGTGGCAAGGATCGGCAAAGAGACGTCCCCGAGTCTGGATGGGGGCAACCAGGGTTTCGCCCTGGGGCTGGCCAGCCGGCTCGGCGAACGGGTACGGCTGAACGACGCGGTGGAATCGGTGGTGTGGGGCGCGGACGGGGTGAACGTGCGCTGTTCCTCCGGGGCCGGGTTCAGTGCGGACCGCTGCGTTATCGCGGTTCCCGCCAGCGTTCTTGGCAGGATTGATTTTCAGCCGGGCCTGCCTCCCGCCAAATATGAAGCGATCGCGGCGATCCAGTACGGCCACGCGGCAAAGCTGTTCGTCCCTCTCACCGAGCCGGCTCCCCCGGCTGCCGTGATGAATGTTCCCGGGCGGTGGTGGTGCTGGACCCAGACCGATTCGACCGGGACACCGGTACCCGTGGTCAGCTGCTTCGCCGGTTCGGCGCCAGCCCTTGAACGACTGCGGGTCGAAGAGGGACCCGGACCATGGCTGGCCTCACTCGCAGAGATGCGGCCAGACCTCGCCCTTCAGCCGGCCGGAGCCGTGCTATCAACCTGGGACGACGACCCCTGGGTCGGCGCCGCCTATTCGCTTGCTCCAACCAACACGATCACCGCGTCACTGGTGGCCCCGGTCGGGCCCGTGGCATTCGCCGGTGAACACACGGCGGGTCAGTTTGCGGCACTGATGGAAGGCGCGATCCGCAGCGGGCAGGCCGCGGCAGAAACCTGTCAGAAGATTTGAGGTGCCTTGTCCCTGATGTCATCCAGCAGACGCTGGGACAGCTCAGCCGGATCCTCATCGGCCCTTGGCTGGCCCCCGGAAGGCAGAAAGAACTCGGCTTCCACCCTCGGCCTTTTCGGAAACCGTTTGAGCACCGTGCTGCCGGTAACCGCCACCAGCACGATCGGAACCCCGGGGCTGGCCTTCGCGAGCCGCGCGACCCCACGTTTTGCCCGCAGTACCTTGCCTCGGGAAAGGGTTCCTTCCGGAAAAATCCCGATCATTTCACCGCGACCGATCGCTTCAACCGCGGATTCCATCGCGGCGGTGTCATTGGCTCCCCGTTCAATCGGAATCTGGACGGCACCATCGAGAATCCAGGCGAGGATCCGGGACTTCCAAAGTGAAGATTTGGCCAGGAAACGCAGCAGCCGCCGACGCCAGGCCATGGCTTCAACGATAACCAGTGGATCCAGCCAGGAATCATGGTTCGCGACGACAAGCGCCGGACCGCGGAGCGGCAGGTTGTCCAAACCCTTTACCTCCAGCCGAACCCACCATCGAAGCGGTCGCAGGATGAAACGGATCGCCTGATAGACCCGCCAGCCCTCAACCGGCGCCCCGGCTGAAGATAGAGCCGGAGGCGAACAGGGAATTTCGGCAGCCTCAGCAGACACTTTTCACTCTGATCAGGCCGTGAACCATGGTCAGACAATAGATGGAACCGGGGGCTGCCCGGCCAACGCCCCTTCCGCCAGGCAATCGTCGTAGCCTCCACGGGCATGGGAGATACCCCCGCCACCAATCGACACGCAGTTATCGACCTGATCGCGGCGCGCACAGCATCGCGTTCCCGGCCAGGAGCGCGCGATGACGGTTCCCGTCTGGCCCTGGTCATTGAGGGAGGGGGAATGCGCGGGGTGATATCTGGCGGCATGGCCCTGGCCCTCGAGGACCATGGGTTGCGCGACGTGTTCGACGACGTCTATGGCGCTTCGGCCGGAACCCTGAACGGAGCCTGGTTTGTTGGAGGCGCGGCACGTCAAGGGCTGCCCGCCTGGACCGATCCGGTTCTTCGAACCGCGGCAATCCGCAAACGCAACCTGTTGCGCCGCCGCCCGCTGGTCGACGGGGTATTCCTGACCGATGTGGTTTACGAAGAGATGACACCGATGCCGTTCGACCGGGTGATCACCAGTGACGTCCAGCTGCACCCGATGGCAACCGATGCGTCGAGTGGTCTGCCAGTCGACCTTGCTCCATTCGTAAACGACATATCGACCTTCAAGCTGGCGGTCAGGGCCAGCACCTGTCTTCCCCTGATGTCAGGCGCACCGGTTGCGCTTGCCGGAACGCGTTTCTTCGACGCCGGTCTGTCGGAAGCAGTTCCGTTCCGTACCGCGATCAAGCAGGGAGTGACCCATGTGCTTGTGCTTCGTTCCCGGCGGCAGGACGAGCAGGAATCAAGCGAAGGTGGCCGGACAGCAGCCGTCGTCGCCCGATACCTAAGCCGTCACAGCCCCGAGGTTGCTGCTGCCTTTCTCGAAAGGCCTGCCCGGCTGATCGCCGACGACGCCGAACTCGACCGGATGGAAGTCGATGGCGCCGCCGGAACTGCCCTGCTTTCAGTTCGCCCGGCCCCGGGAACACCACGAATCGGACGGCTGGAACGGGACAACGCCCGGATCCTCGCGGGTCTTGAAGCCGGGCAGGACGCGATCCGTAAGGTAATGCCGGAAGTTGCTCCGTCCAAAGATGGATAGGGTCCGGCAGATGAGCGGAATTCTGGGTTCCTTTTCACTTGACGGCAAAGTAGCCGTGGTTACCGGAGCCTCATCCGGTCTTGGTGTGGCCTTCGCGACCGGACTGGCCGAAGCTGGTGCCGATATTGCGATCTGCGCACGCCGGGTCGAAAAGCTGGAGGAGACGAAAGCCAGGGTCGAAGCGCTGGGCAAGCGTTGCGTGGCAGTCGAAGCTGACGTCTCCAGGCCCGAGGATTGCGACAGGTTCATCGCTGAAACCGTTGCCGGGCTGGGCAAAGTCGATGTCCTCATCAACAACGCGGGAATCGCGACCGCCGTGCCGGCAACGCGGGAAGCACCGGAAGAGTTCAGCAAGGTCATGGACATCAACGTGAACGGGTCCTACTTCATGGCCCAGGCCTTCGCCCGCAACATTTCGGAAAGTGGCGGCAGCATCGTCAACATCGGCAGCGTGCTGGGATCAACCACCGCTTATCTGCCGCAGGCGGCCTACTCGGCGTCGAAGGCCGCGATCATCGGCCTGACCCGTGATCTCGCCCAGCAATGGACGGCGCGTAAAGGCATTCGGGTCAACGCCCTCGCCCCGGGCTTCTTTGAATCCGAAATGACCGATCAGTATCCAGATGGCTACCTGGAAAGCATGATGATCCGGGTGCCGGCTGGCCGCAAGGGTGAATCCCATGAGCTGGTCGCGGCCGCGATCTTTCTGGCGAGCGACGCTTCGGCCTACGTCACCGGGGTTCTCCTGCCGGTGGATGGCGGACTGCTCACCACCTGATCCGGGGCCGCAACGCAACACGCTGCCAGGCCAGGTCCATCGATCGTTGAAAACCGGACTTGGTTCCGAAGGCCACGGTAAGGTCGTTCCATGGAGATCTCGTTCGGGTTGATCAACGCATATAACGTTTCGCTCTGGATTCACATCACCGCAGCGGTGGTCGGGCTCGGAGCGACTTTCGCCGAGTCGATCCTGATGTCGGTCACGATGAAAAGCGAACCCCGGCACATGCCCCTCGTCTTCCGGATACAGCTGACGATCAACCGGTATTTCGCGCAGCCCGCCCTGCTGCTGATAATCGCGACCGGGATCTACCAGGTCGCCGGATACGACTACTGGGACTTCGGCAGTTTCTGGATCAGCGCGAGCTTCATGATCGTGCTGATCCTCGGTGGGCTCACCGGCGGATATTTCATCCCGACCGACAAGAAACTCCTGAAAGTGTCCGAGCGTGACATCAAGGCATCCGGGGACGGCCCGGTCGAGTTCTCTGAGGAATTCACCAGGTTGTCGAGAGGGGAAGCCCTGTTCGGACCGGTGAGCGGATTCCTCGTGGTTGCCGCGATCTTCCTGATGGTGGTTAAACCGGGCGCCTGATCAGCGGGCGGCGGCGCGGCCCCCCGGGTCAGGGTCGGTGAACTCAGCCGGTTCTTTCGTAAAGCCGGCCATCACCGCAGCGATCTGGTTCGGTGATTTGATCAGGCCGAACTGAAGCTCTGATTCGAGTTCCAGGCCAGCCGCGCCGCCTTCGTGCCAGCTTGCTTCATAGAGCTGTTTCGCGGCACGGACCGCCTGGGGTGAGCGTCCCGCGATCTCTTCAGCCAGGCTTCGGGCGGCACCCAGCGGATCCTCGTCGACACGGGTTACGAGTCCCAGTTCGTCTGCTTCCGCACCGCTGATTACCCGGCCGGTGTAAGTGAGTTCCTTGGCGACGTCCAATGGCAGCAACCGCGGCAGGGTCGCGGTGATGCCCATGTCCGGAACGAGCCCCCAGTGGACTTCGCGGATGCTCAACTTCGAGTCAGGGGTGGCGATCCTGATGTCAGCCCCGAGCGCTATCTGGAGACCGCCACCGAAACAGTTCCCCTGGATCGAGGCGATCACCGGAACGGGTACTTCAAGCCAGGCTGTGGATACGCGCTGGAACATGTTCGCCCCGAAAGAATCACGTTTGACTGCTTCTTCGGCGAAAACGGTCGAGTCGTCACCAGCCAGCCAGCCGACATCGATCCCGGAACAGAAGCTCGGCCCCTGTCCGTGAAGGACCACGGCCCGGACGCCGGGCTCGTCGGCCAATCGGGCGGCCGCCGCCACGATTGCTTCGAACATGTCGCCGTCGATGGCGTTGTGCTTGTCGCTGCGCATCAGGGCGACATCGGCGATGTGGTTTTCGATTTTGATCTGGACGCGTTCTTCTGGCATGGACGGACCCTATAGACCGGATGGCACCTGACGGTAATATCGATTTCACCATGATGATCAGCTTCAGCAGCGTTTTCGTTGACGACCAGGACAAAGCGGCGACCTTCTACACCGAGAAGCTTGGCTTCGTGAAAAAAGCCGATATCCCGATGGGCGATCACCGCTGGCTCACGGTTGAGTCTCCTGAAGTCGAAAGCGGTACCGAACTCGTGCTTGAACCCGATCAGCATCCCGCTGCCAGAACGTTCAAGGCCGCCCTGATGGCCGACGGCATTCCGTTCACCGCGTTCGCGGTCCGGGACGTGGACGCTGAATACGCACGTCTGGTCGAGGCCGGCGTTGAATTCGTCCGTGAGCCCTTCGATGCGGGTCCGGTTCGCCTGGCAGTTCTGAATGACACCTGCGGCAACCTGATCCAGATAGCAGCCCCGACCGGCTGATCGTCACGAACCGGAGCACATGACCGAAACTGTGGCACCAGAACCGGCCACGCGAACAGGGCTGGTATCGGGAGCCCGGATCTCGCACCCGACCTCATTCGCGGCGATCGCCGCGATCTTCGTGCTGTTCACGGCGGCATCAGCCGTCCCGACGCCGCTCTACATTGTGTACCAGGAAGCATGGGGATTTTCGGCCGCTACCCTGACTTTCGTCTTCGGCATCTACGTTGTCGGGCTGCTCGGATCGCTGCTGGTCCTCGGGGCCCTCTCCGACCACATCGGGCGGCGGCCAGTGCTCGGCGCGGCGATCGCGATCGAAACCGTCGCACTGCTCTTCTTCCTTTTCGCCGGCGACATCACGGTGCTTGCGATCGCCCGGTTCCTCCAGGGCATAGCCACTGGCGCCGCGATGACGACAATGGGTGCCGCCCTGGTGGACCTGAACCCGCCACACGCCCCGAACCGGGCCGGGGTGGTGAACGGTGTTGCCCCACTTGGTGGTCTGGCAATCGGTGCGCTCGGATGTGGTGCCCTGATTCAATACGCGCCGGCCCCGACCCACCTCGTTTTTGCGCTGCTGTTGGTCGGAATGGTGTTTGCGGCACTGATCGTCGCTTTCATGCCGGAGACTTCGACCCTGCGGCCCGGGGCAAGGCGGTCGCTGCTGCCCAAAGTTGGAATTCCACGGGATCTTCGGCCCCAGGTCTACGCGTTGATTCCGATACTCGCCGCCAGCTGGGCGCTCGGCGGTCTTTACCTTTCGCTGGGTCCGTCTGTGGCCGCGACGGTTTTCGGGGTCGACAGCCACCTGGTCGGCGGCATGGTCGTCACCTTGCTGTGCGGCACTGGCGGGGTCACCGCCTTCGTCATGCGAAACCGAACCACCGATCAGGCGCTCAGCGTGGCCGGCTACCTCCTTGCCGCCGGAATGGTCGTGACTCTGGCCGGAATCGGCCTCGATCTGGCCGTGGTTTCCGCCCTGGGGACCGTGGTCGCCGGGATCGGCTTCGGTGCGTCCGCCCTGGGTGCCTTCGGCACCCTTGCGCGAATAGCGTCACCCGACCAGCGGGGCGAACTGTTCGCCGTTGCGTTCGTGATCTCCTACGTCACTTTCAGTGTGCCGGCGGTGATCGCAGGATTCGCCAGCGGCACCTCTTTCGGCCTTCGCGCGACAACGATCGTCTACGGGATAGTTGTCGCACTGCTGTCCGTCGCTGCTCTGCTGGCCCAGCGCCGGATCGTCGCCCGACGTGAAACATCCGGCCTTTAGCTAACGATTCCGCTTGTAGACCGTGACGATCAACTGGTCCTTGCGCGGACCTGTGACTTTCCACTCGGTCACGAAAGTGGTTTCATCATCAACCTTGCTCAGGGCCAGGCTGCCTTCGTAGAAGTCATCGCCGCACGGATGATTGACTGAACACCGTCCGCGGCCCAGGTCGAGATCATGGAAAGGCCGGCCGTCCTCGAACAGCACCTGCCAGCTTTCACCGTCCCGCACAACCGCCATCCGACGTTTTGCGTCGAAGCTGTGCCCTTCGATGATCAGGGTGCCAGTCTCTGTCCAGTCGAGGCCAGTCCCGGTTTTCTCGAACCTGGCTGTGCCCACCGCTTGACCTTCCAGTCCGGTGGTCCGATCGGTTACTTTCCGCCGGAAGAACCAGGTTCCAGCCAGCGCCGCAACCGGGTCGGCCACCTCAACGTCAATTCTTCGCGATGGCAGGAGGTTGCCCGTCGCGCCGGACATGGACCTAGGAAATGACTTCGAGCGCACGTTCAACCGGGCGCGCCAGCACGGCCCGGTCGCCATTCACCACAAACGGCCGCTGAAGGAGAGTCGGGTCCTCGACCATCGCGGCGACAATCGTGTCCTCATCGGCGCCTTCGGCTTTGAGTTCTCTGGCCCGAGCCTCCCGGCCTCGCAACGCTTCGCTGGCCGTGATTCCCGCCTTGGAAAGAAGATCGCGGATTTCGGGTTCGGTGAGGCCGGTCACGTGATACTCGATCGACTCGAACTCGATGCCCTGATCGCCCAGGAACCGGCTCAGGTTCCGGCAGGCAGTGCAGCTCGGTTTTTCGTAAACGGTGATCGCCATCTGATCTCTCATTCAGAAACCGGGCTCGGAAAGTCAGGCTTCGACGGTGACTTCGTGAAGCCGATGGTCTTTCACGTTGTAAACGAACCCGCGCACATTGTCGCGATGGAGCAGGAACTCGGAGCGTCGGACCCTCAGGATCGATTGCCTGACATCAGCATCGACGTCAACAAAGGACTCGATGGCGAACGCGGGGGAGGTTCCGGTGGCTTCCTGAAGCTCGGCCCGGAAACCATCGTCGGTGAGTGTCTGCATGCCGCAATTGGTGTGATGAATGAGCATGATTCCGGTGGTGCCAAGGCGACGCTGCGAGATCGCCAGGGACCGGATCACATCGTTGGTGATCACGCCGCCGGCGTTCCTCAGGATGTGGGCTTCACCATGCTCGAGTCCGAGCGCCGCGAAAACGTCAAGCCGCGAATCCATGCAGGTGACGATTGCCAGCCTTCGCTGCGGTTGCACATCGAGATCCTGCTCGGGGCGCGAACCGGCAAATTCCAGATTGTTGGCGATCAGCCCGTCAATCATTTCCACGAATGAAGCTTATTGCCTGTTGCGGGATGGTTGTCACCACAGTAGGAATTCGACCGCCCCGGACCGAACTCGGTTAGCTTCTTCACATGGCTGTGCCCGGATCTGCCCCGGACATGAAGATGCTGACAAAGGGATAACGATTTCGTCCAAGGACCAGGACCTGACCGACCTAGAGGGTGCTGTCGCCGAGCTCGAAGCGACGCGGGACCGGCTGAGCCAGGCCGAGCTCATTTCCGGCCGCGGCAGCTGGGAATGGGACATAGCCGCGAACGAGGTGTCCTGGTCGGATCAGATGTTCCGGGTGTTCGGACACGAAATTGGCGGGATTGTGCCTTCGTACGAGAGTTACATCCTGAGCATCCATCCGGATGACCGGCCGCACACAGAAAGCAGCCTGCGTCGCGCGATGGAAACCTTCGAACCGTGGGAAGAGACCAAACGGGCCTTCAAGGCAGACGGGACCGAATTCCTGCTGGCTACCCAGGGGCGGGTCCAGAGCGGACCCGACGGTAAACCCGCACGGATGATCGGGGTCTGCGGCGACGTGACCTCCAAGGTTGAGGCGGAGCAGGCGCGATCCCAGCTGGCGGCCATCGTGCGGTCCTCACATGACGCCATCACCTCTCAGGACTGCGAAGGGCGCTTCATCAGCTGGAGTCCCGGCGCGGAACGGGTATTCGGGTTCAGCGCGGATGAAGTGGTTGGCCGGCACGTAAGCGAGATCTTTCCGGGGGAGGCCTGCGCCAACAACCTGGCGGTGATTGCGAAGATCAACGCTGGCTTTCGCGATGAACAGGCCTATGACGCAGAGAGGCTTCATCGTGACGGAACTCCAATGATGATTTCGGTGAGTTCGACCCCGGTACTCGACGTCGACGGCAAACTTGTCGGAGTGGCGTCAATCGCCCGGGACGTAACGGAAATCAGGGAAGCGGAAGCGATGCTTCGTCGGTTCGCCAGCGTCGATTCCCTAACCGGTCTGCTGAACCGCCGGCGGTTTCTGGAAGAACTCGACGGTTTGCTGAAGGACGAACATGATGGACCGTCCGCCGGGGCGATCCTGATGCTGGACCTCGACAATTTCAAATATGTGAATGATGCGCACGGTCATCCGGGCGGAGATGAACTGCTGCGAAGCATCGCCCGGATGCTGACCGGATACGCAAGCGAAAAGATGATTGTCGCCCGGCTCGGTGGCGACGAATTCGGCGTGTTGCTGCCCGGCGAAACGGTCGACGGTGCCGTGAGAGTCGCCAACGATTTGCTGAAACTTCTTCACGGCAACGTGGTCCGGGCCGGTGACCGGCCGGTGTCCACCACGGCAAGCATCGGCATCACGACATTCGTTGACCGTCGGGACTGTGACCCGGAAAGCCTGCTTTCCGACGTCGACCGGGCTCTCTACGAAGCCAAGGACAGGGGACGGGACCGGTATTTCATCGCGGCTGCCCGGACCGGATCCACCGAGTATGAATCACGGCTCGACTGGGAAGAGCGAATTCGCACGGCGTTGCTCAGCGACGGGTTCACGCTTTACCTCCAGCCGATCATTGAGCTTTCAGGCCGGAAGATCGTCATGTACGAAGCCCTGATCCGAATGGTTGACGGGCACGGAATCACGCTGCCCGGATCATTCCTGGGGCTCGCGGAGCGGCTCGGGCTCATCAAACAGATCGACCGTTGGGTGGTTGGCAAAGCGCTCGACATGCTTGAGACCGAAGAAGGATTACGGCTCAGTGTCAACGTTTCCGCCAGCTCGCTCGAGGACAACCACCTGATCCAGATGATTCAGGAACGGCTGGCGGAAGGCCGCTTCGAAGCAGGTGACTTGATGATCGAAATGACGGAAACGGAAGCGATCGTCAACGTCGCCCAGGCCAGGACACTGGCCACGAAACTCGACGATTTCGGATGCGGGTTTGCGCTCGATGATTTCGGCACCGGGTTCGGATCATTCGCGTATCTGAAACGCATCCCGGCCAGCTGCCTGAAAATCGACGGCGATTTCGTGTCCCCGCCACGAAGCCGGGTGGACGACTCGGTGATTGAAGTCATGGTTGACCTGGCCAAACGGCTCGGAAAACTGACCGTCGCCGAGTATGTGGAAGATGAAGCAACCCTGGAGGCGCTGGTCGAAGCCGGTGTCGATTTCGCTCAGGGTTTCCACATTGGCCGTCCTGAACCAGCGGAGGATGTGCTGCGGGCGATGACCGGTTCCTGAAAGTTCCGTCGGGTCAGTCGGGGAGCAGCGATGTCAGGTTCACATCGGGATCAGCCAGGGATTCGGTACTGACTTCGACTTCGCCTTTGATCAAGTCACGAATCGGTTCGCTGACGTCCCAGATGTTCACGTTCATGCCAGCCCTGACTTTCCCGTCCTTGACCCAGAACGCGATGAACTCGCCGTCAGAGACATCACCCCGGAATACGACTTCTTCCGTTCCGTCCGTGTAGCCGACGTATTCCATTCCGACGTCGTACTGGTCGGAAAAGAAATACGGGATCTGATCGAAGTCAGGGTCAAGGCTGAGCATCGACCTTGCCGCAGCGGCACCCTGGCGTCGGGCGTTGGCCCAGTGCTCGACCCTGATGTGCCGCCCGTAAAATGGATACCAGGCGTTGGCAACATCGCCGGCGGCAAAGACGTCGGGATTGCTTGAAACGAAACTGCTGTCAACCAGGACGCCGTTGTCTGTCTTCAGGCCTGCCGCGTCCGCAAGTTCCGACCGGGGGATTACCCCGACGCCGACAACCACGAGATCGGCCGGAATCTCGTCGCCACCGTCGGTGAGCACCTTGCTCACCGTTCGGTCACCGCTGAATCCGCTTACGCCGGTGCCACCCATGAAGTTCACGCCTTCGTTGACGTGGATGTCACGGTAGAAAGCACCGAGTTCCGGCCCGAGGACCCGTTTGAGCGGCACGTCTTCGGGTTCGATCAGGGTGACTTCGCAACCCTTTTGCCGCGCGGAAGCCGCAACTTCTGAACCGATCCATCCAGCACCGACGACAACCACCCTGAGGCCATCACGAAACTGGTCACCGATAGTTCTCGAATCGCCGACGGTGCGCAGATAGCTGATGCCATCGAGGTCGCTTCCGGGAAGGTCAAGGTGGCGCGGCCTGGCGCCCGTGGCGATCAGCAGGCGATCGTAGGCCACGGTTTCAGATTCATCGACGATGACTGCTGAGTCTTCGGGGCGGATTGCGGTCACGGTTGCCGAGGTCCGCAGATCAACCTGTGGGCTGTCGTAAAACTCGGCCTCGTGAACATGGGGGACTTCCGGCTTTTCGCCGCGCAGATATTCCTTGGAAAGTGGCGGGCGCTCGTAAGGTCGTTCAACCTCCGAACCAAGCAGGGTCACTTCACCTTCGAAACCTTCTTCAAGCAGGGTTTCGGCCGCCTTTGCCCCAGTCAGGCTTGCGCCCACGATCACGATTTTCTGGTCTTTGCCCATGTCCACCTTTCAAATAATCGGTTCACAGGCAGGCTACCCGGCGGCTGTGTGACTGAAAACTCCCGGCTGCATTGGATTTACCGGCCTTTAGCTGTTACCTTGTCTATCCCCTCGGCGCACCCCGTGCGCCTTTTTTGTACCCACCTTCCTCGTTAGGCAACTCCATGACCCCTGCTGCGTTCGCTGCTCTGAAACCCTCTGCCGCTGCCCCCGCGGCCTCCGACGAGACTGCAAGTTTCGATGATCTCGGACTGTCCGATTCGGTCCTCAAGACACTCAAGGGACTCGGCTACGACGAGCCGACGCCGATCCAGCGTGAAGCGATTCCGCCGCTGGTTGAAGGCCGCGACCTGCTCGGGCAGGCGGCGACCGGTACCGGCAAGACCGCCGCATTCGCATTGCCCGTGCTTGAACGGATCGCCCGTGAGGGTTCAGGCGACCAGCCGACCGCACTGATCCTCGTTCCCACCCGTGAACTTGCGATTCAGGTCCACAAATCGACGCAGGGTTATGCCCTCGGGGTTGGTGCCAGGGTCCTTGCCGTGTTCGGTGGTCAGCCGATCGGCAAGCAGCTAGGCCCGCTGAAGCGCGGGGTCGACTTTGTCGTAGCCACTCCGGGACGGGCGCTCGATCACATCCGTCGCAACTCGCTGAAAACCAGCAAGTTGAAGATCCTCGTGCTCGACGAAGCCGACGAAATGCTCGACATGGGATTCGCCGACGAGCTCGAAGAGATCATGTCGGCAATTCCCGACTCACGGCAAACCATGCTTTTCTCGGCGACGATGCCACCGCGGATCGAATCGATGGCCAAGCGTCACCTGACTGATCCGGTCCGCATCCGGATCAAGCGGGAAGAAGTCGAAGCGGGGGAGGCCCCCAAGGTTCGCGAGACCGCCCATCTGGTTACCCGGCACAACAAGCCGGCGGCGCTGGGC
>JBAWHK010000250.1:0-7927 GCA_049593795.1 Solirubrobacterales bacterium
ACCAGCGCATTTCGGTATTTGCCAAAAATGATCGGGGCCTTCGGCAGGTCCTGGCCGGTTTCGGCGGCGTGGGCCTTGTAGTTCAACCCGATGCAGATGATTTTGTCCGGGTCCGGGATCGGGGCCAAGATCTTGACGTCGGCCGGGTCGATCGGTGTGACCTCGGAGCCGTTGGCGATCCGATCACCCACTTCGGTGACCCGGTCTTCCGCGATCAGTTCCCGCAGGGTGGCGCGGGTTGGATGGTCGAGAACCTCCCAGGCATCGATGATTCCGTCGTCGGTGAGAACTCCGGCGCGAGGCCCGTTTCCTGAAGCGAAAGTGATCAGTTGCATGGTCGGCAGCTTAGTCGCTGCGAAAGGAACGAAGCTCCGCGCGGGAGGGCAGATTACGTGAAAGTCCCGACATTGCGATAATGCCCGTCGGTCGCGTTTCGGGCCGATGCCTCAAGGGGGCGTAGCTCAGTTGGTTAGAGCGCTGGCCTGTCACGCCAGAGGCCGCGGGTTCAAGTCCCGTCGCTCCCGTAAAGACAGGATGGTGGGTGGTCCAGTGCGGCCACCCACGATCCGGTCACCACGGAGATGGCTCGAAGTCCTTGAGGAAAACGCCGTGGATGTCCTCACCCTGCTCGCCGCGGATCACCGGATCGTAAACCCGCGCGGCTCCGTCAACGAGGTCCAGGGGAGCGTGGAATCCTTCTTCTTCGTCGGCCAGCCGCTTCTTCATCGTGTGCGGCCTTTCGTCGGTGATCCAGCCGGTGTCGACCGCGGTCATCAGGATGCCGTCTTTTTCCAGCATCTCCTGTGAACTGGTGCGGGTAAGCATGTTCAAGGCAGCTTTGGCCATGTTGGTGTGAGGATGACCCGGACCTTTGTACCCCCGGGAAAACTGGCCTTCCATGGCGGACACATTCACGACATAGGTGCGCCGGGCTGATGATGAAGCCATGGAATCCCGCAGCCTGCCGATCAGGATGAACGGCGCGGTCATGTTGCAAAGCTGGACTTCGAGCAGTTCGATCGGGTCGACTTCGTTCACAGTCTGGATCCAGCTGTTGGTGTCGACCAGGTCGGGCACCAGTCCGCCGGCGTCGATAGCACGTTCGGCTTCGGTCAGCTCGAAGCTGGCCGATCCGGCCGAAAGCGCCATTGCGGTCAAGGCGTGCGGGGTCGGCGCCCAGAACTCCTCTTCGCCATCGCTGGTCGAGCTGGGCAGCTGCCCTGGCTGCAGATCCCCGTTGCGGCTGAAGGTAGTGACCGGGGGCAGGAAGCCGGCGGGCGGCGGTGCCGCTTCGGCAGCGATCAGGTGGGCGTATGCATCAGGGGTGCGGCGTACGGTCTGACAGGCGTTGTTGATCAAGATGTCCAGCGGACCGCTGGCGGCAACGGAATCGGCCAGGTCAACAACCTGGCCCGGGTCGCGCAGGTCGATGCCGACGATTTCCAGCCGGTCGATCCAGTCGGCGCTGTCATCCATCGCCTTGAAACGCCGAACCGCATCGTTCGGAAACCTGGTGGTGATCGTGGTGTGTGCCCCGTCGCGCAGCAGCCGTAGCGCGATGTACATGCCGATCTTTGCCCGGCCACCGGTGAGCAGGGCACGTTTGCCGTTGAGATCGGTGCGGGCGTCACGGCGGCTGTGGTTGAAACTGGAACATTCAGGACAAAGCTGATGGTAAAAAGCATCAACTTCGCGGTAGCTCTTCTTGCAGATGTAACAGGCACGCGGTTCGATAAGGACCCCGGCGATCGCCCCTTTGGCCTCGGAAACCAGCGGCAGGCCTTCCGTTTCATCATCGATCCGTCCCGGGGCCGCGGTGGCAGTCAAAGCCGTGATCGCGGCGTCATGTTCGAGTTGCTCCTGTCGCTTCTGGAGCTTTCTGCGTCGCCGCACCGATTTGTAAAGCCCGGCGGTTGCCTGCTGCAGGCGGACTGAATCCGGATGTTCCACCGGGACACGATCGAGTTGCCCGATCACGCGCAGGGCTGTTTCGAGTTCGTCCTGGTCGACCCGCCATTCGGGGTCCTCTATTTTTCGGTTTCGCTGGTCAGCCATGGTGTTTCGAAGTTCAATCTTCGCGTAGTCAATGTCGCCGTGCGCCCCGGCAGTCAGGCTGGCAACCCGGCATTAACCAACGAGAGCCCCGGACCGTGAAGTCCGGGGCTCTCGTCAACGCTGGGTGCTGCGCCGGTGAACTACTTCTTGTTCTTCTTCGTCTTCAGCTTGAACTTGCCGGAAGCGTTGGATGCTCCCTTGCCTGAAGCCTTGAAGGTGACCGTGGTCTTCTTGCCGGCTTTCTTAGTTGTCTTCAGCACGAACTTCTTGGTCTTCGACTTGCCTGGGGCGAGTGTGCCTGCCTTGTTGCAGGACGGCTTCGACTTCACGCCCTTCCTGGCTTTCTTCGGAACCTTGGCGCAGATCTTCACGCCGGTTGCGTCAGCGGTACCTGTGTTCTTGACAGTGACCTTGACCTTGAGGTTCTTGCCGCGTTTCACCGCTTTCTTCGATGCCGGCTTGATCTTCGTCACCTTGAGTTTCCCGACCGGTTTCGGCGGGCCGGCAGCGACCGCTACCGATGCCGAAGCCGTGTTGCCAGCGCCGTCCGCGGCAACCACGGTGGCGGTGCCGGCGTCGTTACCCGGGCAGTTCACAGCGAGACCATTCACCATGCTGCCGTCCGGGCAGGTCCACTTGGCGCCGACCAGCTTGCCGGAACCGCCGGTGCCGGTTACTTCCAGGGCGGCCGAGTTGTATGGCCGGTCTTTCAGGGTGCCGGTCACGTTGAGCGGCGGGTTCACCGTGATCGTGTCGGTCCAGGTACGGATCTTGGTGTTGCTTCCCGTAACCGTGGCGGTAACCACATATTCACCGGGGCCGGGGAAGGTGTGGTCGAAACGCTCTCCGTTGTCGGTGGTGGCGTTGGTGCCATCGCCGAAGTCCCAATCAACGGTCGTGGGTGCCGGGACCGTCGTGTCCTGTGACTTCGCGGCGGCGGCATACAGGTTGAACGTCGGGTCAGAAGACTCGAGCTCATCCGGGTACCACTGGAGTCCGGGCCGGTCTTCGACATCCGCATCGAAGACGGCATGGACGGTTTCAGCGGTGGTGGAGAAGCCGAGTTCGCCCGCGTTCTGCCTCGCCATGTCGACGTTCATCTGCGGGAATTCGGGACCGACATTGTAGGTCTCGAAGTTGCTCGAACCGAACTGCTGGTCGGTGTAATCGCCACGCTCGTAGTAGTAACCCAGGAAATCCCCGGCGAGCGCCACAACGTTGGCGTGACGTGCGCCGTGGATCGAGTCACGGATGGCGTCATTGACCTCGGGGAAAGCTTCACCCGGGTTGGTTGAATAAATGACGTCACCGATCCGGATCGACGAGGTGTAGGTGCCGAGCAGCGGATCGTCACCTTCGACCGGAGTCAGGTACGGCGAAGTGGTCGAGCGCGGAATGGTGCAGATATCGAACGCATCGATGCACTGGCCGAACGGTGGCGAGTACGCGTTCATGGCGAAAATCAATTCGGCATTGTCAGCCACCATCTGCATGTACCGCTCACTGCCAGCGATCAGGTCGTTGGTAAGCGGGGTTGCTTTCGCCATCGTCCGCTGGATTTCGTTGGCGACGTACTCGCCCTGCGGAATCACTTCGTCATAGGTGTTGACGCTTCCCGGCGGCTCCTGGCGGCCCAGGGTGCCAGCACCGATCACTGCGGTTCCACCGTTCAGTTCATCGAGCTTCTTGCGGGCGTAGCCGGTCCAGTCAGCCGAGAACGCATTGTTGTCTTCGCCGTTGAACTGGTCAGGATGGTTTGGCACGTTGGCGTACAGGCCATTGGTCGCGCCGGTCTGCGGATCGCGGGCCCACATCACGGGGAGGTCTTCATCAACCCCGAATCCGTCGGGATGGTTGGTTCCCTGACCGTTCTGCCAGACGAAGGACCTGACGTTGCCGACAGCGGTCCAGATCTCGGAAGCCTTCGCTTCCGTTGCGGCCTGGTCAACCGCAGCAACTGCGGCGTCGCTCACTTTTTTCAGGTAGGCGGCGTCCGGGGTTCCCCAGATTCCAACTACCGCCGGGGCGGCATGAACGTGGGTGGATGAAACGATCACGGACTTGCGGTCGACGCTGTAGCCGTGCTCGTTCAGTTTCGCGGCGATTTTCTCGCGGGTGCGATCGATTCCGTAGGGCTCGAGGTTTTCACCTTTGTAAGCGGAGAACCATCCGGTGAGGTCGGCAACGACGAACGCCGCGGCCTCTTCACCCTTGCCGACCACGAATGCCCGGATTTCAAGATCGTCATGCACGTTCATCGTGGGCCCGGCCTTGTATCCGTAGCCGCCGATGTACTGGGGTGTATCCGGGTTGATGTTGGCCGATGCGGCGCCAACGTCAAAGATCGCCGGGTCAGCCGCCCTGGCCTGTCCGGCGCCCAAAATCGTGATCGCGCAGAGCGCGGCACCCACTATTAGTGCGAACAGCCTCAGCTGCGTCACACGAGTTCCCGAAAACGCGGCATTCCCCATGAAAATCTCCTCTCGTTGGACGGATATCCGTCCTCTCCCGAATCTACCGGGGACCCTGCACTAAAAAAACCGGCCCCCGCTCCTGCGGCTGAGAATAGCGCAGGAGCGGGAACCGGCCGAAAGGTGGTTCGCTGAAACCGGTTCAACCGGTTCGAATCAGCCGCCTCCGGCTGGCGGCGGGGCGGTTGGGTCTTCGCCCTCCTCGCCGAGGCCTTCCCGGGCGATGTATTCCTCTGCCAGCAGCAGGTTTTCGACTGACCGCTCGACCACGTTGAGCAGGTCTCCCATCAGGGCGACTTCCTCTACCTGTTCCTTGACGAACCAGGTGAGGAAATGCTCCGCCCGGTAGTCCTTGATGTCCCGGGCCAGTTCGAAGAGTCCGAAGATCTCGGAAGAAACCTGTTCTTCCTGGGCAAGGGCGGCCTTGACCGGGGTGATCGGATCGTCGTACTGGGTGGTCTGCGCCTTGATGTCCGGAACTTCGACCTTCTCATCAACATCGAGCAGGTACTGGATCATCATCATCGCGTGCTCACGTTCTTCTTCCGCCTGACGGTAGAAGAAGGAGGCAAGCCGCGGCAGGGTCTGGCTGTCGTAATAGACAGCCATCGCCACGTACTGCTGTGATGCGGCAAATTCGTTGGAAATCTGGGCGTTCAGTGCCGCGCCGAAATTCTTCTTCTTGGCCATTCTTGAGCTCCGATTTTTCGGGGGTTTCGATTACCGTACAGCAGGCTGGGACTTCGGTCGGCCGTCTGCCGGGTTAGTGCCCGCTAAGCGTCAATTAGGCACTCCAAAGCCGATTGAATCGATTTCCATGGGGCTGACCGGCAGTCCGGGTTCCGGCTCTGCCGCGTTGTAACCGCGTGGTGCCGTGTCGTTCGGCGCGTCCGGGTGGAACAGTGACGCCAGGTACTGGATCTGGTCGCGGCCGACCCCCAGTTCCCACTGGCCTCCGCCGTAAGCCCCGATGCCTTCCCTGGCGCAATGGTCGTAGGCATCGAAAGTTGATTTGAGTCCACCCATGCGCGAAGGCTTGATGTTGATCACCTTCGGTTTGTGTTCGAGCGAAACTATGTCGTCGACCGAATGAATCGGTGCGTCCCACGTGACCCGGTCCATTACCGGTGCCAGGACTTCGCGGGTTTCGGGAGTCAGGTCGGGATCTTCAAGCCAGGCGTCGGGGAAAGCATCGACCAGCCGCTGGTACAGGCCGGGATCGGTGTCGATGTCGACCACCGTACCTTTGTATTGGCCTTTCAGGTCAAGCGTGTTGACGGCACCGGTCTGGACGAGCTGCTCGATCAGGTCCTGGTCCCAGTCGAGCGCCGGATCAAGCTTGAATTTGAGGTCGGGGTAACGCTCAAGCTTGGCGAGCAGCAGATCGATGTTCGAACCCGTTTTGCCCGGTCCGCCGCCGAGGCCCATCGAAGCGACGAAGGTGAGTGGTTTCAACTCACGTCCCAGATGGGTGGCGAGATCGGTGTCGGACTGCTTCAGGGCAAGACTCAACGCCGCTGATTCAAATGCCCACCGGCGGTAGTTGCGTGAAACTTCACGTTCGGGCCCGGCCGGAAACAGGTCGGTTTCTCCCATCAGTTCACAGAACTCGCCGATGGTTCGAGGCCCGGTCAGGTCGAGGTACGATCCGGCATCAGCCAGGGCCACATGGTCGAGGCCTTCGTAGGTGATGTCTTCCCCGTTGCCGGTCAAACCGTCTTTCGCCACCTGGATCACTGTGGTCAGCCGTTCGAAATCCGGTGACGGCGCGAAGCTCAGCGTCTCCAGTTCGTACGTCTCGATTTCAAGTGGCAGGCTGGCGACGAGATCGAATGTGTTCATGCTGCCAGCCTAACTTCTCCGCTGGCTCCGGTACGGAACCTGAGGGAACCTCCTTCGGAACGGACCCGTAAGGTCCGGGCCATGCACCGGGTCCCTGGCTATTCCCTGTTCGTCGCCCTCGCGGCAGTTCTCGCGGGTCTGTTGATGGGCTCGGGGACAGCCTCGGCCGACCCTTACATATCGATGGGTGATTCGACTTCAACCAGCGCCCAAACCGGGGGATACTCGAGCTATGTCGATCTTCTCTATTCGGGATTCGGGAACTACCCCGGCTTCGAGGAATCGCTTGGCGCGGACGAGCACATCGCGCTGGCCCGGGGCGGAGAGGTCCTTCCTGGCCTCAAATCCAGGCAGCTCCCGGTGGCACTCGAAGCGATTGACGCGGCCGACGACACCAAAGCGATAACCGTGGCGATCGGCGCCAACGACACGCTAGCCGGGGACGCATGTTTCGGGCTGGAGAGCGACTGCGCTCCTTTCAGGGCCAGCTATCGCGACATGGTCAGCCAGTTGAAAGAAGCCCTCGACCGGGACCCCGGCGACGAATTCTTCGGGCTGCTGTCCTATTACAACCCGTATAAGTGGGAAGGTTCAGGCTTCTCGCAACAGGATCAGGATGATGCCGACCTGGCCCTGTTCGGGACGAACCTGACAGCAGATCAGTGCCAGGTTGAAGCGAGCAGTGGCCTCAACGACATCATCTTCCAGGCCGGGTCCGAATACGGCGCCCGGGTGGCCGATCCTTATGAGGCATTTCTGGCTGGCGGCGGTTCATTCATGCGGGACCCGACCCACGCCAATGGCTTCGGGGACCTGGCGATCGCGGTGACCTTCGTCGATCCGGTGATGCCGATCGACTGCAACGCACCCCCCGAACCGACCTGCGATACCGACCCGACCATGTGCCAGCCACCGCCCGGCTGTGAAAACGACGCCACGCTCTGCCCGGCCGACACGCTGGCGCCCCAGACCCGGTTCACGGGCAAGCCGGCGCGCCGAAGCAAAAAACATCGCGCGGTTTTCCGTTTCCGTTCGACCGAAACGGGTTCCACTTTTCAGTGCCGGCTCGACCGGAAGCAGTTCAGGCGCTGCGGTTCACCCCGGATCTATCGCAAGCTGCGGCCAGGACGCCATGTGTTCAGGGTGAAGGCAGTTGACCAGGCGGGAAATGCTGACCCGACCCCGGCCCGCTACGTATTCCGGGTCCGGCGACGCTGAATCTGGGTGGCATTCCCGGATCGGGGTAAGGTCAAAGCATGCCCGAACTGATCCACACCTGTTACCGCGTCCTTGACCCCGAAGCGTCGGTCACCTTCTACGAGAAGCTTGGCCTGAAAGTGCTGCGCCGCCTGCCGATCGGTGACTCGGCGATGAACATATTCATGGGATTCGAAGATGACGGACCCCGTCTCGAGCTCACCCACAATTTCGACCGCGAAGAGCCGTACGAGATCGGCTCCGGATACGGACACATCGCGATCACTGTCGGGGACATGGACAGCACACTCGCTGAACTGGCCGAGTCCGGCATCGAGCCGGAACGGGCCCCTTACAGCGTC
>JBAWHK010000251.1:0-7571 GCA_049593795.1 Solirubrobacterales bacterium
CTGGTCCATCGGCAGGTACCTGACCGCCGCCCTCGCCCCAGCGGCCACCAGTCCGTTGATCGCACCGGCATTCTCAGCGTCGTCGATCGCGCGGTTAAGGCCGGACCGCAGAGCTTCCTCGATCTGACTGTCCGAAAGGTCGTACTCCTCGGCAAATTCCGCCCGGCTCTGGTTATCCGCCAGGGCCCTGGTCAGTTCCTCGCGTGACACATCCAGTTCGCAGGCAGCACCATCAATCGCGGAAAGCGCGAACTGCTGGGCGGTCTCCTCCAGGTTCCCGGGATCGGACCATGGCCGGACATCACATGGATCCGCGGCAGCGGCCGGTTTGTAGTCGAGTCCGCCGGCCGCGATGTAGACGCCAACCAGCGCTACGGCGACGGCAATCGATACGGCAAGCACCCAGATGCCGAGCGTCCTCGATTCATCGCGCACCGGCCGGATTTCAGTCGCTTCCTCTCGCGGTGCATCTCCTGCCGCTAGGCGACGAGTGCGTAGTTCCTCGGTGGAAGCGACCCTGGCACTTTCGAACTGGTCGTTCGGATCTCCACTACCTCCGGCCAGGTGGACGGTGGATGGTTCTTCCCCTGAAGGCTCCGGCTGCTGGTCAAGCCGCTCCGTCTCTGGTTCTTCGTTGCCGTCGAGCCGTGAAGTTGGATCTTCGTCATCGTCAGGCATGACGCCAGTCGGTTCGTCCGGTGGCCCGCTCACAGCTCGAGCCTCCGGGTCATGCCGATCGGGATCAGCGCCAGCAGTCCAAACAGGGCTGAAAGCAGGAAAGAGCTGGAGAAAGCATGGGTGGCTGCCCGGTCGAGCTGGTCCTCGAGTCCGTTCAGGACCCCTTCATACGCGTTTCGCTCTTCAGGATCGGTCGGAAATGGTTCGAAGGCCGGTCGGATGTCGGGAACCTGGTCCCCCTGCAGATCGACCTGCGCAACTATCTTCGCTCCGAGTTCCAGTTTGTCGCTCGGATCGATGCTCGATTCGAGCAGGATCGCGGTGCCGGCATTGATCGCGTCGTCGGTCTGAGCTTCCAGCTGATGGGTGAAGATCGGGGTAAGGATCAGCAATCCAAGTACAACCCCGGCGTGGCGGGCCGCGATCGTCCACCCGCCATGAACCGCTGCGGCCGATCGACCGCTGAGCGCGGCTTCGGTCAGCGCCGAAAGGACTAGCGAAAGACCGATACCGGCAAGGATCTGCGGCGGGATCACATAGATCACTTCGGCATCCGGCAGCAAACCAAGCGCGGCCAGGCCGCCGCCGAGCAGAATCGCTCCTGAACTGGCTCGCAGCCTGACCGACTCGATATTGCGCCCGATGCGCGAACCAAAAAGCGCGGCTATCGGCAGAACCGTGACCACTGCCGCGGCGCCGATCGGGCTCATGCGCCAGCCTTCGATCAGCAACAGGACGATCAGGAACAGCGTCGCCGCAATTGCCGCGGAAACGAGTGCCAGCGCGATGTTGGCCGGAAGATGCGGTCGCTGGTCGGTACTGCTGACGTTCTCCGGTATCCGCCATTCGCGGGTTTCTTCGATGATGATTTCCCTCAGCGGTACGCCAGCGAGGATCGCGACCGGAACCTGGATCAGGAATATCGACTGCCATGAAACGAGTTCGGTGAGCAGGCCACCAAGACCCGGTCCGATTGCCGCCCCTACCGCTCCGGCCCCGACCCAGGTGGCGACCGCCTTGCGGTCGCTGCCGAGGGTGGTTCCGAGCAGTTCGAGCGCAGCGGTTACGGCCACCGCGCCTCCTGCTGCCTGAACGGCCCGTCCGGTCAGCAGCGGCCCGAGACCGGTTGCCAGTCCGCAGACCAGGCTGCCGCCAGCGAACACGGCCAGACCGATCGCTGCCGATCGTCCCGGACCGTAACGACGGGCCAGCCTGGCGCCCGGTACGGCCAGCAGGGCCAGAACCAGGTTGAAGATAATCAGCACCCAGGCGACACCGGCGATGCTGGTGTCGAATTCACGGAAGATCTCCGGTAGCGCCAGAACGACTATCGACGAGTCGGCTAGCACCAGTCCGACCGCCCCGGCCAGAGCGATCGTGCGCAGCTTCATCAGTAGCCCAGTTCTATGTCATGGATATGGCGGTATTCCCGCTGTTTCTCCAGCACCGTTTCGACGTATGCCCTGGTTTCGGGAAACTGGATGTCTTCCGCGACCATTGCCGAGCCACCCCACTCATCGGCGTTTCCGGGGCCGGCGTTGTAAGCAGCGAGCGCTGCCACGGGATTGTTGTCGTACATCTTCATCAGATGCGCAAGGTAGAAGGTCCCGTACCTGATGTTCAGGTCGGGGTCGCTCAGGTCTTCAAGTTCGAAAGTCGATCCACCGCTGAGCTTCTCGATTTCCCGGGCGGTCTGCGGTGTGATCTGCATCAGGCCCCGGGCATCAGCATGCGAGGTCTGATCAACGAAGCGTGATTCGGCATAGATAACGGCGGCAATCAGTGCCGCATCCACACCTTTTTCTTCAGACTGCTGCCTGATCACGTTCTCGTGTTTGAGCGGCAGGGTGACCTCCTGTATCCCCTTCTCGAAGAAGTCGGAAAGCAGGATGATCGCGATAACCGCAGCCGCCATCAGTGCGAACAGGGTCACCAAGGCACGGAACGCGCCACGGTTCTCTTTGCGGGCTGGAGAGGCTGAGGATCGTTTCGAAGCCATACGGGGATCTACAGGCTATTGACGGCAGTCGGTCGGCAACTTGCCGCCTCAGCCGGTGAGCCGTTCAAGCAGCTCCCCAAGCCGCTTCTGGAGCTCCTCGGGGGTGCTGTCGTTGGTCACGATGTGGTCCGCCCTCGCCGCCTTTTCGTCCTGGCTGAGCTGCCTGCCTTCGCGCCCTTCAACGCCAGCGTGTCCTCGGCTCCTCGCTCTTTCCGCCCGGACTTCTTCGTCGGCAACGATGGCGACCGTGACATCGAAGTCTTTGGACATCTCACCTTCGAAAAGGAGTGGCACTTCGACAACAGCCACCTTGGTGGCAGGGTCCATGGCGGCGAACCACTTTCCGATTTCGCCGTGAACCAGCGGGTGGACCTGGCTTTCGAGCCAGTTCAGTTCATCCGGCTGGTTGAAGACGCGGGAGCCGATCGCGGCACGATCGGCAATCCCGTCGTTCTCAATTTCATCACCCCAGCGCTCACGCAACCGGCTCAGCATCGGTTCGCGATCGAGCAGGTCATGCACGA
This sequence comes from Solirubrobacterales bacterium, assembly GCA_049593795.1. GTDB lineage: Bacteria > Actinomycetota > Thermoleophilia > Solirubrobacterales > 70-9 > 67-14. The sequence goes on from JBAWHK010000251.1 coordinate 3,202, forward strand.
TCGCGTCCGCTGAGACGGTTGCGGCACCAAGATTCGCGAAGGCCCGGAGGGCCTCCGACTTACCGGCGGCTACGCCCCCGGTAAGCCCGACCGTCAGGACTGTTCGTCCCCTTCAGCGGCTGCTTCAGCTTCGATTTCCTCGGCTTCGGCTACGACTTCTTCTTCTGCCTCTTCGACAGCTGCTTCTTCAACGATCTCTTCGATCACTTCTTCTTCAACAGCTGCTTCCGCGGAAAGCTCTTCAGCTTCAGCTTCTTCAGCTGCTGCTTCTTCAACTGTTTCCTCGGCTGCTTCAGCGACGTCTACTTCAGCGATGGCTTCAGCGACTTCAGCTTCGACTTCCGGGGCTACGTCGCCACCTTCTGCCGGAGCTTCTTCGGTGAATACCTCTTCGGAGAGCTCCAGGTCAGCTGCTTCAGCTGTTTCCGCTGCTTCGGGTTCGGCTGTCTGCGCGGTTCCGGAAGCGGCTGCCAGAGCGGCACCCAGTCCACCGAGCAGCATGTTCTGACCTTCGACACGCTTGATCGAGAGTGAAAGGCGGCGGCGCTCTTCGTCGATCTCGAGGATCTTGACGTTGAGGGCGGCACCCAGTTCCACGACTTCCGAAGGGTTCTCGACGTGATGATCGGCGAGTTCGGAGATGTGGACCAGTCCTTCGACACCGTCGAGGATCTCGACGAAAGCACCGAAAGAAACGACCTTGGTGACGGTGCCTTCCAGCACGTCGCCGGAGCGGTAAGTGCTGACCACACGCTGCCACGGATCTTCCTGCGTCTGCTTGAGACCCAGCGAGATGCGCTGACGGTCGCGGTCGATGTCCAGCACCTTGATCTTGACGTCGTCGCCAATCGCAACAACCTCTGACGGGTGGTTGACGTGGCTCCAGGACAGTTCGGAGATGTGGATGAGTCCGTCGATGCCTTCGAGGTCCACGAACGCGCCGAAATCGACGATGTTCGAGATCTTGCCTTCGACGACTTCGCCTGGCTGCAGACGGTCGAGGATCTGATCGCGGACTTCCTTGCGCTCTTCTTCGAGCACGGCACGACGTGAAAGAACAACGTTGTTGCGGCTGCGGTTGAGCTCGATGACCTTGCATTCAAGGGTCTGGCTCATGAACTCGTCGAGGTTATGGACCCGACGGATGTCCACCAGCGATGCCGGCAGGAAGCCACGAATGCCGAGGTCGAGGATGAGTCCACCCTTGACGACCTCGATGACATTGCCTTCGACGGGCTGGCCTGATTCGGCGGCAGCTTCGATCTTCCGCCATGCCTTCTCGAAGCGCGCACGCTTCTTCGAAAGGATCAGACGGCCTTCGGCGTCTTCCTTGGTTACGACAAGGGCATCGATCTCTTCGCCGAGTTCAACCTCTTCTGAGGTATCAACGTTCTTGCGAATCGAAAGCTCGCCAGCGGGGATTACACCCTCTGACTTGTAGCCGATGTCGAGCAGTACCTCGTCACGATCGATGCGGACGACTTTGCCGTTTACGACATCGCCTTCCTCAAACGAGACCATGGTGGCTGCGTAGTTGGGAACGATCCGGCCGTCAACCTCAATCAAGAGACCGTTGGAACCTTCGACCGGTACCCCCTCTGGGGCGTGTAGGAGTGTGTTTTCAGTAGTCACAGTCGCGGGATGATCGCAGAAACCGGCGCGATCCGCGCTGTGGCTGGGAATCAAGCGGAAAAACGGCCGTAAATCAGCCAATCCGACCGGAAGCACCAACAAACCCGGCAGAGCTCCAACAGGACTGGCAATGAATTGCGCATCTATATGCGCAAATTCATTGCCAGTCGTGGGGTTTTTGGGTTGGTTGATTAATCTGGGTGTTGATGACCGAACGGGCGACCAAACGTGGCGCAGAACGCACCGACCTGAGTGGCTCGCATGACCTCCTTGTATGTGGCGCCAGTTTTGCCGGGCTGATGGTTGCCCGCCAGATGTCCGGATCCGGGGCCGACGTGATGCTGCTCGACCGCTACGAGATCGGTGAACGCCAGACCTCGGCCTGCGCTGTCCCCACCGCCTGGCTCGAAGTCCTGGGCCTGATGGAATCGGAGAAGCAGCGGTTCGATTCCGTCCTGATCCACACCGCCCACGGCTCAACCCGCCTGGAGATCCCATGGACCTTCTCGACCTTCGACTACCGGACCCTCTGCGACTTGATGTGGCACGAGTGCGACGCTACGTTCGAGACCGCCAAGGTCAATGGGAAAGCCGAGAGTGACGACCCGGATCTGATCGCGATCGAAACCGATCGTGGGATCATTCACGCCCCGCTGGTGGTCGACGCGCTCGGCTGGAAACGGGTCCTGGCAAACGGTGCCAGCTACCAGCCGCCAGAGGCTCCGTTGTCACGAGGGCTGGAAGTCCATCCCCCACCCGGTGGCGACGAGTTTGAAGTCTGGATCAACCGAAGGTACGTACCGGCCGGTTACGGCTGGGCTTTCCCGGCCGGCGACGAGGTCCGGGTCGGCATCGGCTCGTTCGACCCCGGTTTCCCGGTCAGGGAAACCACCGACCTGCTGGCTGAAGACATCGGGGTCGAGAAAGACGGCTACCAGGGCAACTGGATCCCGCACCGGTTGCGTCCCGCCACCGGCGACAACGTGTTCTTCGCAGGCGATTCCGCCGGCCACTGCATACCGGCAACAGCCGAAGGCATCCGTACCGCTCTCTATTTCGGTGCGGCACTTGGAACTGAACTGCGGGCTGTTCACGAAGGCCTCCAGACCCGGGAACAGGCGCTGGAGGGATATCACCGGTTCAACGAAGGACATCGCCGCCAGTTTGACCTGATGCTCAAAGGCCAGAAGGTCCTGCCGAAGCTCCATCCCCGACTGGTCAAACCCGTACTCGCCCTGATCGGCCACGGCCGGATTGCCCGGCATGTTTTCAATCGCTATCTGGGGCTGTGCCCACCGGAATTTGCCCGGATCCTTGCCCGTACTTCGAAATCTGCGGGCGACCATTCTCCGGAATGACCCGGGACGGACCGCCTTCCCGAATCAGGACAACGGTCGCCGACGGACGGCTACTCCGGAATAGACAAGCAGCAGGGCCGCCGGCAGGAAGAAGAGCCCGAGCACAGTCACGAATGAAGTCAGCGCAAGAGCGATCCCGCCGAACATCGCGAAACGTCCGGCGGCGGGCTCCGGCAGGAAAAGCGGGACCGCGACGAGCACACCTGCGACGAAAGCGACGAAAAGCGGCAGGCTGCCGTTCTGCTGGACGATCGTCGCTCCCGATGAATAAAGGGGAACAAACGCAACCGTCAGTACCGCAGCCAGGGCCAGAACCAGACCACCCAACCGGGCTGTTCCAGCTTTTCCGGATTGGGCGGCGGTTATGGCTGAGTTATCGGCCCATCGTCAGTGTTCGACGAAGTAGCTGCCGCTCTTTTCTCCTCCGGAGAAGTAACGGCTGGTGATCGTCTTTTTACGGGTGAAGAACTCGACTCCGTCCAGGCCGTGGGCGTGAAGGTCACCGAGGAAGCTGGCCTTCCAGCCCGAGAACGGGAAGAAAGCGACCGGGGCCGCGACCCCGATGTTCACGCCGACCATGCCGACCTCGACGTCGTGACGGAACTTGCGGACCGCAGGTGCCGATTCGGTGAAGATCGAGACGCCGTTGCCGAACTCACTGGCGTTCACCACTTCGATTGCTTCTTCAAGCGTGTCGACGTTGACGATCGTCAGGACCGGGCCGAAAACTTCGACGCCCAGGATCGGGTCATCCTTCTTGACGTTGTCGAGGATGCTCGGGCCGATGAAGGCACCTTCCGGGTCGCCTCCGGGCTCACGGCCGTCAACCAGCAGTTCAGCACCGTCGTCAACTGCCTTCTGAACCCAGCCACCGATGCGGTCGCGGGCCTCGCAGGAGATGACCGGACCGACATCAACTCCGTCATCCATGCCATTGCCTACGTTCAGCTTCTTCGTTTCTTCGACCAGGGTCGGAACGATGCGGTCGTGTGCTTCGCCGACAGTGACGATCACCGAGCCGGCCATGCAGCGCTGTCCGGCCGCGCCGAAACCTGATCCGATCAGGCCCTTGACGGTTTCATCTACCACTGCGTCCGGGCAGATAACCATGTGGTTCTTGGCTCCACCAAGGGCCTGAACCCGCTTGCCGGTTTTGGCCGCACCTTCGTAAACCAGCTGGGCGACCGGAGCGGATCCGACGAATGAAATCGCGTCGATTCCGGGATGATCGAGGATGCCCTGGACGACTTCGCGTCCGCCGTTGACCAGGTTGACCACACCTTCGGGCAGTCCGAGTTCGTCGATCGATTCGAAGACCAGCGACTGGGTCATCGGCACCTGTTCGGAAGGTTTGAGGATGAAGGTATTGCCGCAGGCGAT